>NZ_JBEPBM010000002.1:0-447761 GCF_040299205.1 Streptomyces sp. NPDC000983 | reverse complement strand
CGCGGCACTCCCCCTCTTCCGCCTGGGGGCGGCCGGCCCTTTGCCCTCTGTGGGCCTCCGCCTCCACGGAGGGGGCCCCCCGGGGCGGGGGGGGCCCGCCCGCGCCCGTGTTGTTGTCGGGTGTGCGTGTGGTGTGGGGTCAGTGGTGGCGGCCGCCGCCGTTGTGGTGGTGCCCGCCACCGCCGTGGCGGTGGTGGCCCCAGGAGTCGCTGTCGATGTAGCGGCCGCGGTCGTTGCGGAGGGTGGCGGTGTCGCGGTTGTCCCAGATGTAGCGGCGGCTGTCCTGGTACAGGTCGGTGTCGGTGTCGCGGCCGCGTCCGGTGTGGATACGGACCGTGGTACGGCCCTCCAGGCGGTAGTCCTCGAAGGTGTAGGTCTTGCCGTCCTCGTTCTTCAGGGTCCAGCCGTCGAGGTTGACGCTGCGGCGGGCGTTGTTGGTGATCTCCACCCACTCCCGGTTCAGGGAGCGGTTGGAGCCGTCGTCGTGGCCGGGGGAGTTGTACTGGACGTCCGAGATCGTCACCCTCGACCGCTCAGGGCGGTGGTCGGCGGCCGATGCCGGCAGCGTGACCACGGAGACCACGGCGCCGGCGGCGAGCGCGGCGGCGACGAGACTGCGGGCGGTGACAGAAGCGGAAGCGGACATGAGTCCCCCTCAGGGTGCAGACACCATCCCCGACAGCCTGAACGGGCTCCGGGATCCGGTGTGATGTGCGTCGGCGACCGGCTGGCCGCACACACACCTTGTCCACACCACCGGGCACCTACGGGCAGAACATGACCTCTGTTACCTGCTGCCCACATTTCCATAACCCTCAGATGCAACGCCCACTTATGTCCCATATGGTCGCGTTGACGTACCCACAGGCCGGGGGAGGTCTTGTGGGGATCGGGGCAGGGCCTCTCTCCGCCATGGCGCGCCACCCTGCGAGGGTTCGGGCCGTCACCCGAAAGTGAGTAACAGCAGAAGGGGTCCGCGAATCCGCTCCAGACCGCTGCCAGTGGCTTCGTTCGTCTCCAGTGCCGTGACCGCGTAGTTCGCCGCGTTGGCGGTCCTTGCGGTGTGGATGTGCGGTGACATCCGATCCGACCGCCGGAGGCGCGGTGGCCGAGCCCGTCCGTGTGCGCAGACCGACAGACCAGGAGGGTCAGAAGCTGCCGCAGATCGTGCGCCGGGGCAGCGCCAGTTCGGTTCGCTACCGGCGGCGGCATCAAGCGAGGACGTGTCCACCGCACCACAAGCGCACCAGACAGAGCGGGGACCAACGGGCAACGACGGGGAACGTGACCAAGGGCAATGAGCCCTCGTCCTGGACATCGGCCCGGTTCAGTTCATGAGCGGGCCGCACATGCCCGCAGCTTCCCAAGCCGAGAGCGCGAGTTCGGTTCTCGTCACCCGCTCCATTTCGAACCCCCAGGTAATTGACCCGGCCGCGCGGTGACAGAGCGTCCATGCTGATGGCACTGGGGCACTCCACCACGAACTGCACCGACAGCTCGCGCCGCATTCCGATCACGGCGAGCAGGTCCTGGCCGACCGGGAACGCATCCTCGGCGCCGACCACCCCGTCGGCTCAGCAAGGTCCACCCTCCTCAACCGGTGTTAATATCCGCCCACTTGTTCGGGGGGATGGGGCCCTCCTTCAGGGAGGGGAAGCAAGTGGCGCGGCGTTGCTTTGGGCGTGGGTTTGTCGGTGTGGTCGTCGGGTTGGGGCTCTCCGTGTCCGCCGTGCCGCCGCTGGTCGCGCCCGCGTACGCGGACAGTGCGTCGGAGATCGTCGTTCCGGCCACCATGCGAACGACTCCGCGCGTGGCGTATCTGCAGAGCGCGGGGGCGACCGGCTTCCTGGAGTACCGCTCCACCACCGAGGGGGCCGGGCTCTGGTGGACCGGCTACGACGGCAGCCGTAAGCCCGTCGAAGGCGGCGCGGGACTCGCACCGCGCAGCGGGGGCTCGTACGGCACCGCTTCGGACGTCGTCGCCCTGCGCCCGTCCCCGAGCAGTGGTGGGCGGGTCCCGCTCCTGGACATGGCGACCGGCACGACGGAGACGGTGACCGTCCCTGCGGGCCAGGAGTACATGCAGACGTACGGACGTACCGTGCTCACCGGTACGTCGACGGGCGGGAAACGGACCGGGCTCTTCCTGCTGCGTCATGAGAACGGCGGCACGGTCCGGACGCCCGTCACCGGGTTGCCGGACGGGGTGGAGTTCCCCTTCTTCACCAGGGGTTCGGCCTTCGGGATCCTCGTCAACTACTACGGTCCGGAGAGGGTCCTCCGGTACGCCTGGGTGGACACGGAGACCGGTGCCGCCACGATTCTGCCGCCGCTGGTGGCGAACACGGACACCGTCGTGGGGCCCGGCTACCTGGTCGGCATGTACGGCACGTCCCGGGCGCGGGTGTACGCCGAGGGTGCCTACGACGCGCCTGTTCACGAGGTCGCGCTGCCCCGCACCTCGGAGAACAAGGTGCTCGGCGTCGTCGGAGACGCGGTGGTCGTCGCGCGGCGCGACGGTTCGTCGGAAGCCTGGAGCGTCTCGGCCCTGCCCTTCGACGGCTCCGCGGAGCTGCCCCTGTTCGAGCGCGCCGATCCCACCGCCGTCGTGAGCCCCGACGGCGGCCTGGTCGTCGCCGGCGGCGAATCCGCGCTGGACTACGGCATCGCCAAGGTCGAGGCGGGGGCCGACGGTCTGCCCCGGGCCCGCCGGATCGTGGGTCTCGCCCCCGTACCCCTGGGGATCGAGTCGCTCGACCTGAGCGGCGGCGAGCTGATGACCTACGAGTCCGGCGACGACATGACGCGCCTGTACAGCCGCTCGCTGACCACGGCGGGGGACCTGACGGCGGGCACGCGCACGGATCGGGGACGGACCCGCAGGTGCGGGACCGCGGTCGGGGACCACGGGGCCTGTCCCGACCTCAGAGGTACGGGCGACGGCCGGGCCGTCATCCGGTACATACCCGGCGAGGTCCTGGTGCTGGACCGGGGTCAGTCCCTTCCCGGCACCGTGATCGGCTCGGGTCTCCAGGACGACCAGGGCGTCGTGGACGTCGCGGGCCGGTATGCGAGCTGGTACGGCCCCTCGCCCGCGGGAGACGGCCTGAACGTGGCGGATCTCGACACGGGGAAGGTCGTACTGACCCGGACGGGCGCGGCCGGCAAGGTCCCCGCCCGCCTGTGGGGGGAGACGCTGTGGACGGCGGCCGATGACGGCGTCGTCACTGCCCAGGAGGTGCGTTCGGGCGACACGATCACGTCGTTCCGGGTGTTCGGCGCCGGCAGCGGCTGCGCTCCGGGCAACCTCCAGGCCGTGGGACGCTGGGTGCACTGGTCCGGCTGGTGCAGCACCGCCCAGGGCGGCGAGTCGAAGGCGTACGTGTACGACACCCGCCGGAAGACGCTCATCGACGTGCCCACGGGCCCGGAGCCGCGCCTGGGCGACGGCTTCCTGGTCACGCGCGCCGCCACGTCCGGCGCGCTGGTCCTCACGGACGTCACGAGCGGCTCCGCGGTGAGCCGGACCCTGGCGGCCAGGGCGGGGAAGTGGGACCTCGACCCGTACACCGGCCTCGTCGGCTACGTGGACCCGGCCTCCCAGGACATCCACGTCCGGCGCGCCGGCGTCCCCGTCACGGACCTCGCGGTCCTGGGGGCGAAGGCGGAACCCGCCATCGGCGCGGGGGAGACGTCGGCCTCGTGGGACGGTACGTGGTGGCTGTCGAAGCCGGCCGCGTCATGGACGCTGGTGCTCAGGAACAAGGCGTCCGGGGCCACCGTGCGCACGCTGTCCGGCGGTGCCGCGCACGACGCGGTCCGCGCGTCCTGGAACGGCCGGACGTCGACGGGCGCGTACGTGCCGAACGGCACGTACGGCTGGACGCTGACGGCGGCCCCGGCCGACGGGCAGGGTGCGTCGGCGACGGCTTCCGGCACGCTGAGGCTGACCGGCGGTGCCGCGGTCAGACGCGACCAGGTCGGGTCGGACGGCATCGGGGACCTGCTCACGCTCACCTCGGCGGGCACGCTCTCCTTCCACCGGGGCGACGGCGGCGGGAAGTTCTCGACGAAGACCTCGGCCTCGGGCTGGCCGTCCTCGATCACGGCGGTGCCGTTCGGGGACCTCGACGGCGACCGCTGCAACGACGTGCTCGTGCGGTTCGCCAGTGGTGTGCTGCGGGCGTACCGCCCGGGGTGCGGCAAGGCGCTGACGACGTCCACGCCGTACACCACGCTGGGCGGGTCGGGCTGGAACCAGTACGACGTGCTGACCTCACCGGGCGACATCACCGGCGACGGCCGGGCGGAGCTGCTGGCCCGCCAGGCGTCCACCGGTGACGTCTACCTGTACCGGGCCACCGGTGGCGGCGCGTTCTCGACCCGGGTGAAGATCTTCTCCAAGTGGTCCGGCTACAAGAAGATCGTCGGCGTCGGCGACCTCAACGGTGACGGTCACGGGGACCTGCTGGCGCAGGACAGGTCGAACAAGCTGTGGCGGTACGCGGGCACGGCGAGCGGCGGCTTCAAGGCGCGGGTCGCGGTGGCCGACGGCTGGGGTGCCTCCTACGACGTCGTGGTGGGTGTCGGTGACATCACCGGGGACGGGAGGGCGGACGTCGTCTCCCGTGACACCTCCGGCCGGCTGTGGCGCAACAGCGGTGACGGCAAGGGTTCGTTCGGGGCGCGCGTACAGATCGCCGCCGGGTGGCAGGGGTACAGGGCCCTGCGCTGACCGCTCGGGGCGTTTCCTCGCCGAGTGGACAAGTAGGGCTTTTACGCGACCACATGACGGGCGGTCAGTGACATGTGCAGGGCAGTCGGCGAAGCCGGTCACGGGGTTTCGCACACCTCGCCGTGCTGGGTTTGCGCCGGTCAGAGGCGTATGGCCGACGTTTGGCCATTGCACTGGTCGCCTCGGGCTGCTATCAATTCCCCACGCAACAACCACGGGATCTTCACAAGTGAGGGACTCCTCCCCGTTCGGTGCCCAGGGCGCGGAGGTCGGTGTGCAAGCCGGTGTCCGGGTTCGTGGTGCGTCCGGGCGGTCGGGGGTTCGCTCCGCCTCACCCGTCGGCCCGCCGGGCCGCCAGTCCTCCAGGGAAGTCCATGAGCACCTGTCCGTCCTGCGCCGCGCCGATAGCCGCGGGCCACGCGTTCTGCAGCAGTTGCGGGGCAGCGATCACGGTGACGACGGCGACCGCGGCGACGCCGCCGCCGATGCCGCCCGTACCGCCCGCACCCCCGTCGGCGCCACAGACCCCGCCCCCGCCCGTGCCACCGTCGGCGCCCGTCGGGCCCGTCGCTCCCGGCCGGGCGGCCGTCTGGTTCGAGCGGGTGCGGCCGGACAACCGGTCCGCGAAGGCCGCCGCCGTCGGCGCGCTTTCGGCGCTGGGGAGTCAGCTCGCGCTGCTGTTCGTCGTCATCGTCCTGGTCGCGCAGTTCGCGCTGGAGGAGGACTCCGGCACGGTCGGCGACTGGCTGATCAGCACCGTGTGGGTGGCCTGCCTCGCCCTTCGGGGGACGTTGAGCCTGACCCTGGAGGGGAGTTCGGCATCGTCGTCCGACAGCTTCGGCGAGTTCGCGCCGAGCGGTGTCGCCGGGCAGGGGGAGTTCGGACTCACCGTGCAGGTGCTGCTGTTCACCTGCACCGGGCTGCTGGCGGTGTGGTGGTTCGCCCGGCGTGACGAGCGGCGCGCCGGAGCGGACACCTGGGCCCGGGTCGCGGGACGGTCCGCCACCGGCGCGCTGGTGTACGCCGTCGCCCTGGGCGTTCTGGCCCTGGCCACGCACTCCTCGGCCGTGTACGGGATGTCGACCGAGGAACTCGGCTCCGTCTCCGTCGACTTGGGGGTCTCCCTCTGGCCGCTCCTCGCGTACACGCTGCTCTTCGTCTTCCTCGCCGACCTCGCCGGTCGTGCCCTCGTCCGGTACCGCGCCGCGGACGCGCTGCCGGGCACGGCGGCCGGACGGCTGCGCGCGTGGCGTTCCCCCGTGGTCGCCGCGGGCACCGTGAGCGCGGTCCTGCTCGGCCTGTCCGCCCTGACGGCGCTGGGCTTCGCGGTGTTCGGCGACACCGGTGACCTCGGCACCGGTGCCGCGCTGGGTCTTTCGCTGCTCACGCTCGTCAACTCCGCGGTCATGCTGGCCGGTGTGGCCATGGGCGTCACCGTCGGCGGTTCGCTGACCGGTGCCGCGAGCGTCGAGTCCTTCCTCGGCAGTGATGACGCCGGTCAGTTGGAGGAGGCGAAGGCGGGCCTGTTCACGGGCGGCATGCCCGGCCCCGCCTACCTGTTGCTGCTCGCCGTCGCGCTGGTGGTGGTCCTCGCGGCGGTGCGTCACGCGCTGGCCCACGACCCCCGGGAGCGGCTGCTGCCCACGCTGTGGCGGTTCGCGGTCGTCATGGCCGTGGTGTGGGTGCCGCTCGGCGTGGTGTCCGGGCTGAGCGCGGAGATCGACGGCGGCGTCGACACCGGTGCCGGGGCCTTCGGTGCCAGCGGCAGCGCGCACGGCTCCGTGACCTTCGGGCTGAGCCTGTTCGGGACCCTGTTCGTGGCACTGGCCTGGGGCGCGCTGCTGCTGCTCGCGGCCCAGTTCCTGACCCGGCCGCTGCTGAGCGCCTTCCCCGCCACGGGTGCCCGGGTGCTGCGGCTGCCCGGCCTGCCCGTGCACCCGCAGTGGGCG
Organism: Streptomyces sp. NPDC000983; assembly: GCF_040299205.1. Classification (NCBI taxonomy): domain Bacteria; kingdom Bacillati; phylum Actinomycetota; class Actinomycetes; order Kitasatosporales; family Streptomycetaceae; genus Streptomyces; species Streptomyces sp. NPDC000983. The sequence goes on along the minus strand of NZ_JBEPBM010000002.1, from coordinate 441,077 downwards.
GCGCTGCTGGCCGACGCCGCGCGCCGCAAGGGCCGTACGGTGCCGGGCCAGCTCACGGACTCGGAGACCGAGCCGCTCGCCTGTCCGCCGCTGGCCACCGACGCGAAGTGGGCGCGGCTCACCGGTGTCGGCCTGGTCGCCGCCGTCGTGCTCGGCGGTGGCGGCACCGCCGCCTGGGCCGTGGTGGGTTCCCAGGTCTACGGGCCGGAGGCCGCCGCCGAGGACTACCTCCGGGCCGTCGCCGAAGGGCGGGCCGAGGACGCCCTGGCCCTCCTCGACCGCGCCCCCTCCGGGCCGCTGCTGACCGAGGCCGCCCTCGACAGCCAGCGCGAGGCCGCCGCGCTGACCGAGGTGAGCGTGGGCGAGGTCGACGAGTCCGACACGACGGCGACGGTCACCGTCACCTACTCGGTGGACGGGCAGGAGCGCGAGACCTCGCTGCTCCTGGTCGCCGACGAGGACGACCACTTCGGACTCTGGCGCAGCTGGAAGGTCTCCGACGGCCTGGGCAGCGTCGACGTGACCGCGTCCGGGCTGCTCGACGAGGTCGAAGTGAACGGCGTGCAGGTGCCGTTGGAGGACGGCTACGCCGAACTCACCGTCTTTCCGGGGCTGGTGACCGTCGAGGGAGTGAACTCCGGTTACCTCTCCGCCGACGGCGGCGGCTCGGTCCTCGTGGAGCCCGGCGGCTCCGGGACCGCCGACGGCCTCGAAGCGGCACTCACCGAGGAGGGCGAGCAGGCCGCCCGGACCGCCGTACTCACCGAGCTGGCGCAGTGCGCGGAGCGCAGCACGACCCTCGAACCCGAGGACTGCCCGCTGGCCCCGGACACCTACTACTCCTCGCTCGACGAGGCCGAGGACGTCCGCTGGACCCAGAAGTCCGAGCCGGACGTGGAGACCGAGCTGGCCGAGGACGGCACCGTGACCGCCTACGGCGAGCTGGACTTCGAGGTGCGCTGGGTCGCCGTCGACACCTTCGCGGACACCGAGGACAAGCAGAAGGACACCTCCACGGGTTCCTTCACCGCGACCGTCGACCTCTCCGGCGGCTCCCCCACCGTGACCTTCGAACCCGGCTACGGCTACGGCTGGTGACCCGCGCCGGGACCCTCGAACCCGGCTACCGCCGGTGACCCCCCGCCGGCCCTGACCGGGCCGGCGTCCGGCACTCCGCGCCACGACCAGGACGCACCGCTCTCCGGTGCGTCCTGGTCCTCGTTCCCCACCCGGGACACCCGCCGCGCGCTACGGACGGGCCCGTGGAGGCGGCCGATTCGCCCCCGTTCCCACCCCGGACCGGCATTCAGGTGATCTTTGTCCGGTACGTGGCCTTGGTTCACCTAGCATCCCGTTCGTGATCGAAGGGCAGAACTGGGGGGCGGCCGATGTGGTCGTTCTCGGCGCCGGACCGGCCGGGCTCGTGCTCGGCAATCTCCTTCTGGACAGCGGGGTGGACTGCGTCGTCGTCGAGCGGGCCGAGGCCGCGCAGGTGCGGACCCGGGCGCGGGCCGGGTTCCTCGCCGCGCACACCGTGCGGGTCCTCCAACGGCACGGTCTCGACGAGGGGTTGAGGCGGCGGGGGCAGGAGCACGGCGTGTGCGAGTTCCGTACCGCGGACGGCGGGTTCCGGCTGGACTACGGCCGGCTCGGGCGGGGCGAGCGGCACACCGTCTATCCCCAACAGGAGCTGGTCGGCGATCTGTTGACGCGGTTCGTCGGGCGCGGCGGGCGGGTGCGGTTCGGGGTCGAGGCGGTGGCCGTGCTCGACGCCGACACCGGGCGGCCCTCCGTCTCGGTGCGCGAGGCGGACGGACGGCCCGGCGGGTTCCGGGCCCGGTACGTGGCCGGGTGCGACGGGCGGCACGGGGCGGCCCGGCGCTCGCTGCCGGCCGGTTCGGTGCGCCGGTACCCCTGCGACCACGGAGTGACCTGGCTCGGGCTGCTCGCCCAGGCGCCGCCCAGCATGGACGCCGTCGGGTACGCGGTGCACGAGCGCGGGTTCGCCGGGCACATGGCCCGCAGCAGCGACGTCACCCGCTACTACCTGCAGTGCGAGCGCGGCACTCCGGCCGGGGCCTGGTCGCAGGAGCGGATCTGGGACGAGCTGGATCTGCGGATGCGGGCGAAGGAGCACGGGCCGCTGGAGCGCGGCCCGTTCACCCAGCGCTCCGTCGTCGAGCTGACCTCCGACGTGCTCGAACCGCTGCGCCACGGCTCGCTGTTCCTGGCGGGCGACGCCGCCGCCCTCATCAGCCCGTCCGCGGCGAAGGGCGCCAACCTCGCCGTCCTGGAGGCGGAACTCCTCGCCCTCGCCCTGGTCGCCGACCTCCTGCACGGCGACCCCACGGGGCTCGACTCCTACTCCGCGCGCTGTCTGGCCCACATCTGGCGGGCGCAGGAGTTCTCCCACTGGATGATCGGGCTCCTGCACGGCCCCTCCGGCCGCGACGGCGGCTCACCGTTCCACCACGCCCTGTGGCGGTCCCGCCTCGACTCGCTGCGGACCTCGCGCAGTCGGCAGGACTGGTTCGCCGAGCACTACGTCGGCGTGTGAGGAATCGGTCCGCCTGTCCTCCCGCCCCAGAAGGCTCTCTCTCACCCTCGCACCACCCGAACACCGGAATGAGGATGTCCGTAATGATCACGACGTTGTCGGGCGAAACGTCCCGCCTGCGTACGACGGTCGAATTCGTCAGGGAGCAGGACACCGCGACGCTGCTGCCGCTCCTGCTGCCCGGGCTCGACGGGCCGGAGCTGCGGGCTCTCGTGGAGCGCTGCCGCTTCTCCCACGCCGCGCTGCTCGTCTTCCCCTCGGGCGAGGCGGAGTTGGCCGCGATGCTCGCCGACTGCGGACTCTCCGCTTCCGAGCCGCCGCGGCCGAGTGTCGTCGTACGCGGCCGGCTGGCGCTGCGGCACCGGCGGCCGGCCGCGGACCTGGACGTCGGCATCCTGCGCCCGGCGGTGACCGGCGCGGACGGGGCCCGCCGGACGGTCGAGGTGTTCGCACTCACCGTTCCGCCGGGCTCGGACCTGGACGGCATCGCCGCGCACGAGCGGGAGCAGCAGCACGAGGCGCATGTCGCCTTCGACGTGACGGCGCCCGACCCGCTGGTGCTGCGCGGCCTGTGCGCGACCCTCGCCCGCTACGGGGCCACGCCCGACGGAGGCGGCTACAACCCGCACGAGAACGGCACCGTCTTCTACTTCGGCCTGCCCGTGGAGGCGAAGGTCGGCTACCGGCGGGTGGAGCTGTACGTGCCCGGCGACCACCGTGACGTGCTCGCCGCCCACCTCGCCGAACACCGTGCCGGACAGCCGGCGGAAACGCTCCTGCGGCTGATGACCGGGGCGTGGACGACGCAGGCGCTCGCCGTCTTCGCCGAGCTGCGGGTGCCGGACGCGATGGACACCGGGCGCGGGGTCGCCCTGGCCGAACTGGCGCGGGAGGTCGGGGCGCGGCCGGGGAACCTGGGGAAGCTGCTGCGCTATCTCGCGATGCTCGGCGCGGTGACGGAGGGCCGCGACGGGTTCCGTCTCACCGAGCGGGGCGCCCTGCTGCGGTCGGGCGGCCCCGGGTCGATGCGGGCGCTGGCGCTGATGTACGGCGGACCGTTCTACCGGTCGTTCGGCGAGCTGGGGCACACCGTGCGCACCGGGGAGGTCGCCTTCGAGCACGTCTTCGGGGAGCACCACTTCGACCACTTCGCCCGCGATCCCGAACTCGCGGAACTCTTCGACGCGTCGATGGCGGCGGGGGCCGCGATGTTCGACCCGGTCCCCGCCCATCCGGCGCTCACCGCGGCGGCCGAGGCGCCCGCCGGAGCAACCGTCGTCGACATCGCCGGCGGCAACGGGGAGCTGCTCGGCCGCGTCCTCGCCGCGCACCCGCGGCTGCGCGGGGTCCTGCTGGAGCGCCCGCACGCCGTGGAGGCCGCCCGGCGCCGGCTGGCCGGGGCCGGTCACGGCGCCCGCTGCACCTTCCTGGCCGGTGACTTCGCGGACGTGCCCGGGGGCGGCGACGTCTACCTCCTCTCGCGTGTCCTGCACGACTGGGAGGACGAGCGCTGCCGGGAGATCCTGCGCCACTGCGCCCGTGCGATGCCCGACGACGCCGATCTGCTCGTCGTGGAGCGGCTGCTGCCCTCCGACGGCTCGGCCTCGCTGGCCACCGCCTGGGATCTGCACATGATGTGCAACGTGGGCGGGCGTGAGCGGCGGGCCGCCCACTACGAGCAGCTCCTCGCCGACGCCGGCCTCGCCCTGGTGGACCGGTCCCCGCTGCCCCTGGACGGGCATGTGCTGCACGTCAGGAAGGCGGGGGCGGTGGCGGTGGCGGTACGCCGGTAGATCCGGGGGGCGGGCGCCAGGCCGAGCAAGGACGCCGTCAGCCTCAGCCGTCAGTCGGGGGTGGCGGACGGTGTGGCCCCCGCGGGCCTGTCCCGGCCGGGGGCGAGGTCGCAGGTGCCGGAGCTGGTCGTGTCCTCGTCGCCCCTCAGCTCCACCTCGATCCGGCCGTCGCCGTCCTCGGTGTAGGCGACGGTGCAGATCAGCTGGCGCAGGGCGGTGGGGTCCAGGTCCGTCAGGTCGAGGGGCACCCGGACGGTGACCCGGTAGCCGGGACCCCGGTCGACCTCTATGGTCCCGCCGGGCCGCAGGGCGGGCAGGGCGGTGTCCAGGCCCGCCGCGCGGTCCTCCTCCCGCGGGCCGACGAACAGGGCCGTGATCACCTTCTCCGGGCCCACCACCCCGACCGGGTTCACCGCGCTCCCGCCACCGGAAGCCCCCTGCGCGCTCCCGCCGGAGGCGCTCCCGTCGCCCGACCCCGGCTCCTCCGTGGCGTCGTCGCCGGGTTCGACCACCACGTACTCGTCGCCGAACCCGTGCGACAGCTCGGTCGTCCGGATCACCGGGCTGAGTCCGCCGTCGGGGGCGCGGAAGAACAGCAGCATGTCGTACTCGCGGTCGAGGAAGGCCTGGAAGCTGGCGGGTCCGCCCGCCGCGATGACGTCGGTCTCCTGGATGCCGCAGCCGCCGAGCTGCGGTACGGCCAGCGCGACCGCGAGGGCGACGGCGGCGCGACGGCGCCTGCGGGCACGCCTCATTCCCCGGCCTCCTCCGCGCGCAGCGGTATGACGACGGTGAAGACGGCGCCGCCCCCGGTCAGGTTCCCGGCGTGGACGGTTCCGCCGTGCAGGCGCACGTTCTCCTGGGTGATCGCCAGGCCCAGGCCGCTGCCCGTCGAGCGGGTACGGGCCGCGTCGGCCTTGTAGAAGCGGTCGAAGATGTGCGGGAGCACCTCGGGGCGGATACCGGGTCCGCTGTCGGCGACCTCGGTGACCAGCACCGGGGTGCCCGTGGCCGCTGTCCCGGCGCGCAGCCGGACGGTGACCGGGGTGCCGCCGTGCTTGAGGGCGTTGCCGACCAGGTTGGCGATCACCAGGTCGAAGCGGCGCGGGTCGAGGCGGGCCCGGATGCCGTCGGGCAGGTCGACGCGGACCCGGTCGTCGCTCCAGTGCCGGCTCCGCAGGGTCTGGCGGATGGCCTCGCCGACATCGACCTCGTCGGCGTTCAGCTCGGCGGCGCGGGCGTCGAAGCGGGAGATCTCCATCAGGTCCTCGACCAGGACGGCGAGCTTCCCGGTCTCGGCGCTGACCAGGCGGACCGCCCGGGCGGTATCGGCGTCGAGGCGGTCGGCGTCCTCGTCGAGGACCTCGGTGACGGCGAGCATTCCGGCGAGCGGGGTGCGCAGTTCGTGGCTGACGTCGGAGGCGAAGCGGCGGGCGCGTTCGCCGGCCTCGCGCAGTTCGGTCACCGAACGCTCCAGCTGTTCCGCCGCCTCGTTGAAGGTGCGGGCGAGGTCGGCGAGTTCGTCGCGGCCGCGCACCCGGATCCGGGTGTCGAGCCGGCCGCCGCCCATGCTGTGGGCGGCCGCGCGCAGCTCCCGCACCGGGCGCAGCACGCTGCGCGCCGCGATCAGCGCGGGGACCAGGGCGATGGCGAGGCCGGGCAGCGCGCCGTCGCGGGCGGCCATGAGGAGGGCGTCGACGTTGAGCTGCTCGTCGGTCATCGGCATGACGGCGTACAGGACGAGTCCGCTCGGCAGCACGCTCTCGGCGCTGGTCTTGAAGACGGTGGGCATGGCGATGGTCAGGTAGGGGACGCCGTCCTTGACGACGCGTTCGAAGCTGCCGTGCGGGTCGGCGCGGGCGGCGCGGCGCAGTTCGGGGGTGATGACGGTGGAGACCGGGTTCTCGCCGGAGGAGGCGCGCAGCGAGCCGTACTCGGCGAAGACGACCCAGGGGTGCGGTTTGCCCTTGCGGGCGAGGTCCTGGAGGGCCAGGTCCAGGCCCTCCTCCCTTACCGGGAGGGCGAATCCGGTCTGCTGGACGAGTTCGCGGAAGGTGGCGACCGCCGTGTCCTGGGCGGTCTCCAGCACCGCGTTGCGGGCCTCGCGGTAGGTCAGCGCGGCGGTGGTGCCGGAGCCGACGGCGGCGACCAGCAGGAAGGCGAGCAGCAGCCGGGTGCGCAGCCCGAACGCCCTGAACCTGAGCCGGCGGCCGGGGCGGCCGCTCACAGCGGTCCGAAGCGGTAGCCGAAGCCGCGCAGGGTCTGGACGTAGCGGGGGGTGCCGGCCTCGTCCTCGATCTTGCCGCGGAGCCGGGCGACGCACGCGTCGACGAGCCGGGCGTCGGCGTGGAAGCCGTGCTCCCAGACGTGCTCCAGCAGTTGCTGCCGGCTGAAGACCTGCTCGGGGGCGGCGGACAGGTGCAGCAGGAGCTTGAGTTCGGAGGGGGCGAGGGCGAGGGGGCGGCCGGCCTTGGTGACGGTCAGTCCGGCGCGGTCGATGGTGAGTTCGCCGTAGACCTCGATGGAGGGGCGGCCGGGGCCGCTGTCGTCGAGGCGGCGCAGTACGGCGCGGATGCGGGCCTCGATGACCTCGGTGCGGGCGGGCTTGACGATGTAGTCGTCGGCGCCCGCCTCCAGGCCGATGACCACGTCGAAGTCGTCGCCGCGCGCGGTGAGCATGATGATCGGCAGCTGGCTGCGGTCGCGGACCTGGCGGCAGACCTGGACGCCGTTCATACCGGGCAGCATCAGGTCCAGCAGCAGCAGGTCGGGGCGGAACTCGGCCAGCGCGGCCAGGCCGGCCTCGCCGGTCGCGGCCGCCCGTACCTCGTGGCCGCGGCGGCGCAGACCGAGTTCGACCCCCTCGCGTACGGAGGGGTCGTCCTCGATGAGGAGCACGCGGGGCATCGGCGGTTCTCCCTCGGTGAAGGTCAGGTCCGGGTCACTCTTCGGCGGACACCGGAGAGCAGCGCGTCGAGTTCGGCCAGTCGCAGCGGACGGGCGAGCAGGACGAAGGTGAGGACGACGGCGACGGCCCCCGCGGATGCGGCGGCGAGCGCTCCGGCTCCGGCGGCGGCCGACGCCGCGAGGTGGCCGAGGGCGGTCGCGGGGACGGCGGCGAGCAGCAGCCGTCCGTGGGCGCCCACCGCCGAGGAGCGCAGGGGGCGGGCGACGGCGAGCCGGCGCGCCAGCACCAGGCCGGTCACCGCCCAGCCCGCGCACAGGGCCAGCGAGTACGCGGCGGCCATGCCGGTGACGGCCCAGCGCGCCGGCAGCAGCTGGGCCGCGGCCAGGGAGAGTCCCGCGTTGAGCACGACGATCACGAGGTTGAGCAGGAACGGCGTACGGGTGTCGGAGAGCGCGTAGAAGGCCCGCGACAGGACGTACTGGCCCGAGAAGGCGACCAGTCCCGGGGCGAAGGCCATCAGGATGCCGGCCATGGCGGCGGTGTCCTCGGCGCTGGTCCTGCCGTACCCGAAGACCAGGGCCATCACCGGGTGGGCGAGGGCGAACAGGGCACAGGCGGCGGGGACCACGGCGGCGGCGCACACGCGCAGGGCGTGGGAGACGTCGTCGCGTACGGCGCGCAGGTCGCCGTCGGCGGCGGCCGCGCTCATCCGGGGCATCAGGGCGGTCACCACGGAGACCGTGATGATGCCGTGCGGGACGACCCACAGGACGTAGGCGTTGTTGTAGGCGCCGTAGCCGGGGCCGCCGTCGAGGCCGGCGGTGGTGGCCAGCCGGGTGGTGACCCAGTAGGCGGCCTGGTTGGCGAGGACCAGCAGCACCAGCCAGCCCGCCGCGCGCAGCGGGCGGGTCAGTCCGCTGCCGCGCCAGTCGAAGCGGGGCCGGAAGCGGAAGCGGGCCGCGCGCAGGGCGGGCACCAGGGCGAGTGCCTGTACGGCGATGCCGGCGGTGGTGCCCCAGCCGAGTACGGCGGTCTCGGTGGCGGTGAGGGTGTCGCCGCCGCCCAGCGCCAGGGCGAGGTACAGCCCGAACACGGTCATGACGACGAGGTTGTTGAGGACCGGCGCCCACATCATCGCGCCGAACCGGCCGCGTGCGTTGAGCACTTGGCCGAGCAGGGTGAACAGGCCGAGGAAGAAGATCTGCGGCAGGCAGGAGCGGGCGAAGGCGACGGTCATGGCCGCCTGGCCGCCGCTGTAGTCGGTGTAGGCGTCGACGATCGCGGGCGCCGCCCACACCGCGGCCCCGGTGATCGCCAGCAGGGCGAGCACGCACACCGTGACCAGCCGGTCGGTGTAGGCGGTGCCCCCGTCGGCGTGCTCCTTGGCGGCCCTGACCAGTTCGGGCACGAAGACGGCGTTCAGCGCGCCGCCGAGGAGCAGCATGTAGACGATGGTCGGCAGCGAGTTGCCGACCGCGTAGCCGTCGGCGACCGGGCCGATGGTGCCGAGCGCCGCGGCGACGACGGCGGACCGGGCGAAGCCGGTGGCCCGGGCGACGAGGGAACCGGCGGCCATGACGGCACTGCCCCGGCCGGCTGTTTCACGTGAAACCATGCGGTCGGCGGAGGAAGCGGGCACCTCGGACGCGGCCGGCGCGGAGTGCTTCACCGGCGGTTGAGGTACGCCTGGAAGGCGCGGTAGAGCGTGTGGTTGGCGCTGCCGCCCAAAGGTCTCTCCCACTCCCCCAAGGTCTCCACGACCTGCCCCCCGGTCCCGAGCTTCCAGCGCAGCAGTCCGTACGCGCGTTCGTCGGGATCGAGAGTGGAGGGTACCCCGCGCATGTCGTAGACGTCGGCGCCGAGGGCGTGGGCGTCCCGCATCATCCGCCACTGCAGGGCGTTGGAGGGGCGGACCTCGCGGCGGTGGTCGGCGGAGGCGCCGGTCTGGTACCAGGCGCGGCGGCCCACGGTGATCAGGGTGTGGGCGGCGAGGATCTCCCCCTGGTGCCGGGCCAGGTAGAGCTTCATCCGGCCCGGTTCCTCGGCGTTGAGGGCCGCGTACTGGCGCTCGTAGTAGGCGAGTGAGCGCCCGAGACGGAAGCCGTCGCGCCGCTCGGTGATGCCCAGCAGCCGGTAGAACTCGGGGAGTTCGGCCGCGCTGCCGACCACCACCTCCACGCCCTCCTTCTGGGCGCGGCGGACGTTGCGCCGCCACTCCTGGTTGAGCCCGGACCACAGGTCCTCGGTGGTGCGTCCGGCCAGGGGCACCTGGAAGACGTGGCGCGGCTGGGCGTCCCCGTCGGCCTCGGTCCCATCGCCGCCGCAGCGGCGCCAGCCCCGGGCGCGCAGCCGTTCGGCGACGGCGGTGCCGAGCGGGTCGACCTCGCTGGCCAGGACGTCGCCGAGCCGCCGCCCCGGGCCGCCGAGCGGCTTGAGCAGGGCCGCGTCCCAGCGCCGGTAGGCGGGCGAGGGGCCGATCCGGACGGCGAAGGCGCCCGCGGAGCGCAGGTGTTCCAGCAGCGGGCCGAGCCAGCCGTCGACGTACGGGTCGGTCCAGTCGGCGACGGGCCCCTCGGGAAGGTAGGCGAAGTACCTGCGGGTGCCCGGGAACTGACGCAGCAGCACCAGGGCCACCCCCGTCAGCTCGCCCGCCTCCGGGTCCGGGCCCCAGCCGAGCAGCTGGGCACGCCAGCCCTCCTTGACGTCGGCCCAGGACGGGCACTGGAGGAAGCCCGCGCCGAGCGCCGTGCCGGCGGGGGACGCGAGGAAGGCGCGGTAGGTCCGCGGGGTGATGGCGCGCAGGGCGAAGTCCCGGTTCCGCGCCCCGGGCACACGGCCGGGCGGCACGAGCAGCGCTGACACAGTGAGCCTCTCCTTCTCCCCGGGCCTGTCGCGGGGCTGCACAGGATGCTCACAGCGGCCCATGACCGCTCCGCGCGGCGAATGTGACCGGACCATGACCGTTCCTCACCAGTCGCCGTCATACAGCCCCACAGCGGCTGACCTCGGGTTTTGACGGCTCTACAGTCACGGCATCGCCGACTCGTCCGTCTCGCGCACCCGCCTTTTCCGGAGGTCCCGTTGCCCCGCATCCGCATATCGCCGCACGCCCGCCTCCGGGCCGCCGCCGTGGCCGTCCTGCTGGCACCGCTCGCCGCCTGCTCGTCGGGCGCCTCCCCCGACCGCGCGGACGGCAAGCCGTCGGGGGACGCCGACGGCCGCCCGGTCACGGTCACCGTCACGCCCTCGGGCAAGCAGGTCCCGGCCGGCCACCCGGTACGGGTCACGGCCACCGGCGGCAGGCTCACCTCGGTGACCGTCACCGACGGCGAGGGCCATCGGCTCGCCGGAAGAACCGCCGCCGACGGGCGGTCATGGGTCTCCGACCGCAAGGCCGTCCCCGGGGCCGCCTACACGGTGAGGGCGGCGGCCCGCGGCGAGGGCGGCACCGCGAAGAACACCAGCGCCGCGTTCACCACGGCTCCGGCCGGGCGGGTCAACAAGGTCGACTGGCGGCCCGGCGAGGGCACCACCGTCGGGGTCGCCCAGCCGGTCTCCCTGGTCTTCGACCACCCGGTGAAGAACAAGGCCGCCGTGGAGAAGCAGCTCAGGATCACCACCTCGAACGACACCGAGGGCTCCTGGGGCTGGGTCCGCGACTGGTCGGGCCGGGACCGGGTGGACTGGCGGCCCAGGGAGTACTGGAAGCCCGGCACCGAGGTCACCCTGCGCGCCGAGCTGAACGGCACCGACTCGGGGCCGGACGGCGGCTGGTTCGTCCGCGACTACACGACCGCCTTCACCGTCGGCGCCCGCCAGGTCGTGAAGGTCGACCTCGACCGCCACCGGCTCACCCTGGAGCGCGACGGCGAGAGTGTGCGGCGGCTGGCGGTGTCCGGCGGCACCCCCGGCGGCGACAAGCGCTCCTGGCGCGGAACGGCCGTGCTCATGGCCAAGGAGGGCACGATCAACATGAACTCCGAGACCGTGGGCCTCGGCGACGCCTACGACAAGATGGTCGACCACTCGATGCGGCTGACCTGGTCGGGCATGTACGCGCACGCCGCGCCCTGGAACGCCCGGTACTTCGGCAACGCCAACCGCAGTTCGGGCTGTATCGGCATGAGCGACGCGGACGCCGGCTGGCTGTACGGGCAGTTGCGGCCGGGCGACCCGTTCGAGATCACCGGCGAGGACACCAAGGGCGTCGTCGAGCCGGGCAACGGGTTCGGGGCGTGGAACCTGTCGTGGAGCCAGTGGCGGGACAGGAGCGCGCTCGACTGAGCCGCGCTCCCGCCCCGCGGCGGGCCGGTCTCCGCGCTCCCGCCCCGCCGCGGGCCGGTCAGCGTCGGCCGGTCAGCGGCGGCTCTTCGCGAACTCCCTCAGGAACAGGGCCTCCACGTGGGCCATGTGCTCGATCTCCGTGGGGTCGACGCTCTCGTTGGGGGCGTGGATGAGGCAGCGGGGCTCCTCCACGCCCATGAGGATGATCTCGGCCCGGGGATAGGTCGAGGCCAGCACGTTGCACAGCGGGATCGAGCCGCCCTGGCCGAGGAAGGCCAGGGGCTTGCCGTAGACCGCCTCCATCGCCGTGCCGAGGGCCTTGTAGGCGGCGCCGTCGGTGGCGGCGCGGAACGGGGAGCCGGTGCCCTCGGGTTCGACGGTGACCTTCGCGCCCCAGGGGGCCGCGGCGGTGAGGTGCCGGGTGAGGGCGTCGCGGGCGGCGTCCGCGTCCGTGCCGGGCGGGACGCGCAGGCTGACCCGGGCGCGGGCGGTGGCGGGTACGGCCGCCGTGGAGCCGATGACCGGCGGGCAGTCGATGCCGAGGACGGTGACCGCGGGGCGCGCCCACAGCCGGTCGGCGACCGTGCCGGTGCCGGTGAGCGATACGCCGTCCAGGACACCGGCGTCCCGGCGGAAGGTGTCCTCGTCGTACGGCTCGCCCTGCCAGGCGCCCTCGCAGTCCAGGCCGTCGATCCTGGTCGCGCCGGTCTCCGGGTCGCGCAGGGTGGACAGCGTCTGGATCAGGGCGGCGAGCGCGTCCGGGGCGGGGCCGCCGAACATGCCCGAGTGGACCTCGCCCCTCAGGGTGTCGACGGTGACGACGAGGTTCGCCAGGCCGCGCAGGGTGATCGTCGCGGTGCCGGTGCCGACCTCGGCGTTGCCGGTGTCGCAGACCAGCAGCGCGTCGGCGAGGAACTCCTCGGGGTGCTGGGCGACGTACGCCTCCAGGCCGCCCGTGCCCTGTTCCTCCGAGCCCTCCGCGACGAACTTCAGGCCCACCGGGATGTCCTCGCCGAGCGCCCTGAGCGCGGTGAGGTGCATGACGATGTTGCCCTTGCAGTCGGCGGTGCCGCGGCCGTACCAGCGGCCGTCCGCGCCCTCGGTGAGCTCGAACGGGGGGCTCGTCCACGCCTTGTCGTCGAGCGGGGGCTGGACGTCGTAGTGGCAGTAGAGCAGGACGGTGGGCGCGCCGGGCGGGGGCGGGCGGTGGCCGATGACGGCGTGGCTGCCGTCCGGGGTCTCGGCGAGGTGGACGTCCCTGAGACCGGCGTCGGTGAAGGCGTCGGCGACCCAGCGGGCGGCCCGTCGGCACTCCTCGGCCGGGTACTGGCGGGGGTCCGCCACGGACGGGATCGCCACCAGTTCGGCCAGGTCGCTCTTGGCTCGGGGCATCAACTCGGCTATCCGCGCGGCGAGTTCCGGGGTGTCGGGGGTGTGGGACATGGGTTCACTGCCTCACCGTGTCGTCGGTCTCCAGGTCGTTGAAACGGTCCTCGAAGTCGTCCAGCTCCTCCGGGCAGTAGATCTCCAGGATCTTCGCCTCGGCCCGCAGGGCGCGGCTGTCGCCGATGACCGGGCGCTGGCCGACGAAGGCGGCGCCGTTGGAGACGTTGGTCTTCCACAGGGCCGTCCTCAGAGCGGCGCCGGGGTCCTCGCAGACGATGCCGCCGTCGGTGCCCAGCGTGCGGACGATGGTGTCGACGTCGGGGCGGGGGTAGCCGGCGTCGACGGCGGCGTCGGCGAGCTGGTTCGCCTTCTCGGTGGCCGCGTTGGTGGTCCGGAGGTTCTCCCAGCGGACGACCCCGATCACCGCGAGGGCCAGCAGGATGACGATGGCGCCGATGTAGATCCATCGGTGCTCGGACGCGAACCGGGTGGGGCTCATGCCTGCTCACCGCCCTCCGTGCGCCAGCTGGGCTTGCGGAACTTCAGGAACGCCCACGGGATCAGCAGACCGAGGATCAGCAGGCCGCCGCCGACGATCGCGATGTAGGAGCCGAGGCTGCTGCCGCCGAACTGCGAGGGCGGCACGAAGCCGATGACCATCGCGGCGGCCGAGGAGAGCAGCCCGACGACGCAGACCAGGCCGAGGGCCGGGACGCGGTAGCCGCGCGGGTGGTCGGGCTGGTTCTTCCGCAGCCGCATCGCGGCGAGGAACATCAGCAGGTAGACGATCAGGTACACCTGCGTGGTGATCGTCGAGAAGATCCAGTACACGCTGGAGACGCCCGGGATCAGCGCGTACATCAGGGCGATCGCGGTGGTGACGACGCCCTGGGTGACCAGGATGTTCTGCTGGATGCCGTTCTTGTTGAGCTTCTGCAGGAACGGCGGCAGGTAGCCCTCGCTGCGGGAGATCTCCAGCAGGCCCTTGGAGGGGCCGGCCAGCCAGGTGAGCATGCCGGCCAGCGAGGCGGAGATCAGCATCACGGCGGCGATGGGGGTCATCCAGCCGATGTGGAAGTAGGAGAAGAAGGCGTCGAAGGCCTGCATGACACCGGCGGTGAGGCTGGTCTGGTCGGCCGGGACGACCCAGCTGATGGCGAGCGCCGGGAGGATGAAGATCAGCAGCACCAGGCCCATCGCCAGGAACATCGACTTCGGGTACTCCTTCGCCGGGTTCTTCAGCGAGGAGACGTGCACCGCGTTCATCTCCATGCCGGAGTAGGAGAGGAAGTTGTTGACGATGAGGACCAGGCTGGCCAGGCCGGTCCAGGCCGGCAGCAGGTGGTCGGCGGTCATCGGGGCGGCGGAGGGGTTGCCCTGGCCGAGGAAGACGATGCCGAGGACGACGAGGATGGTGCCCGGCACCAGGGTGCCGATGACCAGGCCCCAACTGGACAGTCCTGCAAGGGCCTTGGTGCCGCGCGAGGAGACCCAGACGCCGGTCCAGTACAGCACCATGATCACGATCGCGGTGTAGACGCCGTTGGAGGCCAGGGCCGGATTGATGACGTACGAGATGGTGCTGGCGACGAAGGCCAGCAGGCTCGGATAGTAGAAGATCGTCATCGCGAACTGGCACCAGACCGCGAGGAAGCCGAGCGGCTTGGACAGGCCCTCGCTCACCCAGCGGTAGACACCGCCGTTCCAGCCGGACGCCAGCTCGGCGGAGACCAGCGCGGTCGGCAGCAGGAAGACGACCGCGGGCAGCAGATAGAGGAACACGCAGGCCAGCCCGTACACGGCCATCGTCGGCGCGGCCCGCAGGCTGGCCACGGACGCGGTCGTCATGAGCGCCAGGGTGAGCCAGGTCAGCCGGGGCGCGGCCACTGCTCTCACCTCCGCGCGCGCCGCCGGTTTCGGCCGGTCGGCGGGTACGTCCATCGAGGCCATCGGCACTCCCGGGTGCTGAGGGGGCAGTGCCGCCATCGTCCGAGCGGGGGAGGCGGACCGCATCGCGGATGGGGCCGTACGGGTGAGCCGGGCAGGCCCTCGGGGCCGGTGCGGTGGGCGCCAAGGGTTCGTGGCGCGGGGCGAGTTCGCGCCATGGGCCGGGGTCGCGGCGGGTGCGCGGGCACCGGCCGGGGGGGTGCGGGGAACCTCCCTGACCGGTGCCCGGCCGCCCCGGGAGGCGATCTTGTGCGGTCGACCCGAGAATGGCAGCGACAAACCCGGGCGTTTCGGGTTCGAGGGACCGGAGTCGTGTGGTCATGATCGTCGATGACGGGATGGACGAGCCCGGCGCGCCGGTGCTCGGGGAGGCGGGCGGCGGACCGCGCGGCCCGGTGGCCCTGACGGAACCCGAACGGGGGCCTACAGCAAGGGAATTGCCGCGGGAGGCGCGGGTCGGGGCGCTGGAATCGGCGGCCCCGCCGCTGTATGCGGAGGCACCAGGTCCGCCTCCGGGTGCGGGTACGGCGCCGGGTGCGGGGACGGCGGTCCCACCGCCGGGTGCGGGGACGGCGCCCCCGCCGCTGCGTACGGCCGCGCCGGCACCCCTGCGTACGGCCGCGCCGCCCGTGAGTGCGCCGGTGGCGCCGCACGACGTGCCCGCCCCGGCGCCCGGCGTACCGCCCGTGTCCCTGTCGGACCGTGCCGATGCCCGGCTCCCGGAGCCGGACGGACCGCCGCCCGCGCCGCCCGGGCGGCCCGGTGACGACGCCGCGGTGCTCCGGGACCTCGTCGACCGGCTCTGCGCCGGATGGCCCGGCGTCGACCGGCGGCGCGTCGAGGCCGAGGTCCGGGTCGCCTTCGACTCGTTCCGGGAGGCCAGGGTCAGGGCCTATGTGCCGATCCTGGTCGAACGCCGGGTCCGCAGGCGGCTCGAAGCGCCTTACCGGAAAGGAACCGATGCGTGATGCCGGACGAGAGAGCGGAGCGGGTCGCGCAACTCGTGGCGCGGCTCCGGGTGGAGCCGGGCTCCAAGGTCCGCCTGGACCGCGACTTCGACCCCCGTGACAAGGTCGGCCTGAAGAAGAAGGACAGCGCCGCGCTGCTGGGCGCCGGGGTGGCCCTCCTGGCCGACTACCAGCAGCGGCTGGCCGCCCAGGACACCTACGGCGTGCTGCTCTGCCTCCAGGCGCTCGACGCGGGCGGCAAGGACGGCACGATCCGCCATGTGATGAGCGGGGTGAACCCGCAGGGCGTGCGGGTGAGCAGCTTCAAGGTGCCCTCGGTCGAGGAGCTGGACCACGACTACCTGTGGCGGTACGCGCAACGGCTGCCCGAGCGCGGCGACATCGCCATCTTCAACCGCTCGCACTACGAGGAGGTCCTCGTCGTACGGGTCCACCCCGAACTCCTCGTCCGGCAGAAGCTGCCCGCCGAGGCGCGTGGCGGGGACATCTGGGAGCGGCGGTACCGGGAGATCAACGACTGGGAACGCCATCTCACCGACAACGGGTTCAAGGTGGTCAAGGTCTTCCTGAACCTGTCCAAGGAGGAGCAGCGCACCCGCTTCCTCAAGCGGCTGGACCTGCCGGACAAGAACTGGAAGTTCTCCGCCGCCGACGTGCGTGAGCGCCGGTACTGGGACGACTACCAGCGCGCCTTCTCCGAGATGCTGTCGGCGACGAGCACCCGGTGGGCGCCCTGGTACGTGGTGCCGGCGGACCGCAAGTGGTGTGCGCGGATCTGCACGGCGGCGGTCCTCGCGCACACCCTGATGGACATCGACCCCCGGTACCCCGAGGTCGACGAGGCGACGCGCAAGAAGCTGTTCGCCGCCCGGCGGAAGCTGGAGCGGGAGGCCCCGAAGGGGACGCCCCCGGACCCGTACGCCGCCCGCCACCCGGCGGAGACCGGCAAGAAGTCCGGCAAGAAGAAGCGCCGCTAGTGCGCCACGGCGGCGAGCGGGCCGGAGAGTTCGGAGGCAGGCGATGACGGTGGAGCCCCCCTCGGCACGGAAACCGGAAGCGACACGGAACCCGGAGACGGCCCGGGACCCGGAAGCCCCCCGGAGCGGCGGCCGGGCGCCCCGCGACGCCTGGTACACCCGGCCCCCCGCCGAGGTCGTCGCCGCCCTCGGCGTCGCCCCGGCGGTCGGCCTGTCCGCCGCGCGCGCCGCCGAACTGCGCGCCGCGCACGGCGCCAACGTGCTGCCCGAGGAGGGCCGCACCCCCGCCTGGCGCCGGTTCCTCGCGCAGTACCGCAGCTACATGCAGCTGGTGCTGCTGGCCGCGGCCGTCGTCTCGCTGGCCATCCAGGAGTGGACCACCGCGATCCTGCTGATCGTGCTGACCCTGCTGAACGCGGTCGTGGGCCTGCGCCAGGAGGGCAAGGCCGAGAGCGCGATGAACGCGCTGAAGTCGATGATGCGGGCCACCGCCCGGGTGCGCCGGGACGGCACCGAGGCGGAGATCCCCGCCGAACAGCTCGTCGTCGGCGACATCGTCCTGCTGTCGGCCGGGGACCAGGTCCCGGCGGACGGGCGGATCGTCGAGGCCAGCGCGTTGCAGATCGACGAGTCGGCGCTGACCGGTGAGAGCGTGCCCGCCGCGAAGGACACCGTCGCGCTGCCGGGCGGGCGGGAACTGTCGCCCGGCGACCGGACCTGCATGGCGTTCATGAACACACCGGTCACGCACGGCAGCGGGCTGCTCGTGGTGACCGCGGTCGGCGCGGACACCGAACTGGGCCGGATCTCCGGGATGCTGGCCGCCACCGAGCGGGAGGTGCCGCCGCTCACCAAGGAGCTCGACACCCTCACCCTGTGGATCACGGCGGCCGCGGGCCTCACCATGATCGTGATGTTCGCGCTGGGGCGCAGCCGCGACCAGGCGTGGGACGCGCTGTTCGTCAGCGCGGTCTCGCTGGCCATCGCCGCGATCCCCGAGGCGCTGCCGACCGTGACCCAGGCGATCCTCTCCGTCGGCAGCCTCAACCTGGCGAAACGGAACGCCATCGTCAAGGAGTTGCCGTCGGTCGAGACGCTCGCCTTCACCTCGGCGATCAACTCGGACAAGACCGGCACCCTGACGATGAACCAGATGACGGCCGTCGAGGTGCTCAGTCCCACCGACCGGTACACCGTCTCGGGCACCGGCTACGGCCTGGAGGGCCGGGTCCACCACGCCGCCGGGTCCGCCGCGGGCATCGAGGACGCGATCCTTCCGTATCTCATGGCCAGTGACGCCAAGCTGGTCGACGGCAGGGTGGTCGGCGATCCGACCGAGGGCGCGCTGCTGGTGCTCGCGCACAAGGCGGGTCTGGACACGGACGGCAGCAGGGACGCCCTGCCCCGGCTCGCGACGCTGCCGTTCGACCCGGAGTACAAGCTGATGGCGACGTTCCACGCGGCGACCGACGCCGAGGGGCGGGCCGTCGTGCGGTGCTTCGTGAAGGGCGCCGCGCCCGCGGTGATGGCCCGGACGACCACCGCCCTGGCGGCGGGCGCCACCGTCCCCTGGGACACCGGACTACGGGAGCGGGCCGAGGCGGCGACCGAGCGGATGGGCGGCGAGGGCCGGCGGGTGATGGCCGCCGCCACCCGGGATCTCGACCCGGCGGCCTTCGACGCCGACGGCGATCTGCTCGGCCATGTCACCGGGCTGCGCATGACCAGCCTGGTCGCCATGGTCGACCCGCCCCGGGAGGAGTCGAAGGCGGCGGTCGCGGACGCGCGGGCCGCGCACATCCGGGTCCGGCTGGTGACCGGCGACGACGTCACCACCGGCGCGGCCATCGCCCGCCAGATCGGCATTCCCGGCGAGGCCGTCCTGGGCGCCGACTTCGCCGCGATGGACGAACGGGAGCGGCTGGAGCGCATCGACTCCATCGGCGTGCTGGGGCGGGTCGCGCCGGAGCACAAGGTGCTGCTCGCCGACACCCTCAAGAAGAAGGGCGACGTGGTGGCGATGACCGGGGACGGCGTCAACGACGCCCCGGCCATCAAGTCCGCCGACATCGGCATCGCGATGGGCAGCGGGACGGACGTGGCGAAGAACGCCGCCCGCATGATCCTCTCCGACGACAACTTCGCGACCATCGTCTACGCCGTCGAGCAGGGCCGGACGATCTACGACAACCTCACCAAGTACATCCGCTTCGTGCTGCTCCTGCTGGTCACCTTCGTCCTGACGTTCCTCGGCGCGACCGTGCTGAACATCGCGGCGGGCGAGCCCTTCACCCCGCCGCAGGTGCTGTGGATCCACTTCGTGGTCAACGCCTCCTTCGGCTTCGCGCTCGGCTTCGACCAGGAGAGCCCGGGGCTGATGCGCCGAAGTCCGCGCCCGCGCGGGGAGTCGGTGCTCACCCGGCCGGTGCTGGTCACGGTGGGGCTCGCCGGACTGGCCATCACCTGCGGCCTGCTGGGCCTGATCAAACTCGGCCAGTCGCTGTACGACAGCGCCGAGATCGGTCAGTCGATCGCGTTCACGGCCTTCGCGCTCTGCCTGGTCGTCGCCGCCTTCGAGTGCCGCAGCGAGACGGACTCCGCGCTGACCGCCGCCACCTTCGACAGCAAGCAGATGAACTGGGTCGCGCTGACCCAGCTGGTCCTCGCGGTGCTGGTGACCCAGCTGGACGGCTTCCGCCGCATGCTGGGCACGACCGAGATCGGCGCCCGGCACTTCGGCTGGGCGGTCCTGACCGCGGTGGCGCTGCTGGTCCTGTGGGAACTGGGTAAGTTGCTGGCGCGGCGGTCGAGATCGGCCGGCTGAGGCGGACGGGCGGGGCGGGACGGAGGGGTCCGTGAAGGACAGCGACGAGGGGCGGGGGACGGCGTCCCGGCTGCTCGCCGTGCCGGGGGTCAGGGCCGCGCGGACGTACCGGCGCGAGTGGCTGGGCAAGGACCTGGTCGCCGGGATCGTGCTGGCCACCCTGCTGGTGCCGCAGGGCATGGCGTACGCCGATCTGGCCGGGCTGCCGCCCATCACCGGCCTGTACACCACGATCCTCTGCCTGCTCGGCTACGCGGTGTGCGGGCCGTCCCGGATCCTGGTGCTCGGGCCGGACTCCTCGCTCGGGCCGATGATCGCGGCCACCGTGCTGCCCCTGGTGGCGGCGGACGGCGACCCCGACCGGGCGGTCGCACTCGCCTCGGTGCTGGCCCTGATGGTGGCGGCCATCATGATCCTGGCCTCGGTGGCGAAGCTCGGCTTCATCGCGGACCTGATCTCCAAGCCGACGATGATCGGCTACATGAACGGGCTGGCCCTGACGATCCTCGTCGGCCAGCTGCCCAAGCTGTTCGGGTTCTCCGTCGACGCCGACACCCTGGTCGGGGAGTGCGTGGGCCTGGTGGAGCAGCTCGCCGACGGGGCCCTGGTGCCGGCCGCGGCGGCCGTCGGCGTCGGCGGGATCGCCCTGATCCTGGTGCTCCAGCGGCTGGTTCCCAAGGTCCCGGCGGTGCTGCTGATGGTGGTGCTGGCGATCGCGGCGGCCGTGGTGTTCGACCTCGGGGAGCACGGCGTCGACCTGGTCGGCGACCTGCCCGAGGGTTTCCCGCCGCTGACGGTCCCCGACATCCGGCTCTCCGACCTGGTCCCGCTGTTCGGCGGCGCGCTGGGCATCGCCCTGGTGTCGCTGACCGACACGATCTCCACCGCCTCGGCGTTCGCGGCCCGGTCGGGCCAGGAGATCCGCGGCAACCAGGAGATGGCCGGCATCGGCGTCGCCAATCTGGCGGCCGGTCTCTTCCAGGGCTTCCCGGTCAGCACCAGCGGCTCCCGTACGGCGGTGGCGGAGCGGGCCGGCGCCAAGAGCCAGCTCACCGGGGTCGTGGGCGCGGCGCTGATCGTCCTGATGCTGGTGCTGGTGCCGGGCCTCTTCCGCGACCTGCCCCAGCCCGCGCTAGCCGCCGTCGTCATCACCGCCTCCCTCTCCCTGGCCGACATCCCCGGCACGGTCCGGCTGTGGCGGCAGCGCCGGACGGAGTTCCTGCTGTCGGTGGCCGCCTTCCTCGGGGTCGCCCTGCTCGGGGTGCTCCCGGGCATCGCCCTCGCGGTGGGCCTGTCGGTCCTGAACGTCTTCCGGCGCGCCTGGTGGCCGTACAACACGGTGCTGGGCCGGGTGGAGGGCATGGAGGGGTACCACGACGTGCGCTCCTATCCGGCGGCGGAGCTGATGCCGGGGCTGGTGATCTACCGGTTCGACGCGCCGCTGTTCTTCGCCAACGCCCGTACCTTCCGCGACGAGATCAGGCATCTGGCGCGCACCGAGCCGCGCCCGCGCTGGATCGTGATCGCCGCGGAGCCGATGACCGACGTGGACACCACCGCCGCCGACATGCTGCTGGAGCTGGACGTGGCACTGAACGCCGAGGACGTCCACCTGGTGTTCGCCGAGCTGAAGGACCCGGTGCGGCGCAAGATCGAGCGGTACGAGCTGACCGAGACGATCGATCCGCACCACTTCTTCCCCACCGTGGAGGCCGCCGTCGCCGCCTTCCGGCTGAGCGGCGGCGGCCCCGTGGTGTCAGAGGGGCCGGACTAGTTCGGGCTCGGGTGCCGGGGCGCGGACCGGTTCGGGGGTGGCGTCCCACCGGGCCGTGGTGCGGACGTAGGCGTGGATCACCGCGCCCATGGCCAGCAGGAGCAGCGGCCCGTACAGCCACGGGTGGGCGGCCATCTGCAGGGGCAGGAAGCGGTACGACAGCAGCATCGCGGCGAAGACGGCGGTGCCGAGGGCGACGAAGCGGATGCCCGGGCGCTCCCAGCCGCGGTCGTGGGCGCGCAGCCCGGCCTCGATGGTGAGCGTGAACACCACGCCGGCGACGAGGTCGGCGCCGTAGTGGTAGCCGAAGCCGAGGGTCGCGCAGAGGGTGGCGACCAGCCAGAACGTGCCCGCCCAGCGCAGGGCGCGCGGGCCCTTGCGGGTGTGCAGGAAGATCGCGGTGGCCCAGGCGGTGTGCAGGCTGGGCATGCAGTTGCGCGGGGTGACGCCGTCGAACGGCATGGCCTGCGGGTCGCCGATCGGGGGGAGGGTGTGCGGCCAGAGTTCGCCCACCGCCCAGGGCGCGCTGGGCTCCATCTCGGGTGCCCACAGGCTGACGTCGGCCCAGTGCTCGGCGCCGGTGCCGTAGGCGAAGATCGGCCCGACCACCGGGTAGATCATGTAGAAGGCCGGTCCGATCAGGCCGATCACCAGGAAGGTGCGGACCAGGTGGTGGCGGGGGAAGGCGCGCTCGGCGGCGACGTGGCGGAGCTGGTAGAGCGCGACGAGGACCGCGGCGACCGGGAGCTGGCCGTAGACGAAGTCGAGGAAGTTGAAGCCGACGGCACCGCTCGCCTCGACGACCCGGCCCACCAGCCACGACGGGTCGCCGAGGGCGCGGTCGGCGGTCGCCACGTACTGGTCGAGGACCGTGGGGCGGGTCTCGGAGGTGATGAACAGCCAGGTGTCGCCGGTCTTGCGGCCCGCCATCAGCAGCAGGCCGAGCCCCGCGCCCTTGAGCAGCAGCAGGCGTTCGCGGCCGGTACGGCGGGTGACGGCGACGACCGCGATGCCGATCAGTGCCCACAGGGCGCCGTTGCCGAAGGGGTGGCCGCCGGTCACCTCGATGCCGGCCGCCCACCTGACGGTCAGGAAGGCGAGGTCGACGCCGATCGCGGCGGCCAGCGCGATCATCCGCTGCCGCCAGGTCAGCACCACCATGGCAAGGGCGAGGGAGGCGTAGAGCAGTCCGCCCGACTTGGGCGGGAGGAACACCTCGCGGGTCTGGGTGGTGATCGGTCCGGGCGTCCCGTAGTGGCGCGCGGTGAACTCCAGCGCGACGAGGAAGCCGAGCGTCACCACGGCGGCCGCGGCCCACAGGACCGTCCGGGGCCGGCGCCAGAAGGGGGGCGCGGTTCCCCGGTCCGCCGGCCCAAGGTTCTGCGGTGGTATGTGAGTCACTTTTTGGCCGCTTTTGCTAGAAGTGGTCATGTCAGGGCGGGTTTCGCTCCGCAGCAAGACGGAAGGAACGCGGTCCGGGTTCCGGGCGGGCGGTGCCGGACCGGGCGGCCGGGGAAAGCCGCAGGCCGAGCGGTCATCTCGTCCCCACCCCGCGTCCCCGCTGTCGTCCGGCTGTCGCACCGCTGTCGCACTCCTGTGCCCCCCAACCCCCTCGCGAGGGAAGCACGGCCCTTCTGCGCAGGTCAATAGACGTGTCGCAGCACACGCGGTGGCATACCGGGCATCGAACCCAGGCCGGGCATTTCGGCCGCGGCGAGGGCCTCGGTCGCGGGGGAGGCGGTGCCGGCCGGTTCCCGCTCGGTCAGGTCGAGGCGGAGCCGGAGCGTGGCGGCCGGCCGGTCCTCGGGGTCGTCGAGGTCGAGGCCGGTCGGCGCGACCGCCCGGCGGATGCGGTACCGCGGCGTGTTGGGGTGTACGCCGGGCCGCTTGGCGACCGCGGCCGCGGCGATCAGCGCGGCCGCGGTCGCACCCCGGGCGCCGATCGGGAGCACCGGGGCGTCCCGCACCCCGTCGAGCGGTTCCCCCGGCTCGGCGATGACCAGGTCGCCGATCTGCCGGCGCCCGGACCGTAGGCGAGCGGCCCGGGGGCGAGGACGTCGGCCGGCCGGCGCACCACGGCGTCGACGGAGGCCATGTCCCGGGCCCCGTCCGGGCCCTGCGCGGGAATGCCGTTCACACGAGCGGGGCAGACACCGTGCCTGAGCGCCGTCCCGGGTGTACCGAGGCTCGGCCGCGGCCCCGGGCACCGCTCCCGCGGGTGTCGCCGGGCGCGGTCGGTTCACCCCCGGTGCGCCGAGGCGCGGACGCGGCCCCGGGCACCGCTCTCACCGGCCGCGCCGGGCGCGGTCAGCTCCAGGACGGGGCCGGACCAGGCGGAGCGCAGCCGTCGGTCGTGGCTGACGACGACCAGGGTCCCCTCGTAGGCGTGCAGGGCCTCCTGGACCTCCTCCACCAGGGCGGGGGCCAGGTGGTTGGTCGGCTCGTCCAGCAGCAGGGCGTCGTGCGGTGCGGTGAGCAGCCGGGCGAGGTCGAGGCGGCGGCGCTGGCCGGTGGACAGCTCCCCCACCGGCCGGTGCAGGTCGCCCTCCCGGAAGAGGCCGAGGCGGAGCAGTTCCTCCGCCCGCTCCTCCCCGAAGGCCGTCCGCAGGGGGCGGGCCGACTCCGCCGGGGTGGGCGGGGGCATGGTCTGGCGCAGCAGGCCGGCCCGCTCCGGGCGGCTCAGCGTGCCGCCCGGTGCCGGACTCAGCTCACCGGCCAGGACCCGCAGCAGCGTGGACTTCCCGGCCCCGTTGGGCCCGGTCACCAGGAGCCTGCCGCCCGCCTGGACGTGCAGCGCGTCCAGCGCCAGGCGTCCGGGCACCCGCAGGTCCGCCGCGGTCACCGGGGCGGTGGCGGCCCCCTCGATCCGGGCCGCGAACCGCAGCGGCTCGGGCGGTGCGGCCACCGGGTTCCCGGTCAGCCGCTCCAGCCGCTCCCGCGCGTTGCGGATCCTGCTCATCGCGCCGTGCGCCCGGGAGCGGGCCCGGAAGGCGCCCGCCCCGCTGAACGCCCACGGCCCCTTGCGCGGGATGGCGTCGAGGCGGCCGATGTGGGAGTCGGCGAGCCGGGACTGCCGGGCCACCTCGGCGCGCCAGTCGGCGTACTCCCTCTCGTGGCGGGCGCGTTCGGCGGCCTTGGCGGTGAGGTACCCCTGGTAGCCGCCGCCGTAGCGGCGTACGGACCGGGTGTCCGCGTCGACCTCCAGGAGGGTGTCGGTGACCCGGTCCAGGAAGGTCCGGTCGTGGGTGACGGCGACGACCGTGCCCCGGTGGGCGCGCAGCCGCTCCTCCAGCCAGGCCACCGCCTCGTCGTCGAGGTCGTTGGTCGGCTCGTCGAGGAGCAGCAGCTCGGGCGAGGCGGCCAGCGTCGCGGCCAGGGCGAGCCGGGAGCGGCGGCCGCCGGAGAGCGTGCCGAGCCGGCGCGAGCGGTCCAGGGCGACGGGCTCGCCGAGGTGACGCAGGGCCACGTCGACCCGGCGGTCGGCGTCGTACCCGCCGCGCGCCTCGAACTGGGCCTCCAGTGCGGCGTACCGCTCGTACGCGGCCGGGTCCGCCCCGCGCAGCTCGGCGGCGGCGGACCGCAACCGCCGTTCCAGGGAGCGGAGTTCGGCGAGGGCGAGGTCGACGGCGTCCCCGACGCGCGCGGAGTCCGGCAGGTCGAGGGTCTGGGCGAGGTGTCCGGTGCCGCCGGGGGCCACGACGGTGATCTCACCGTTGTCGGGGCGTTCGGCGCCGGAGAGCAGCCGCAGCAGGGTGGACTTGCCGGAGCCGTTGTCCCCGACCACGCCCACCCGCTCCCCGGGCCGGACGGTGAAGGAGACCCGGTCCAGGACGAGACGGTCGCCGTAGCGCTTGGCGACCTCGGTGACGGTGAGCTGGGAGACGGCGGCGGGTGCTTCGGCGACTGGGAACAAGTGGTGTCTTCTTCCGTGGGCGACAGGTCGGGCGATTCGCGAGACGATACGTCTCGTCTCGATCGCGTACGCCGACCGTACACCCCTTCACCGCTCCCCGCAAGACGCTCCGTCTCGCCAATGGCCCGGAGGCCGCCCTCACCAGGTCGGGCCGAGCCTCAGCAGGTGGTCCCGTACGCGCGTGACGTGCGGGTTCTCCGGCATTCCCGGGCGCTGGACCAGATAGGCCGTGTTGAAAGGCGGGTCCTCGGGTTCGTGCAGCGCGACGAGGGCGCCCGCGGCCAGCTCGGCCTCGCACAGATAGCGGGGCAGCACCGAGAACCCCGCTCCCCCGGCCACCGCCGCGAGGACGCCCCGCAGATCCGGCATGGTCACCGCGGCCCGACAGTTCAGGCGCTGCCCGAAGACGTGCCGCCAGTACCGGCGGACGATGGGCAGGTCCTCGGCGTACGCGACGAGCGGGACGGGGTGCAGTGCGCCGGGCCCCTCGGCCGTCACCCGGTCGCCGAGGCGCTCCGCCCACACCGGCGCCGCGACCAGCACGAACTCCTCGTCGAGCAGCGGGGCCGAGGGCAGGGTTCGGCCGCGCGGGCGGCTGGTGGCCAGCACCAGGTCGTACCGGCCCGCCCGCAGGCCGTCGAGCAGGGGGTCCGTCAGTCCGGGCGTGACCCGCAGCCGGACGCCCCCGGCGACCAGCGGGGCCAGGGCGGGCAGCACCCGCAGGCAGAGCACCTCGGCGGGGCCCGCCAGGTGCACGGGGGCGGGCGGGCCCGCCTCCGTGGGGTCGTGCCCGGTGACCGCCAGCAGCGCGTCCAGCGGTCCGGCGACCCGCGCGGCCAGGTCATGGGCGTACGGCGTGGGGGCGACACCCCTGGGCAGACGGGTGAACAGCTCCCGCCCCGACTGCCGCTCCAGCGCCTTGACCTGGGTGGTCACCGTGGGCTGAGAGATACCGAGCACCTGCGCGGCAGCGGTGAGGGAACCGGCCCGGTAGACGGCGAGAAACGTCCGGACGAGGTTGAGGTCCTGCCCACCGGGGGCGGCGCCGCCCGCTCCGGTACGGCCGGGGGCGAAGCCGCCGGAACCGGTCCCGCCCGCACCCGTATGGCCGGGCGCGATGCCAGCGGAACCGGGACTGGTGCCGCTCGCGCCGATACCGCCAGGGGCGGTACCGCCAGAACCGGTCCCGCCCACTCCGATACGGCCGGGGACCGTGCCGCCGGAACCGGGACTGGTACCGCTCGCGCCGGCTCCGCCGGAGCCGGGACCGTGACCGGGGCCACCGGAGCCGGTCCCGCCCGCTCCGGTACGGCCGCGGGCGATGTCGCCGGGGCCAGAAGCGATGCCGCCGGAGCCGGTACCGCCGGGAGCCGTGCCGCCGGAGCCGGGGACGGCACCGCTCGCGCCGGCTCCGCCGGGACCGGGGCCGTCCGATCCGGTGCGGCCCGAGCCGGGGCCGCCCGCGCCGGTCCCGCCAAAGCCCGTACCGCCGGCGCCCGTGCCGTCCGTTTCAGTGCCGCTCACGCCCCGCCCCCCGTCCGCCCGTGCGGCGGCCCGCTCCGGTGAGGCTCACGCCCCCGCTCAACGCCCCGCTCAGGCCAGCTTCTTCAGCAGTTCGGCCGCCAGGGGTGCCGAGGAGGCGGGGTTCTGGCCGGTCACCAGGTTGCGGTCGACGACGACGTGCGGCGCCCACGGCTCGCCCTCGCGGACGTCCACGCCCGCCTCGACCAGGCGCGACTGGAGCAGCCACTTGGCCCGGTCGGCGAGGCCGGCCTGGGTCTCCTCGGCGTCGGTGAAGGCGGCGACCCGGTAGCCGGCGAAGGCGTTGGAGCCGTCCTCGCGGGTCGCGGCGAGCAGCGCGGCCGGGCCGTGGCAGACCACGGCGAGGGGCTTGCCGGAGTCGAGGGCGTCGACGAGCAGCCGGCCGGAGGTGGCGTCGACCGCCAGGTCCTCCATGGGGCCGTGACCGCCCGGGTAGAAGACGGCGGCGTAGTCGTCGAGGTCCACGTCCTCCAGCCGCAGCGGGTGCTCCAGCTCGGTCATCGCGGCGAGCCCCGCCGCGATCGCGTCCGCGTTCTCCTGGCCGCCGTTGGCCTCGGCGGCGAGGCTGCCCCGGTCGACGGTCGGGACGACCCCGCCGGGCGTGGCGACGACGATCTCGTGGCCCTCGGCCTTGAACCGCTGGTAGGGGGCGACGGCCTCCTCGGCCCAGAAGCCGGAGGGGTGGCGGGTGCCGTCGGCGAGGGTCCAGTGGTCGGCGCCGGTCAGCACGAAAAGGATCTTCGACATGGTGAGAGCTCCAGAGGGTTCGGTGGGGATGTCCCCGGACTGGGTACTTCGAACGTACGCCCGCCCACCCATAGGCATCCAATGAGGAATCCGATCCCTGCCATCGGCATTCCGATGGCACCGGCGGAATACACCGGCCCCCTGCGAATCTACGACGCCCCGCGCCCCGCCGCCCGTCCTGGCGGCCGGGCCCGGCTCACCCCGGGCCCGCCGGACCGGCCTGCACCAGTCCCGTCTGGTAGGCGATGACGACGAGCTGGGCCCGGTCGCGGGCGTTGAGCTTGGTCATCGCCCGGTGCACATGGGTGCGCACGGTCAGCGGGCTCACCGTGAGCAGCTCCGCGATCTCGGCGTTGGACCGGCCCTCCGCCGCCAGCGCCATCACCTCCCGCTCCCGCACGGTGAGTTCGGCCAGCCGCTCCGGGGGCGCGAGCTGGACCTCCGGAGCGGGGGAGGTGAGGAAGCGGGTGATCAGGGTGCGGGTGGCGCCCGGTGACAGGAGCGCCTCGCCGGAGGCGACCGTGCGGATGCCGGCCAGCAGGGTGTCCGCGGTGACGTCCTTGCCGAGGAAGCCGCTCGCCCCGGCCCGCAGCGCCCGGGCCACGTACTCCTCGGTCTCGAAGGTGGTCAGGATCAGCACCCGGGTGGCGGCCAGGTCGGGGTCGGCGCAGATCGCCGAGGTGCCGGCCAGCCCGTCGGTGCCGGGCATCCGGATGTCCATCAGCACGACGTCCGGGCGGTGGGCGCGGGCCAGTTCCAGCGCCTCGGCGCCGTCGGATGCCTCGCCGACCACCTCCAGGTCGGGGCAGGAGTCGATCAGTATCCGGAAGGTGGCCCGCAGCAGGGCCTGGTCGTCGGCGAGCAGCACGCGGACGGTCACGGTGTCTCCCCCTCCGGGGCGGCGGTGGCGTACGACTGGAGCGGCAGGGCGGTGGTGACCTCGAAGCCGCCCCCGGGGCGGGGGCCGGCGCGCAGTTCGCCGCCGACGGAGTGGGCGCGTTCCCGCATGCCCATCAGCCCGTAGCCGCCGGTGGCCCGGAGGTCGCCGGCCGGTCCGTCGTTGCTGACGGTGATGAGCAGCCGGACGTCGGCGTAGGTGAAGCGGATCCGGGCGGTGTGGGCCGAGGCGTGCTTGGAGACGTTGGTGAGGGCCTCCTGCACGATCCTGTACGCGGTGAGGTCGGTGCCGGGCGAGAGCGGGCGGGGTTCGCCGTCGGTGGTGACGGTGACGTCGAGGCCCGCCGACTCGTACGCCGAGATCAGCTCGGGCAGCCGGGCGAGGCCGGGGGCGGGTTCCAGGCCCTCGCCCTCGGGGCCGTCGTCCTCGCGCAGCAGGCCCAGGGTGGCCTTCAGCTCGCGCAGGGCGGAGGAGGTGGTGCCGGTGAGGTCGCGCAGGATCCGCTCGCTCTGCCCGGGGTCGGCGCGCACGAGGTGGGCGGCGGTGCCGGCCTGGGCGTTGGCCAGGGCCAGGTGGTGGGCGACGACGTCGTGCAGCTCGCGGGCGATGCGCATGCGCTCCTCGGCGACCCGCAGCCGCGCCTCCTCGTCGCGGGTGCGTTCGGCGTACTCGGCGCGGGCCTGCACCGCCGCCAGGTAGTCGCGCCGCAGCCGGGTCGAGCGGCCGGCGGCCACCGGCAGGGCCAGCCAGAAGACGGGGCCGATCACCCGCAGGACCACGGAGACGCCGTCCATGGTGTCGCTGCACACGGTCGCGGTCAGCAGCACGGCGCCGATCGCGACGGTGTACGCCCGGGTGGTCCGGCGGTCGCACAGGACGGCCATCCAGTACACCGCCACCAGCAGCGGGGCCAGCAGCAGCGGGGTGATCAGATAGCCGCGGACGATCGCCAGGACGGTGACCAGGCCCACCACCACGACGACCGCGCGCGGCCGGGTGCGGTACTTCAGCAGGAACAGGCAGGACAGCGCGAGGAGCACCTCGACGGGCTTGCCGGAGTCGGGGGGCCGGCTGCCGGGGAAGCTGAGCTGGGTGCCGAGGACCGCGCAGCCGATCACGGACAGCACCATCGTGACGTCGACGGCGTGCGGGAAGCGTTCGGCGTAGTTCTCGAAGCGGCCGGCGTAGCGCTCCCGTTTGGTGATCATGCGTGGCTCTCTCGGTCCGTGGGGCTCACTCCATGGTGGACGACGCGGAGCCGCCGGAGCGGCTCCGCGCGTCACGTCAGGCGCGCGCGGCCTCCTTGGGGGCGGGCTCGGCGCTCGGGACCTCGGGGCGGGCGAGGGCCTCGCCCTCCACGTCGACCCGGGGCAGGATCCGGTCCAGCCACTTCGGCAGCCACCAGGCGCGGGCGCCGAGCAGGGCGAGGACCGCGGGCACGATCGCCATCCGGACCACGAAGGCGTCCAGCAGTACGGCGGTGGCGAGTCCGAAGCCGATCATCTTGATCATGGACTCGGTCTCGCCGACGAACCCGGCGAAGACCGCGATCATGATCAGCGCGGCGGCCACGACGACCCGGGCGCTGTGCCGGAATCCGGAGGTCACCGCCTGCGCGGGGGACTCGCCGTGGACGTACGCCTCGCGCATCCGGGAGACCAGGAAGACCTCGTAGTCCATCGCGAGTCCGAAGACGATGCCGACCAGGAAGATCGGCATCAGGCTCATGATCGGGCCGGTCTGCTCGACGCCGAGGAGTTCCGCGCCGTGGCCCTGCTGGAAGACCACGACGACGGCGCCGAGGGAGGCGAGCACGGAGAGCAGGAAGCCCAGGGCCGCCTTCAGCGGGACGAGCAGCGACCGGAAGACGACGAGCAGCAGGACGACGGCGAGTCCGACCACCACGATCAGGTAGGGCACCAGCGCCGACTGCACCTTGGCGGCGATGTCGATGTTGAGCGCGGTGGTGCCGGTGACCTCGAAGGTGGCCCCGGTCTCGGCCTCCACCTCGGGCCGTTCGCCGCGGATCGTGGTGACCAGGTCCTTGGTCCGCTCGTCGGTCGGCGCGGTGGCCGGTACGACGGAGAGGACGGCGGTGTCGCCGGCCTCGTTGAAGCGGGCGGGCGTGACGCTGACGACGCCCGCGGTGGCGTCGATCCGGTCGGCGACCGAGGCCGCCGCGGCCTTGGCGTCCCCGGCGCCCCGGGCGTCGACGACGACGGTGAGCGGCCCGTTGAAGCCGGGCCCGAAGCCCTCGGCGAGCGCGTCGTAGGCCCGGCGTTCGGTGGTGGAGGTCGCCTTGGCCTCGTCGCCGGGCATGCCGAGCTGGAGGCCGGCCGCCGGGACGGCGAGCGCGCCGAGGCCGACGACGCCGAGGAGGAGCACGGGCAGCGGGCGGCGCAGTACGAAGCGGGCCCAGCGGGTGCCGCCGTTGTCCTTCGCGGCCTGTTCCCCCTTCGCGGCCTGTTCCCCGGTACGGCCGGCGCGGAGCGCCTTGCGGTCCTTGCGGGCGAGCACGGCGTCCGGCCAGAAGCCGAGGCAGGCCGGGACCAGGGTCAGCGCGATCAGTACGCCGACGACGACCGCGCCGGCCGCGGCCAGGCCCATCTTGGTCAGCATCGGGATGCCGACGACCGCGAGCCCGGCGAGCGCGATGACGACGGTGAGCCCGGCGAAGACGACCGCGGAGCCCGCGGTGCCGGTGGCGAGGGCGGTGGCCTCCTGGGGCGAGCGCCCCCGGGCGCGCTCCTCGCGGTAGCGGGAGACGACGAACAGGGCGTAGTCGATGCCCACGGCCAGGCCCAGCATCATCGCCAGGGTGCCGGTGGTGGTGGACAGGCCGAGGGCGCTGGACAGGGCCAGGATGGTCGCCATGCTCACGCCGACGCCGACGACGGCGGTCAGCAGCGGCAGGCCGGCGGCGGCCAGTGAGCCGAAGGTGACGAGCAGGACGACGGCGGCCATGGCGACGCCGATCACCTCGGCCGCGCCGCCCGGACCGCCCTCCTCCGACATGGCGGTGCCGCCCGCCTCGACGGTCAGCCCGGAGTCCCGGGCCTGCCCGAGCGCCTCTTCGAGGTGCGCCTTGCTCGCGTCGGTGAGGTCGGCGGGGCCGGCCGCGTAGGTGACGGTGGTGTACGCGGTGGAGCCGTCCTGGCTGACCGCGCCGGCCTGGAAGGGGTCGACGGCGCTCGCGACCTGCGAGCCGTCCGCGAGGTCGGCGACCGCCGCCTCGACGGCCGCCTTGTTCCCGGCCGCGGTGACCTTCTCGCCGCCCGGCGCGACGAAGACGACCCGGGCGGTCGCGCCGTCGGCGGTGGTGCCGGGGAAACGCTCCTCCAGCAGGTCGAACGCCTGCTGCGACTCGACGCCCGGCATGGCGAACTCCTCGTCGGCGGCGCCCGGCGCCTGCGCGGCACCGAGCCCGACCGCGGCCAGGACGGCCGCCCAGACCAAGGCGGCGTACCAGCGCCGCCGGAAGGCCAGTCGGCCCAGTCGATACAGGAAAGTTGCCACGTCGGGAGGTCTCCACATCTGGACGTCGAAGGCGTCGAAGGCGTCGAAGGATTCGAAAGCGTCGAAGGTGGCTCCAGGCTCGCGGGCGCGGGCGTGTCCTGTCGTCGTGCGGCTGCCGACAATGCGCCGTACTGAGAACGCAGTACGCCCCGGCCCCCGGGTCCCTCCCGGGGACGAGCGGGACTCGGCCCCGGGTCGGGGTCGGCGTCGGGGTCGCATCGGCGTCGGGGCCGGGTCCGGTTCGGAGCCCGGATCTGAGCCCGGCTCGGCGCCCGGTTCGCGACGCCGGTCGCGTCCGGATCCGGGCGCCGGATCGGGGCCGGGCCGCGTCCGGATCAGCGCCGTGTCGGGGCCGGATCGCGTGCGGATCGGCGCCGGGTCGCGTCCCGAGCAGGCCGGGGTCGCGCGCGGGCGCCTCACAGGGCGGGGCGGCCAAAGATCGAAGTTAAATTACTGAACCGTAACCTACCGGCCAGTATCGATTGGTCGGTTACCGGCGGTACGGTCCTGACGAGCCCTTGAACGGCCCGCCGTGCCCGCGCTCCGGACGACTGCGCGCACGGCGGGCCGCCGTTTCACCGCACCTTCCTGCCAGCCGCTTTACAGGAGGTTCGCCATGCCCGTACGCAGACGGCTCCTGGCCGCGAGCATCGTCACCGTCGCCGCCCTCGGTGCCCAGGCCCTCGCCGGCACCGCCGCCACCGCGTCCGACGAGGTCGTGTCCCGGGGTGTCACCATCCCGGCGTTCTACAACCCGCCGGCCACCCTGCCCGCCGCCGACGGCGCGCTGGTCCGCACCGAGCCGCTCAAGCTCGCCCTCAGCCTGCCCAGTCTGGACGGCCCCCTGCCGGGCCGGGCGACCCGGCTGATGTACAAGTCCACCGACGCGAGCGGCCGCCCGGTCGCCGTGACCGGCGCCTACATCGAACCCTCGACCGCCTGGAAGGGCGAAGGACCGCGCCCGCTGGTCGCGCTCGCCCCCGGCACGATGGGCCAGGGCGACCAGTGCTCCGCCTCCATGGGCCTCGAACACCCGCTGACCTTCAACGGCGAGACCGTCTCGGTGGGCTACGAGGACCTGGCGATCTACCGCCTCCTCGCCACCGGCACCGCCGTCGTCGTCACCGACTACGCGGGCCTGGGCACGACCGACCGGCTGCACACCTACGTCAACCGCGTCGACGAGGCCCACGCCCTCCTCGACGCCGCCCGCGCCGCCCGCAAGGTGGCCGGCGCCTCGGTGACCGCCGAGTCCCGGGTGGGCCTGTTCGGCTACAGCCAGGGCGGCGGGGCCAGCGCGGCGGCCGCCGAGCTCCAGCCCTCCTACGCCCCCGACGTCAACCTCGCCGGCGCCTACGCCGGTGCCCCGCCCGCCGACCTGATCGAGGTCACCCGGGCCATCGACGGCAGCGAACTGGCCGGCGCCCTCGGCTGGTCGCTCAACGGCTTCGTCCAGTCCGAACCGGCGCTGAAGCCGATCGCGGACGCCCGTCTGAGCGCCTCGGGCAAGGCGGTACTGGCCGACATGTCCACGATGTGCGTGGGCGACGCGATCCTGCGCTACGCCGGCGCCGACAGCACCGACTGGACCACGGACGGCCGCTCGGTCAGCGAGATCATCGCCGCCACCCCGGCCCTGACGTCCTTCCTGAACAGCCAGCGCATCGGCACCATGAAGCCGGCCGCCCCGGTCCGCGTGGCGACCGGCACCAGCGACGACCTGGTCCCGCACAAGCAGGCCCGGAAGCTGGCGGTCGACTGGTGCGCCAAGGGCGCGAACGTCACCTACGAGGCGGAGGTCATGATCAACACGGGGAGTCCGCTGATCAACCACATGACGCCGCTCCTCACCGACCAGGGCGAGGCGGTGGACTGGATCACCGACCGGCTCAAGGGCAGGACCGCCCACTCCAACTGCTGGACCATGCCGCTCCAGCCCTGAGAAATCCAAAATCGGCCAGTCCGAAAAGGGATACATTCGCCCATTTCGGTGATAATTGGTGCATGAGTACGACGACGCTTGACCTGGCGGCCGCGGGGAGTGACGTGCTCAACGTCCTCGCCGCCTTCATCGGCGGCATGATCGTCGCCGGCGCGCTGATCTTCGCCGTGCAGTTCGGCATGCGGGTCATGGACCGGGAACTTCCGCATCCCGCCCCCGAGGAGCACCCCAAGCTCCCCGAGGGCGGCGCCGTCCGCGAGGAGCGGGAGATGCGGGAGCCGGACGAGATCCTCCAGGCCGAGAGCGGCGAACGGCTCATGCCGTACCAGTTGCGGCACTCGGGGAGCAAACGGGGCGAGGACCAGAACCGCAAACGCTGGCTGCCGGGCTCCAGTGGATCCTTCGGCAGTGGTGGCCTGGGTCACGTCTGAAACGGTGACCCGGGGGCCGCCCCACCATCAGGGGCGGCCCCCACTCATGTCCGCGGTCAGGACTCGTCCACGGTCAGGACGCGGTCACGACTCGTCCGCGGTCAGGACTTCGTGGCCGCGCCGCGCCCGTGGCCGCGCGGCGCGTCCGGCGCGGTGGCCAGGGCCCAGATCACGAAGAAGTCGATCGCGACCATCAGCACCGACCACGCCGGCTGGTACGGCAGGAACAGGAAGTGGGCCACCATGCTCAGGGAGGCCAGGAAGATACCGGTGATCCGGGCCCACCAGGCGCCCTGGAGGATGCCCCAGCCGGCCCCCAGGGCCAGCACGCCGAGGCAGAGCAGGACGACGCCCCAGCCGGTGAGGCTCATCTCGTAGACGTAATTGGCGAGCGCCTCGTACACGTCGTCGGAGGCGATGGCGGAGATGCCCTGGAGGATCGCCACCACACCGTTGATCATCATCAGGACACCGGCGAAGACCATGCCGCCGGTGCGCCAGTCACTGCCCGCCGGGGCCTCGCCCCGGTCCCAGCCGCCGGTGCCGGGCGCGGGCCCCGCCGGGCGGTTGGACTCCCCCCAGACCGGGGACTGCTGTCCCTCCTCGGTCGGCGGCTTCGCGTGCGGCTGCTGGGTCATGGCACGTCCCGTTCACTCCGGGGCGGACGGCGCGCTGTGCGCCGTCCGCCGCTGACGTCTTCGCGTCCACCCTCCGGGGGCCGCCGTCCCGCCACCACGGGGGTGGGCCGAACGGGTGAGTCCCCGGCATGCGCGGGCCGGTCGCCGCGCCTTCAATGAGAGGGACGCGCAGCACACCGCACCCCTGGAGGGCGACATGGCCGGAGACCGCAGCCGTAGGGCGAGGGGTGTCGCCGTACCGGCGGCCCTGCTGGCGCTGGCCCTGGGCGGGCTCGTCGGCTGTTCCGAGGACGATCTGCCGGAGGGCGTCTCCAGCAGGGCCGCCTCCGCGGCCTCGGCGCTCGCGTCGGAGGCGGAGAAGCAGCTGGACGGGATCAAGGACGGGGTGGACGCCAAGGACGAGGTGCGGCTCGGCGACACCGGCACCGACGGCGGCAAGGTCACGGTCCCCGTCACCGTCGAGAACACCGACGACTCCACGAAGTCCTTCGGCGTCCAGGTCGACTTCACCGACTCCGACGGCAACCGTCTGGACACGGTCGTCGTCACGGTCTCCGACGTCGCCGGCGGGGAGTCCAAGGAGGCCACCGCCCGCTCCAACCGCGACCTGTCCGGCGACAACGTACGCGCCGAGGTCGCCCGGGCCGTCCGCTACTGAGCCGGAAAAGACACGGCCCGCATCCCCCGGACGGCGTAACCGCCGAGGCGGGGCGCACCGCCCGCTCCTCCAATGGAAGACGTCAGCGCAGACCACGGCGATGGGGTTTCCGATCATGAGCGACGCACCGGCCGCCTTCACCGAGCACGACCACGCGGAACGCATGGCCCGGGCCACCCGGGACGCCGTCGACGCGGGTCTCGCCGGGCTCCTGGTCACCCCGGGCCCGGACCTGACGTGGCTGTGCGGCTACCGCCCGACCGCGATCACCGAGCGGCTGACCCTCCTCGTCCTCACCCCCGAGTCCGAGCCCCGGCTGCTGGTGCCGGCGCTGGAGCACCCGGACGCCGCGGGCGCGCCCGGCGCGGGCGCCCTGCGCCTGGCGGACTGGCGGGACGGCCAGGACCCGTACGCGGTGGCCGCCGGGATGCTCCGCCCGCACGGCCGGTACGGCGTCTCCGACTCGACCTGGTCCCTGCATCTGCTGGGCCTTCAGGAGGCGCTGCCGCAGACCGCCTACCGGGCGCTGACGACGGTGCTGCCGATGCTCCGCGCGGTGAAGGACGAGCACGAGGTGGCCCGGCTCGCGGGCGCGGGCGCCGCCGCGGACGCCACCTACGAGGAGATCCTCTCCGTGCGGTTCGCCGGGCGCCGGGAGACCGAGGTGGCCGCCGACCTCGCCCGGCTGCTGCGCGAACACGGCCACAGCCAGGTCGACTTCACGGTCGTCGGCTCCGGCCCGAACGGCGCCAACCCCCACCACGAGGCCGGCGAACGGACCATCGAGCGGGGCGACATGGTGGTCCTCGACTTCGGCGGGCTCCGGGACGGCTACGGGTCCGACACCACCCGCACCGTCCACGTCGGCCCGGCGACGGACGAGGAGCGGCGGGTCCACGACGTCGTGCGGGAGGCCCAGCAGGCCGCCTTCGAGGCGGTCCGGCCCGGGGTGGCCTGCCAGGAGATCGACCGGGTGGCGCGCGGGGTGATCGACGCCGCCGGGTACGGCGAGTACTTCATCCACCGCACCGGGCACGGCATCGGCGTCACCACCCACGAGCCGCCGTACATGGTCGAGGGCGAGGAGCTGCCGCTGGTGCCGGGGATGTGCTTCTCGATCGAGCCGGGGATCTATCTGCCGGGCCGGTTCGGGGTGCGGATCGAGGACATCGTGACCTGCACGGAGGACGGCGGGCGCCGGCTCAACGACACCGTCAGGGAGATGGCGTTCGTGGAGTGAGGGCCCGGCCCTCGTTGACCCCGTCGCCGGCCGGGGCCGGGCCGGTGCCGCCGGGCCGCCCCTCGACGGTGACCGCGACCGGCGCGCTCGTCGCCGTGACACCGCCCAGGGTGGCGGTCGCCCGGAGCGTGCCCGGTCCGGGGGCGAGCGGGAGGGCGGGGTCGCAGGACCAGACGCCCCGGGGGTCCGCGGTGGTGGCGCAGACCTCGGCGTCCCGGGCGTCCTTGACGGTGAGCTGCGCGCCGGGGTGCGCGGTCCCGGAGATCTCGGGGCGCGCGTCGAGGACGGCGCCCGGCGGGGGCGGCAGCAGCGTCGGCACGGGCATGCCGACGGTCACCGCGCAGGTGCCCCCACCGCGGGGCGCTCCCCGCCCGTCCGTCAGCACCGTCGCGCAGCCGGCGAGCCGGGTGCCGGGTGCCGCGTCCGCGGGGACGGCCAGTACGAACGGCAGGCCCCGCTCCCGCCGGGGCCCGCCCTCCGGGGCGCCGGTGAAGGTGTACGTGCCCTCGCGCCCGCCGGGGGCCACGGCCCCGCGGTAGCCGTCGCCGGCCAGGGGTACGCCCGTGACGCGGGTCCCCTCGGGCGGGGTCAGCGTCAGCGCCGAGCCGACGCCGAGGGCGGGCCCGGAGTACCCGGAGATCTCGACGACGCCCTCCCGGCCGGGCGGGATCGTCACGGCACCCCACAGCTCCGGGCCGTCCAGCGCGGCGGCCCGCCCCGGGAGTGCGGCCAGGGCGGTCAGTACGGCGGCCGCGAGGGCGGCGGACGCGGACCTGCTGAGCCTGTTCATCGTCGGCAAAGCTCCTCCCGGACCGAGCGGACACAGGGCGGGCGCGTGGGGGACGCGTGGCCTGCGCGAGGCGGGCGCGTGGTGGACGCACCGCCCCCGCCTGCGATTCTCACGACCCGCCGCCCGCCCCGCCCTCGCTGCTCGGCCGTACGGCCGACCCGCCCGGGTCGTACCACCCGTCCGGACGCGGGCGGCGCCGAACCGGCCGGCCCCGCCGGGCACACGGCCCTCCGCCCGCCCGGACCCCTTGGCCGCGACCGCGGACCGGACGGCGGGCCGCCACGCGGGCAGCCGAGGGCTGCGCTCCGGAGCGGCCCGGGCAGCCCCGGGGGCACGGCCCGGACACCGGGGCGACCCGTCGGGGGTCACCGCCCGGGCGTCGGACCCAGCCGCGTCTGGAGGCCGTCCAGGATCGCCTCCACGCCGTACGCGAACGCCCGCTCGGCCATGGCGGCCGGGTCGCTGCCGTGGTGCTCGGCGAGCCGGGCGGCCAGCCGCGGGTACTTCGAGGCGATGGCCTCCGCCCCGGCGAGGGCCTCGGCCTCCGCCTCGTCGACGGTCTCCGTGCCCTTGTCCCGGCCCGGCGCGGCGCGCTCCTTGAGCCGGGACGCCTCGGTCTGGTCCATCAGGGAGGTGCCGATGACGAACGTGGACGTGGTGTTCACCGCGTGGTCCAGCTCCCAGCCGGAGAACCCGGCCGCCTCGAAGATCGCGTACCCGGTGTCCTGGTAGCGGGCCATGCCCTCGCCGTAGGCGAAGTGGGTGTGCACCACGCGCATCAGCCAGGGGTGCCGGGCGCTGAGCGCCTTCAGGTCGTACATCATCCGGCGGGCCGCTTCCCGCCAGCCGAGCGCGCCGGGGTCCGGCAGCGGCAGCTCGTGCCAGACCTCGTCGGCGGCGAGCGCGAGGAGGTTCTCCTTGTTGCCGACGTGCCAGTACATGGCCGTCGCCGCGGAGCCCAGCCGCTGGCCGAGCTTGCGCATGCTCAGGCCGTCCTCGCCCTCGGCGTCGAGCAGTTCGATCGCCGCGCCGACGATCTGTTCCCGGTTCAGCGTCTCGCGTCCCATGGCCTCAGCGTACCTGCGACTTGCACACCGTAAAACTCCTCGACGCAAGGGACTTGCACATCGTGCAAGTCTTCTTTTACGGTGTGCAAGTCGCCGCGGTTGAACGGCGTAAAAGTCGGATCGGACAGGGGAAGACCACCATGACGACCTCCATCTCCGCCCAGGGCCTGCGCAAGTCCTACGGCGACAAGCTCGTCCTCGACGGGGTCGACCTGACCGTCCCCGAGGCGTCCGTGTTCGCCCTGCTCGGCCCGAACGGCGCGGGCAAGACCACCACCGTCCAGATCCTCTCCACGCTGATCCGGGCCGACGGCGGGCAGGCCCGGGTCGCCGGGTTCGACGTGCGCCGGCAGGCCGAGGAGGTGCGCCGGGCGATCGGCGTGACGGGCCAGTTCGCCGCGGTGGACGGACTGCTGACGGCGGAGGAGAACCTGCTGCTGATGGCGGACCTGGAGCACCTCGACCGCCGCGAGGGCCGCCGCCGCAGCGCCGAACTGCTGGAGCGCTTCGACCTGACCGAGGCGGCCGGCAAGCCGGCGGCCACCTTCTCCGGCGGCATGCGCCGCAAGCTCGACCTCGCGATGACCCTGGTCGGCGAGCCGCGGGTCATCTTCCTCGACGAGCCCACCACCGGCCTCGACCCGCGCAGCCGGCGGACCCTGTGGGAGATCATCCGCGGCCTGGTCGACGACCGGGGCATCACGATCCTGCTCACCACCCAGTACCTGGAGGAGGCCGACCGGCTCGCCGACCGCATCGCGGTCCTCGACGGCGGCCGCATCGTCGCCGAGGGCACCGCCGACACGCTCAAGCGGCGCGTCCCCGGCAGCCACATCCGGCTGGGGTTCACGGACCCGGCGGGGCTCGACGCGGCGGCCCGGGCCTTCGGCGTCGGCACCCGCGACGACGAGGAACTCGCCCTGCACGTCCCGAGCGACGGGGACATCTCGGGCCTGCGGGCGGTGCTGGACCTGCTGGACGCCTCCGGGATCACGGCCGAGTCCCTCACCGTCCACACCCCGGACCTGGACGACGTGTTCCTGGCCCTGACGGAGAAGCCGCGCCCGGTCCCGGCCGCGTGAACCCCCTTCACACCCAAGGAGAGCCCCAGTGACCACCGCCACCACCGCGCCCGCCGCCGTCCGCTCCTACGCCTTCCGGGACGCGATGACGATGCTCCGCCGCAATCTCACGCACATGCGGCGCTACCCCTCGATGACCGTCGCGATCGTCGCGATGCCGGTCCTGATCATGCTGCTGTTCGTGTACGTCTTCGGCGGCGCGATCGGCGCGGGCATCGGCGCCGGGGACCGCGGCGACTACACCAACTACGTGGTCCCCGGGATCATCCTCATGGCGGTGACCTCGGGCACCATCTCGGTCGCGGTGTCGGTGTGCACCGACATGACGGAGGGGATCGTCAACCGCTTCCGCACCATGGCGATCTCCCGCGGCTCGGTGCTCACCGGGCACGTCCTCGGCAACATGGTCCAGGTCGCCCTGATCCTCGTCCTGGTCGTCGGGATCGCCTTCGCCGTCGGCTTCCGCCCGAACGCCACCGCCGTCGAATGGGCGGCCGCCCTCGGTCTGCTGCTGCTCCTCGCCTTCGGCCTGAGCTGGCTGTCGGCCGCGATGGGGCTGCGCGCCAGGACCGTCGAGGCCGCCAGCAACGCGCCCACCCCCCTGACCTTCCTGCCCTTCCTCGGCAGCGCGGTCGTCACCCCGGACTCGATGCCGGCCGGGCTGCGCTGGTTCGCCGAGTACCAGCCCTTCACCCCGGTCAACGAGACCCTGCGCGGCCTGCTCCTCGGCACCCCGATCGGCAACGACGCCTGGACCGCGCTGGCCTGGTGCGCGGGGCTGGCCGCGACGGGGTACCTGTGGGCGCGGGCGTCCTTCCGGAGGGCCTGACCCCAGAGGGCCGGGCTCCGGACGGCCGCGCCGCCCGCAGCCCGGCCCACCTCCATGCGCCGCCGACCGCACCCCGGTCGGCGGCGCGCCCTTGCATGCGGCACGCCGACGCCACGCGATGCCACTCGGTGCCATCAGGCGCCAAATCATGGCACCAACACTTGCATATAGCGCCACGATGGTGCCAAGATGGCGTCATGGACCTCACTCCCTACGTCGACAACCTCCGCCGCGAACTCGCGGTGGCCGCCGAGGCCGGCGGCGAGGAAGCCCGCGAGCTGGCCGAGCGGCTCACCGCGCCCCTGGAGTCGGCGACCAGGCTGACCATGCTCAACGTCCTCTCCGCGGCCATGGACGAGATCACCCGCGAACTCGCCCCCGGCTCGGTCGACGTACGGCTGCGCGGGCTCGACCCCGACTTCGTCGTCTCCCTGCCGCCCGCCGAGAGCCCCGCCCCCGCGGAGCCCTTCGCCCTCGCCGAGCCGCTCCCCGCCCCGGTCCCGGCCGAGGGCGACGAGGGCGGCACCGCCCGCGTCAACCTGCGCCTGCCGGCCCACCTCAAGGCCCGCGCCGAGGAGGCCGCGAGCCGCGAGGGCCTGTCGGTCAACGCCTGGCTCGTACGGGCCGTCTCGACCGCCGTCGAGGGCGGCGGCGCCCGGCCCCGCCCGGCCGGCCCGGGCCACACCGTCGGACAGAGCTTCACGGGGTGGGTGCGCTGACCGCGCCCGCCCGCCGCGCCACCCCTCACCCACCGCGTCCCACCTGCGAGGACGCCCCAAGGACCCCAGAGGACGGTACCGCCATGCCCGCTTTCGACACCCCGGCCCCGATCTCCGTCATCGCCCAGGTGGAGGCCGGTTCCATCCGCTTCAGCGCGGGGGACCGCGCCGACACCGTCGTCGAGGTGGTGCCCCGCGACCCGAAGAAGGACCGGGACGTGCGGGACGCCGAACAGACCGAGGTCACCTTCGCCGGCGGCACGCTGACCGTGCGGACGCCCAAGCACCGCAACGCGCTGCGCCGCTCCGGCACCGTCGACGTGACGGTGGAGCTGCCCACCGGCTCGGGCGTCGACGTGACCGGCTCGTGGGCGCAGGTGCTCGGCGAGGGCCGGCTGGGCGAGGTGAGGGCGAAGACCTCCTCGGGCGACGTCCGCCTCGACACCACCGGACCGCTCCGGCTGACCGCCTCGCACGGCTCGATCACCGTGGGCCGGGTCGAGGGCCCGGCCGAGGTCACCACCAGCACCGGCAGCATGCGCGTCGGCAGCGTCGACGGCACCGCCGTCCTGAAGAACTCCCACGGCACCACCGCCGTCGGCACGGTCACCGGCGACCTGCGCGTCCGCAACAGCCAGGGCGACATCGACATCGCGCGCGCCGAGAGCTCGGTCTCGGCGACCACCGCCCAGGGCACCGTGCGCGTGGCCCACGTCGCCCGGGGCACCGTCCATGTGGAGACCGCCTACGGCGCCGTCGAGGTCGGAATCCGCGAGGGCTCCGCCGCCTGGCTCGACGTCAACGCCAGCTCCGGACAGGTCCGCAACAGGCTGACCGCGTCCGACGCCCCGGAGGACGCCCGGGACACCGTCGAGGTCCGCGCCCGCACCCGGTACGGCAACATCGACATCCTGCGCGCGAAGGACTGAGACCGGCCTAGGGCCCTTCTGATGGATCTCCGTGGGAGGAGGAGCGGCGTTCGGTGCGTGCGATCGGTGTGCGGCGTGGAGGGTCATGTGGCGGAGCCACCTGTCCCTTCGCGCCGTGCGCCGAGCGTACGTGCCGGGCGACGCGACGCCACGGAGATCCATCAGAAGGGCCCTAGGTGAGCCACACCGTCGTGTCCGGCCCCAGGCGTCCGTCCGCCTCCAACGGGGCGCTGGAGAGGACGACTTCACCGGGCGGGAGCGGCACCGCGGCCCCCGACAGGTTGGCCACGCACCGCCACCCGTCCGACCGGGCGAACCGGAGCACCCCGTCGGGAGCGTCGTCGTCCCAGGTCAGTTCCTCCCCCTCCAGCAGCTTGCGGCGCAGTCGCAGCGCGCGCCGGTAGAACTCCAGGGTCGACCCCTCCACCCCGTCCTGCGCCTCGGCGGACAGACCCGCGAACCACTCGGGCTGCGGCAGCCAGGCGCCGCCCGCGCCGAAGCCGTACGAGGGGCCGCCGGACGTCCAGGGCAGCGGGACCCGGCATCCGTCGCGGCCCTTGCGGACGTGTCCGGTCTGTTCCCAGATCGGGTCCTGGAGCACGGCCACGGGCAGGTCGGCGACCTCGGGCAGCCCCAGCTCCTCGCCCTGGTAGAGGTACGACGAGCCCGGCAGTGCCAGCATCAGCAGGGTGGCCGCCCGCGCCCGGCGCAGGCCCGCCGCCCGGTCCACGGCCGGGGCGTGTCCGCCGGACAGCAGCCAGGCGTTGTCGTCGGTGCCCGGCGGGAGCATCAGCCGGGAGGCGTGCCGCACGACGTCGTGGTTGGAGAGCACCCAGGTGGCCGAGGCGCCCGCGGCACGCGCTTCGGCGAGCGATCCGCCGATGACCCGGCGCAGCCGTCCGGCGTCCCAACCGGTTTGCAGGTACTCGAAGTTGAACGCCTGGCCGAGTTCCTCCGGGCGGGCGTACAGGACGCGGCGGGGCCCGGGCACCCAGGCTTCGGCGACGGCCGTGCGGGGCGGGGAGTAGTCGTCGAGGACGCGGCGCCAGTCGCGGTAGATCTCGTGGACCTCGTCGCGGTCGTAGAACGGGTGGGTCCCCGGTGGCATCCGGTCCAGGATCTCCTCGCCGGGCTCGGGGGCGCCGAGGTCGCGCAGCGGCTCGGCGAGGTCCTTGGCGAGGGCGTGCGCGACGTCCACCCGGAATCCGTCGACGCCGCGGTCGGCCCAGAAGCGCAGGGTGGTGCGGAAGTCGGCCCGCACCTCGTCGTGGGCCCAGTTCAGGTCGGGCTGCTCGGACGCGAACAGATGGAGGTACCACTGCCCGTCCGGAACCCGCCGCCAGGCGCTGCCGCCGAACACGGACTGCCAGTCGGTGGGCGGGAGTTCACCGTGCGGGCCGCGCCCGTCGCGGAAGACGTACCGCTCCCGGGCGGCCGAGCCGGGTCCGTCGGCGAGCGCCCGCTCGAACCAGACGTGCCGGTGGGAGGTGTGGTTGGGCACGATGTCGACCACGACCTTCAGCCCGAGCCGGTGGGCCTCCTCGACCATGGCGTCGAAGTCGTCCAGGGTGCCCAGCCGCGGGTCGACGGCGCGGTGGTCGGCGATGTCGTAGCCGCCGTCGGCGAGTTCGGACGGGTAGAAGGGGCTGAGCCACAGGGCGTCGACGCCGAGCCCGGCGAGGTGCCCGAGCCGTTCGGTCACCCCGCGCAGGTCCCCGAGGCCGTCGCCGTCGGCGTCGGCGAAGCTGCGGGGATAGACCTGGTAGACGACGGCCTGCCGCCACCAGTTCGGATCCTTGCCGGAGAGGTCGGGCGCGGTGCGGCGGACGGTCACTCGGTCTCCCCTGCGGGACGGAGGGCGGAAGGACGGCACTCAGGACTCTGTCCAGATCGCCGGAAAAGTGAACCTCCGGCGAACCTCCCGGCGCCCGGCGAGCGGCCCCGTCCGCTTGCGGAGCAGATGATTCCCTGTGTGGCGAAATGGTGTGGAAGCGTGAACTCCAAGTGTGTTCCCGCAGGTTGACAGGGGGTCAGGGGCGCGATCACCATGGGCGGAGCGCTGT
The DNA here is from genome assembly GCF_040299205.1 of Streptomyces sp. NPDC000983. Taxonomy (NCBI): domain Bacteria; kingdom Bacillati; phylum Actinomycetota; class Actinomycetes; order Kitasatosporales; family Streptomycetaceae; genus Streptomyces; species Streptomyces sp. NPDC000983. Next base: position 396,655 of record NZ_JBEPBM010000002.1, on the reverse strand, counting down.
GGCACATGTGACCAATGAGCCCAGTGTTTCTTCGACCACCACCCCGGCACGGCACGGCCCCGCCGCCGCTGCGCGCTGCCCGCCTGCCGTCGGCCGGGTTCTGCTTCAAGCCAAGATGGGGAACCGCATGTCCATAGCGAGACGTGTCATCGGTCGTCGGCTGCTCGGGACGGGCGCCGTGTCGCTCGCCCTGTGCGCCGCCACTGTCGCCGCCGCCTCCGGCGCCCACGCCCACGGCTCTCCGGGCGGCGACGGCTGGACGTCGGGCGGCCAGTACCAGCCGGGCACGGGTGCGGGGACCGAGACCGCCACCGACAAGTGCCAGTTCTCGCTCGACGGCAACGGCTTCTTCGACTCGGTGAAGGTCGACGACCAGAACCTGAGGCCCACCGACGACGGCAAGGTCCACATCAAGGTCCGCACCGCCGGCGACGCCGCCACCTGCACCGCCTCCCTCGCCTCCTACCTCGCCCACGGCCCGACCTTCGCCACCTCCGGCGAGCAGGTCTTCGTCGACTTCGACTCCGTCACGGTCAAGCCCGGCCAGACCGAGTCCCTCGACATCGCGGTGCCCGACGCGGGCTGCTTCGCCCAGGTCGACCTCTACCGCGGTGCGGTGAAGTTCGACGGCGACCTCGACGCCGAGGACGGCTTCGTCCACGGCGACGTGCCCAAGGGCCCGGACCGCCCGGTCATCAAGGACAAGCTGATCGCGGCCTGGAACGGCGGTACGAAGGACTGCACCACGGAGCCGAGCGAGCCGCCGGCCTCCCCGAGCCCCTCGGAGCCCGAGGAGACGACCCCGGCCGAGGAGACCCCGGGGACCGACACCCCGGCCACGGAGCCTGCGACCGAGGAACCCCCGGCCTCACAGACCCCCGCCGAGCCGACCCCGGCCGGCTCCACCGACGCCCCGGCGCCGACCCCCAACGGCGGTGGCGACCTCGCCGAGACCGGCGCCGACGGCAGCACCCTCCCGGTGACCATCGGCGCGGCCGTGCTCCTCGCGGGCGGCGCGGCCATCGTGCTGGCGACGCGCAGGCGCCGCTCCACCCGGGCCTGATCCCGTGCACGGCGGGGGCGGACCGACCGGTCCGCCCCCGCCGGACGGACGGCGGCCACGCGCCTCCCCTCCCACCGGCAGGCGCCGCTACTCGCCCTCCACGGCCGACAGCCACAGCTTCACGTACCGCTCGACGTCGACGTCCAGCGCGACATGCGCCAGGAACAGGTCCCGCTCCCCGTGGTGGATCTCCGCCTCCCCGGGCCGCGCCCGCCGGTCGACGATCGTCTGACCGCGGGTCGGCCCCGGGGCGAGGGACACCTCGACGGGCAGCAGCCGGGTGGTGATGCCGCCCGGGTCGACGACCGCGCAGACCGCGCCCGCGTCCCCCAGCCCGCCGGACGGGTCGTCACCGTCGGCGTACGGCGAGGCGGGACGGTGGGCGAGCAGCTCACCGGCCAGCCGCAGCCGCGGCTCGGCGCTCTCCCTCAGCCGCTGCACGTCCGCGCCCGGGACCAGCACCCGCTGGAACACGTCCAGGCCGTACATGGTGATCGGCACCCCGGCGGTGAGCAGGATCGCCGCGGCCTCGGGGTCGTGCCACACGTTGAACTCCGCGACCGGGGTGGCGTTCCCGGTCTCCACCGCCCCGCCCATGAACACGATCCGCTCGATGTTGCGGACCACCTCCGGGTGCGTACGCAGCAGCAGCGCGATGTTGGTCAGCGGCGCGGTCGGCACCAGCGTGACCGGTTCGGGCGAGGCCAGGATCTCCCGGCGCAGCAGCGACACCGCGTCCAGCTCCACCGGGCGCCGGACCGGCGCCGGCAGGCCCAGGTCGCCCATCCCGTCCCGCCCGTGCACATGGTCGGCGGTGCGCACCGGCTCGATCAGCGGCCGCTCGGCACCCCGCGCGACCGGGACGTCCCCGGCCCCCGCGATCTCCAGCACGGTGAGCGTGTTGCGGACGACGCCGTCGATGTCGGTGTTCCCCGCCACGCAGGTCACCGCCCGCAGGTCGATCCCCGGATGCCGGACGGCGAACAGCAGGGCCAGGGCGTCGTCGACACCGGTGTCGCAGTCGATGATCACCGGAATGGGCTGACCGGTCACGGGTGCTCCCTCTACGGCGGGCGGGCGCGGACGGGCGTACGGCGTTCCGCCACCGACCTTACGCAGCCGCCCGGGGTTCGGCCCCGCGAGCGCCCTCACCCGGACGGACCGGCGCACTGGTGTACGGCGGTGCGCGGTGGTGCCTTGAAAGCACGCACCCCGATCACGGCTGCCCCGCCCCGGCCCCCAGGAGACCCTCCGATGCCCCGACCCCCGGCCCGCGTCCTGACCGTCCCCGCCCTCGCCCTGGGCACCCTGCTGACGGTGACCTCCTGCGGTGCCCTCGGGCCGGAGCCCGCCGCGAAGACCCCGGCGTCCGCCGCCCCCTCGGCCTCCGCGACCGGCGCCGCCCCCTCCCCGGCGTCCGCTCCCGCCCTCACCGAGGCGCAGGCCCAGGCGGCCCTGATCACCGAGGCGGACCTCGGCGAACCCTGGGCGGCGACCCGGGGCGCGGCCACCTGGCGGGACAGCATGCTCAAGGCGACCACCCGCAAGGCCGACTGCCGACGGCTGCTGGACTCCCTCTACGCCGAGCAGTTCTTCGGGCCGGACGCCCGGACCCGCGCCGTGACCGGCCTCGACGACGACTGGGACGGGGCGCAGATCCGGTACCAGGTGGTGGACCACCCGGCGAAGGAGGTGGACCGCACCCTGGCCTGGCTGAAGTCCCTGCCGCGCAAGTGCGCCGAGTTCACGGCGGTGAACGCGACGGGCAGGACGCAGTACGCCAAGGTCTTCGAGATGGAACTCCCCGAGGCGGGGGACGCCCGTCAGGCCCTGCGGATGGGGTTGGCGGTGGCGAACCCCGACGGCGACTGGACGACCCTCACCCTGGACCTCGCGGTCGTCCGGGTCGGCGGGGACGTCATCGTCTTCACCAACGGCGGCCTGGGCGAGGTCCCGGGCGACGCGACCTGGGCGACGGCGGAGGTGGGCGCCCAGCGGCTGGCGGAGGTACGCAGACAGGGACGCGCCCAGGTGTAGGCCGTACGCCCCGGCCCGCCCGGCGGCACGGGCCGCACCGACCGCGATGGCCACGAGGGCCGCACCGACCGCGCCGACCCCGGTGGCCACAGTGGACCCACCGGCGGGAGTGGACCCACCGGCCGCGGTGGCCGTGAGGACCGCAGTGGACCCACCGGCCGCGGTGGCCGCGGTGGCCGCGATCGCTGCCCCGCCGTCCGCAACGCCCCGGCCACGGCCCACGCCCGCGCCCGCGCCGGGAAAGGCGTTGCCGCCGGACACCGGTCCCGGCTAGGTTCGGCCGGGTGACTGCCGGGTCGGCCATGGGCCATGCACGAGCGGGGCTCCCGGCCCGGGCATGAGCCCCGGGCGGGCCAGAGCGCCGCCCCCTTCTCCTGTTCCCGTTCCCAGCGCCCCGCGCGCTTCCCACCGGATCCCGGACCAGGAGACACCTTCCGCATGGCACCCGACAGCGCACCCCGCCCCACACCTCGCCCCACGCCCCGCCCGGCACCCCGAGCCGCCCCCGACCGGCGGCACCCGCCCGCCCCCGCCGGCCCCACCGCCGTCCAGCTGAACCACACCGCCGTCCTCGCCTCCGACCGGCGGCTGTCGGCCGAGTTCATCGCCGCCGTCCTCGGGCTGGCCGTCGGCGCCCCCTTCGGGCCGTTCCTCCCCGTCGACCTGGGCAACGGCGTGACCCTCGACTACTACGAGACGCGGGACGAGCCGATCCAGTCGCAGCACTACGCCTTCCTCGTGCCCGACGAGGAGTTCGACGCCATGACCGCCCGTCTGGAGGCGCTCGGGGTGACCTACTACGCCGACCCCGGCCACACCGACCCCGGCAGGATCAACACCCTGTTCGGCGGCCGGGGCGCCTACTTCGACGACCCCGACGGCCACAACATGGAGATCATGACCCGCCCCTACGCCCGGCCCTGAGCCAGGACGCGGCCGGGGCCCGGCCGGGACGCGCTCACCGCTTCTCGTAGGGGTTGGCCGGCTCGGCGATCCGCTCGACGCCGTCCGCGTCCGCGTCCACGACCGGCGGCCAGGCGGCCTCCGAGCCCGGGCTCCCCTCGGGGTGCCAGGTTCCGGTGACGGTGATCCAGGTGTCGTCGGGCGGGGCGTCCGCGCCCCGGACACGGGCCTTGGCGGTCGCCGCGTCGGCGGCGCAGCAGGCGATCTGCAGCCGGGTGACGTACCAGCCGTCGGCGTCGTGGGTGACGAACCCGGTGAGCCGGACCGTGCGGCCGGTCAGCGACCGCTCGCTGTCGTAGACGGCCCGGGAGGCGAACTCCCCGAGCGTCAGCGTCACCGGGTCGCCCGAGGGCAGCGCCGGAAAGGTGCCGACGCCCTGGGAGGCCCGCGCGGCCGCCTCCCGCTCGGCGCTGTAGGAACCGAGCGGGGGCGGCGGGAACAGCAGCAGCGCGAGCGCGGGAAGGGCGAGCAGCCAGGCGACCCCGTGCCCGTGCCCGTGCCGCCCGGAGTGCCCCTCGTGCCCGCCGTCCTGCGCGTCCGCGTCCTGCGCGTCCGCCTCGTCCTCCTCGCGCCCCGCCCGCAGGCCCAGCGCCACGGACACCGTGCCCAGCGCGACCAGCGCCGCGCCCGACACGACCAGGTAGGGCCGCAGTCCGGCCTGGACGTAGCGCAGGTACAACTCGCCGAACAGGGAGATCCGCAGGATCGCTCCACCGGTGAGCAGCAGCAGGACGGCCGGTCCGTGTCTCCTCACAGCAGCCACCACCCCGTCAGCGCGCTCGCGGTCACCGCGACCACCCAGGTCGCCGCGGAGAACCGCAGGGCGAAGGCCCGCCCGAAGGTGCCGGCCTGGAGGGCGAACAGCTTCAGGTCGACCATCGGCCCGACCACCATGAACGCCAGCCGCGCGGTGGGCGAGAAGCCGCTGAGCGAGGCCGCCACGAAGGCGTCGGCCTCGCTGCACACGCACAGCACCACGGCGAGCAGGGCGAGGAAGAGGACGGCCGCCCAGCCGGGCACGTCCAGCAGCGAGGACGGTACGGCGACGGAGAAGGTGGCCGCGGCGGCGGCGCCCACCACCAGGAAGCCGCCCGCGTGCAGGAAGTCGTGCTGGAGCCCGGCGGCGAAGGCGCGCGGCCCGGAGGCGGCGGCGCCGGCGGGCCGCTCGGGCCGCTCGGGCCGCTTCAGCCACTCGTCGCGGCCGAAGCGCAGCCACAGCCAGCCCATCACGACGGCGGTGGCCAGCGAGGCGAGCAGCCGCCCCAGCACCATCATCGGCTGGCCGGGGAAGGCGACGGAGGTGGCCACCAGCACCACCGGGTTGATCGCGGGCGCGGAGAGCAGGAAGGCGAGCGCCGCCGCCGGTGCCACCCCGCGCCGCATCAGGCTGTCGGCCACCGGCACCGACGCGCACTCGCAGCCCGGCAGGACGGCACCGGCCGCTCCCGCCACGGGCACGGCGACCGCCTGCCGGCGCGGCAGGACCCTCGTGAACACCCGCTCGGGCACGAAGGCGCCGATCGCCGCCGACACCACCGTGCCGAGCAGCAGGAAGGGCACGGCCTGCACGGTGATGGCGGTGAACACCGTCCACCAGGCGGCGACGGGCGGGGTGTACAGGTCGAGGGCGAGCATCGGCCCGAGCACGGCGCCGACCGTGCCGACGGCGAGCAGTGCCGCCCCGCCGACCACGGCGTACACGAGTGCGCGCAGCCCTCCGTAGACCACCGTCCGTTGATTCGCCACGCGCCTTGCCCTGCCTCTGGATCCTGCCTGGATCTCGCCTTCGTACGCCCCGCAGGCTAACCGGGCCGGGTGTGCGCCGGCCCTCAGAGGTCACAGAAGGGGCTGTGCGGGCGCGGGCCCGAGGGTGGTGGTGCCGGGGGCCGTGCGGTGCCCGAGACCCGTCCGGTAGGCGTCGAGCGCCGCCTCCACACGTCCGGTACGGCGCAGCAGGTCACCCAGCATCCGGCACAGGTCGGCCAGGTCACCGGCGGCCCCGGCCCGCTCCAGCAGGCTCAGGGCGCGGACGTAGTGCTCCTCGGCGGCCTCGGTGTCGCGGGCGTCCTCGGCGATGATGCCGAGGAGGCGGTGGGCGGCCGCGGAGTGCAGCGCGCCGCGCTCGGGGCTCAGCTCGCTGAGGACCTCGCGGAGCAGTCCGGCGGCCTCCTCCGACCTGCCGCGCCGGTGCAGCACGTCGGCGAGTTCCACGACGACCTGGCTGGTGTAGAGGGCGGCCCGCTTGGCGGAGAGCATGGCCCGCGCCTCGCGCAGTTCGGCCTCGGCGCGGTCCAGCTCGCCGTTCTGGGCGCAGACGTACCCCCGCATCCAGTGGCAGTGCGCGAGTTCGGTGCGGATCTGCAGGCCCCGGTACAGCTCGGCGGCCTTGGCGAGGGAGGCGTCGGCCTCGGCGGTGCGGCCCTCGGCGAGCAGGGTGCGGGCGACCGAGCGGTGCATCCGGGCCACCAGCGCCGGGTCGCCGGCCTGCGGGGCGAGGGCGAGGGCGAGTTCGGCGGCCTGCGCGGCGCGGGCGTGGGCGCCCAGGTCCATGTACGGGCCGATCGCGCTGGCGTAGAGCAGCAGCAGCGCGTCGGGGTCGTGCAGTCCGCCGCGGTTCAGCTCGTCGAGCGTGGACTCCAGCAGGTAGACCGCGTAACGGAGTTCACCGGCGAGGTAGTGGGCGACGGCCCGCCCGCGCAGGGCCGGGACGCGGGCCGGCAGGGGAGCGGCGGCGAGGGCTTCCTCGGCGTCCTCGAAGTGCCGGCGGGCGGCGTCGAGGTCGCCGGTGTCCAGGCCGCACTCGCCGAGCCCGAGCAGGGCGGCGACCCGTTCCCCGACCAGCGCGTGGGCGTCCGCCTCGGCGAGGACGGCGGCGAAGGACTCGGCGGCCGCCTCGGTGGCGCCGGAGGCGAGGGTGCGCTGGGCGCCGGTGAGCTGGAGCCGCAGTTCGGTGACGAGACGGGCGGAGCGCCCGGTGGCGAGTTCCTCGTAGGCCACGCCGAGCCGTTCGGCGATGTGCCGCAGCGCCTCGTCGGAGGCGCGCACCCGGCCGGCCTCCAGGGTGGAGATGTAGGCGGGGGTGTACGCCGGTTCGGCCAACTGTTTCTGGGTCAGGCCGCGTTCGCCCCGCCACTGCTGCACCCTGCGCCCGATGGTCATCGGATCGTCGCGCTCCGACATGGCCAACTCCCCAGGCGCCTCTTGCCGTTCGACTCCGTCAGCCCCTAGGTTAAACCGGGGATTAAGGCTGATTACAAAAACTGCTTAATACATGACGTCACTACACCGGTTTGCGAGGTCGCCGTGCTCGAACGCACCAGTACGACCGAGCGGTACGTCCGTGGGGCGGCCGCCGCGATAGTGGCGGTGGCCGCGTTGCTCCTGGCCGCGAACGCGGGCCCGGCCCGGGCGGCGGGAACGGCCCACGAGCAGCGGGTCCAGCAGACGGACGCCACCCGGACCGGCCACGGCGCGTCCCCGGTGGCGGACTCCTCCGACGGCTCCCGCGACGTCCCCTCCGACGGCTCCCCGTGGTGACGGCGCCCCTCCGGTGACACCCTGGCGGGTATGACCTCTGCCGCCGCACGCGCCGCGCTGGATCTCACCGCCGACCTGCCCGTACCGGAGCTGGAGGACTTCTACCGCGACCTGCACCGGCACCCGGAGCTGTCCTTCCGGGAACACCGCACGGCGGCCCGGCTCGCGGCGCGGGTGCGCGCGGCCGGGTTCGAGACGGCCGAGGGCGTCGGCGGCACCGGGATCGTCGGCGTGCTGCGCAACGGCGCCGGGCCGACCGTGCTGCTCCGCGCCGACATGGACGCGCTGCCGGTGACCGAGCGGACCGGACTGGCGTACGCCTCGCTGACCGACGGCGTGATGCATGCCTGCGGGCACGACCTGCACGTCACCTGGCTGGCCGGGGCCGCCGCCGCGCTGGCCGCGGGCCGGGACGCCTGGTCGGGGACGCTCGTGGTGGTGGGCCAGCCCGCCGAGGAGTCCGGCGGCGGCGCGGCGGCGATGGTCGCGAACGGCCTGTACGACCGGTTCCCGCGCCCCGACGTGCTGCTCGGCCAGCATGTGGCGCCCGGTCCGGTGGGCGGCATCGCCCATGTGCCGGGGCTGATCATGTCGGCGACGACGGACGTGGAGATCGTGGTGCACGGCCGCGGCGGGCACGGCTCCCGCCCCGAGACGACCGTCGACCCGGTGGTCACGGCCGCGTTCCTGGTGACCCGGTTGCAGACCGTCGTCAGCCGGGAGCTGGCCCCGCGGGAGCAGGCGGTGCTGACGGTCGGCCGGATCGAGGCCGGTACGGCGGCCAACGTCATCCCCGCCACCGCCCGGATCGACCTCAACCTGCGGACGCAGTCGGAGGAGGTCCGGGACCGGATGCTCGCCGCGATCCGGCGGATGGCGGCCGGGGAGTGCCTGGCCGCGGGCTGCCCGCGCGAACCGGAGATCACGCTCGGCGCCGCCTACCCGGTCACCGTCAACGACGCCGAGACCGACCGGCGGGTCTCCGACGTCCACCGGGGCGTGTTCGGCGCCGGCGCCGTCTTCGACCCCGGCCCGGCGATGGGCAGCGAGGACTTCCCGCACCTCGCCGAGGGCAAACTGCCGTACTCCTACTGGTTCGTGACGAGCACTCCGCCCGCGGTCTGGGACGCGGCGCCCGGCGACGACCCGCTCAGCCGCTCCCAGCACGTCCCCAGCAACCACAGCCCGCACTTCGCGCCCGACCCGGCCACCGTGCCGACGGGGGTGCGCACCCTGGTGTCGGGCGCCCTCTCCCAGTTGTCGGTGCCCTGACGCGCGCTACGCGCCGCGGTCGCTGGAGAGGACGCTCGGCGCCAGGGTGTCCAGGCGCCGCCGGACATGGTCCAGCGCGCCCTCCCGGCGGCCGGGCACCCGGGTCCTCAACTCGGCGAGCGCTGGGCCCAGTTCACGGGCCCGCGCCGGATCGGTGACCAGGCCCCACTGGTGGTGGGCGCGGTCCACGGCGGACTCCACCTCCGGGTCCGCCGCCGACTGCCCGGCGGCCAGCCGGGCCGACGCCACCGACAGCCAGCCGCGGCAGCTGCGGACCGCGTCCCCCGCGAACATCGCCAGATCGGCCCGGACCTCGGCCCAGTGCAGCGCCTGCGCCGACCCCGGGCCGTACGTGCGCACGGCGTCCAGCTCATGGCGGGCGGCCAGCGCCTCGGCGTCGGCGTGCCGTCCGGACTGCACGGCCTCGGCGAGCGCCGGGTGCGGGTCGGGGGCGCTCGCCTCGGGCACCCCGAGCACCAGATCCGCGTACCCCTCGCTGCCCACCCGGGCCAGCGCCTGCTGGTGCAACTGGGCGAGCGGGGGCCGCCGTCCGCTGCGCAGGATCGTCGCCACCGCCTTCATGTACGAGGGCGCCGCCACCGTCCGCCGCCCCGGCGGCGGCGCGATCCGGCCGTAGACGGCGCTGGTGCGCCCCGAGTCCAGCGGCGTGCCCCGCAGGTGTTCCCAGGTCTCGGCGTCCGCGTGCAGATCGAGCAGCAGTGCCGTCGTGCCCGGGGCCCGCAGCCGCAGTTCCTCCCGGACCCAGCTCCAGGGCAGCGCCGTGTAGCGCGCCGTCGACGGGGTCGTCCGGGCCAGCGCCAGATGCACCTGCCGCTGTCTGCGGTCGAGTTGGAGCTGGCCGGTGACGAACACGGTGAGCGGGCCGGGGGCGGCCGCCGCGGCCCGCAGCCGGGTCAGCACGGCCTGCGGCTCCAGCGGGTCGGCGAGTTCCACGACGTTCGCCGTGTCGGCGCCCGCCAGCACCGCGGGCGGCACCGCCGCGAGCACGGGGAGCACGGACGCGGCGTCCACCAGACAGCCCCGGCCCGCCGGTGAGGCGGCGATCAGCAGCACGGTTCCGGGCATCGGTCCCTCCCCATCCCCCGTCGATCACGTACGGCAGCACCGTAGCCGGTACGGCCGTGACGAGGGGGATCAGGACCGGCGGCGTACCGCGAACACCGTTGTGTCGTCGGCCAGTACGCCCCCGCAGTGGTGCAGGGTGCCGTCGCGGACCAGGTTGACCAGGCCGCGGGGTTCGCCGGCCCGGGGGTCGGCGGCCACGGCCCGGGTGACCTCGGCGGCCAGGGGGTAGAAGGCGCCGATCCCGTCGCGGGCCTCGGTGACCCCGTCCGTGGTCAGCAGCACCGTCTCCCCGGCGGCGAGCGGCGTACGCCGTACCGGGGGCGGCGCGGTGGTGCCGGTGAGGGCGGCGAGCCCCAGGGGCAGCGCGTCGCCCGGCGGCAGTTGGCGCACCTCGCCGGCGCCGATGACCAGGGGCGGTTCGTGGCCGAAGACGACCGATTCCAGGGTGCCGGGCCGGTGCGCGGGGAAGTTCAGCAGCACCGCGGTGGCGAAGCGGTCGGCGTCCTCGCGGCCGAGGGCGGTGACGTGGGCGACGTGCCGGACCATCCTGCTCTCCAGCCGCTCGGCGACGGTCGCCAGGTCCGCCTCGTGGTAGCCGGCCTCCCGGAAGGTGCCGAGCAGCGCGGCGGCGGCCTCCACCGCGCTCAGCCCCTTGCCCTGGACGTCGCCGACCAGGACACGGGTGCCGTGCGGGCCGGGCTGGATGTCGTAGAAGTCGCCGCCGACCGCCGCCTCGACGTCGGCGGTGAGGTACACGGCGGCGTGGTCCAGGCCGCCCCAGCCGGGTGGCAGCGGCCGCAGCACGGTCCGCCGGATCGTCTCGGCGACGTCCTCCAGGTGCAGCGCGCGCCGCTCCGCCTGCACCCGGACCGCGCAGGCCAGCGTGGCCAGGGTGCCGCCGATCGCGGAGAGCGCGAAGTCGGCGGGTCCGGCCTGGTACTCGTTGGGCAGGACGCTGTCCGCCACGAGATAGGTGAGCGTCGACAGCACCGCGAAGGCGGCCGTGGTCCACACCCCGCAGATCGCGGCGGCGATACCGGGGACGAGGACCAGCCAGGAGATGATCCGGAACTCCCGCGCCGTGTGGTAGTCGATCACCACGATCGCGACGAGCAGCAGCAGCGGCGGCACCCAGGCCGCCCGGCGGCCCCGCACCCGGAGGATCTGCGGGTGCCGGGCGGTGGGCCGGGCGGTGGGCCGGGCGGTGGGCCGGGCGGTGGGCCGGGCGGTGGAGCGGTGCGGGAGCAGCCGGGGCGGGCGACCGCCCACCGGTGTCCGTCCGCGCCCGCTCATGCCGTCAGCGAAGCACGGGCCCGTGCCCCCCGCATCTTCGACTTGCCAGGTCACCCGCCCCGGGTGTGCCCTTGATGACAGGGGAGAAAGCCCGGGAGGGACACCGAGAGGAGTGCTCCGATGGCTCATGCGGCACCCAAACCCGGCCTGATGGCCAGAGGGACGATCACATCCGACATCTTCGACGAGCGCACGCACCGGGCGGCCCGGATCGGCATCCCGGTCGCCCTCGGGCTCGTCTACGGCTACTGGGCCGCGGCCAACCGGCGCGACGGCGGCGAGATCACCGGCTGGAACGTCCTGTTCGGGTTCGTCACCGCGATCGCGTTCGCGGTGCTGTGCATCGCGGTCGCCACGCTGGCCCCGCGGCTCAAGCGGGAACTCCACTCGCTGGTGAAGTCCGCCTTCGCCGGCGCCGCGTTCGGCTTCCTGTACAGCCAGGCGGGCGCGAGCATCCTGAAGTCCGTGATGCTGAGCCTGCTGGTCACGGCGGCGATCTTCGCGGTGTTCTTCTACCGCTACTACACGCACGAGGACGCCGAGGGAAACCCCCTGCCCCGCTATTGAACCGGCACACGCGTGGGCCCCGGCGAGACCGCCGGGGCCCACGCGCTCCCTCACCTATCCCTCACCAGCCGCCCAGCAGGCTCCAACCGCTGGACGACGACCCGGACGCGCTGAAGCTCCATGAGCCCGAAGCGCTCCACGAACCGGACCCGGAGGCGTTCCAGGAACTGCCCTCGAACGGCTCGTCCCAGTTGGTCCAGGACCCGTCCTTCCACTCCGGACAGGGGTCCGCGCACTTGGGCACCCAGTGCCCGTCGGTGTTGACGAAGGCCGCGCTCGCCCATCCCTGGGCGCCCACGAGCCAGTACCAGTACGGGTTTCCGTTGACGCTCTGGCCTCGGACCGCGCAGTCCACGCGGTCCTGACTGCCCGGCGAGAGCCGCGTCACGACGGGCGCGTGACTGGTCGGCGCCTGCCTGACGTTGAGTTTCGTGTGGGAAACGACTGTGCCCCAGACCGGATCGCCGTGGCGCCCGCCTCCGCCGTCTCCGTCGGCGTAGGTCGGCGGTGCTGCCGGGGCGGCCGTCGCACCCGCTGTGGCGGCGATCAGGGAGCCGCCGGTGAGCAGGGCCACGGCCAGGGTCCGCAGGGCCGGAGTGGTGCGCATGAATCGCCTCCTTCTCCCCAGCACCAGGAAACACCCGTTCGGGTGAACCCTCCACCGGAGGGCGCGGATCCCGCTTCCCCCAAGGGGTTCCGGGCCTCGGCCAGACGGCGGCACCCCGCTGGCGGGCCCCGGCGGGTCGGTCTTGCCTGGGAGGGTGTCCACCCGACTGCGGAACGCCCTGTCGGCCGCGCTGATCGCGGCGGCCTGTCTGCTGGTGCCCTTCGGCGCGCTCGCGGCCTGGGCCTCCTACGGGCTGGCCGACACCGGACGGTACGTCACCGCGATGGCGCCGCTGGCCGGGAACCCCGCGGTCCGGGAGGCGGTCGCGGACACCGTCGGCGACGGCATCGTGCGGGAGACCGGCGCCGGGGCACCGCTCAGGCCCTTCGTCCGGGACGCGGTGCGCTCCTTCACCGGCACCGAGGCGTTCCGCGCCGCCTGGGACAGCGGCAACCGGGCCGTCCACGACGCGATCCTCACAGCCGTACGGGAGGGCGGCACCGAGGAGGTGCGGGTCGACCTCGCGCCGGTCGCCGCCGAGGTCAGGGACCGGCTCGCCGCCGACCACGTGCCCTTCGCGCACCGCATCCCCGTCCGGCACACCGAGGTCGCCGTGCTGCCGGCCGGTGAACTGGCCGAGCTGAGACGGGGGTTCCGGGCGCTGGAGGTGGCCGGGTTCTGGCTGCCCGTCACCGCAGCCGGGCTCGCCGTCGCCGGGCTCGCGGTCGCCGCCTGCCGCCGGCGCGCGGTCACCGCGATGTCGCTGGGCACCGCGCTGGGCGGCGCGTTCCTCGGGCTCGCCGTCGCGCTGGGCCGCCGGCTCACCCTCTCCGACCTGCCCGACGACGTGCACCGGCCGGCCGCGGGAGCGGTCTACGACGCCCTCACCGGGACCCTGCGCACGGTCTCCTGGCTGCTGGTCGCCGTCGGCCTCGCGGTGGCCGCGGCCACCTGGCTGCTGACCCGGCGGCAACCTTCGGCGCCGGCCTCCCGTCCTTGAGGGAGGAGTCCTCTCCGTGAACGAAGGGCCGGGAGTTGGGCGGTGCGGCTGAAGGGACGGCGGCCGGGGAACGGCGGCCGGGCGGACGGCGGTTCGGGACCTGGTGCGCGGGGCTGCCGCTGGCCGGCGTGAGCGTGGTCGTCGGCTGCCGTGCCGCCGGCACCGACGCCCTCACCCCCGTACCGCAACTGCTGGCCTTCCTGCCCTGGCTGCTGGTGCCGACCGCCCTCGGCCTCCTCTGCGCCCTGCTCGCCCGCTGGTGGACCGGGCTGGTGTGGGGCGTGCTGGTACTGGGGCTGCTGGCCTGGTTCATCGAACCGTACGGCCGGGCCGGCACCCCGGGCGGGCCCGCACTGGTCTCGCTGCGGGTGCTGGCCGCCAACGTCGAGTTCGGGCACGGCACCGACGCGCTGGTGACCGCGGTCCGCCGGGAGCGCCCGGACCTGGTGTTCGTCTCCGAGTGCGAGTACACCTGCGCGGCCCGCCTCGAGGAGACGGTCGGCGCGGCCTACCCGCACCGCCGGGCCGTACCGGGCGGCGGCTCCACCGGCTCGGTGATCCTCAGCCGGTTCCCGCTGCGCGGCACCGCGGGCGTCCCCGGCACCATGGGCATGCCCGGCGCGGTCGCCGACGTGCGCGGGCACCCGGTACGGCTGCAACTCGCGCACCCGATGCCGCCGTTGCCGGGCCGCGTCGGCGACTGGCGCCGGGAACTGGACGGCCTGCGGGACTTCGCCGCCGCCGACCGGCGGACGCCGACGATCCTCGCCGGGGACTTCAACGCCTCCCAGGACCACGCCGCCTTCCGCCGCCTGCTGGACACCGGCCTGCGGGACGCGGCCCGCCTCACGGGCCAGGACCGCACCCCGACCTGGCCCGCCCGCACCGCACCCCCACTGGGCGCCCAGATCGACCACGTCCTCCTCACCCCGGACTTCTCCGCCCGCGCGGTCCGCTTCCTCGACCTGCGCGCCACCGACCACCGGGCCGTCCTCGCCGACATCACACTCCACCGCACCCGCTGAACCCCGCCGCACCACACCGACCCGCGACCCACACATCAACCACGTCCACCCCACCCCGGCCCTCCCCACCCACACGGCCCGCTTCCTCAACCAGCGCACCACCGACCACCGGGGCGTGCGCTCCGACGTCACCTTGCACCGGACCCGCTGAACCCGGCCGCCCATAATGGGCGCATGCCCCGCGAGTTCCCCATCGGCCTCACCCCGCCCGACTGGCTGGTCCGGAACCTCCGGTCGGAGCCCGCGCCCGTCAACCGGGCCGCCGTCGCCCGGGCCGCCGTCGCGCTGACGGCCCCGCTCGCCGTCGGACTGGCCGTGGGCGAGCCCGAGTACGGGGCACTGGCCTCCATGGGCGCCCTGTCGGGCGTCATCGGGGACACCGCGGACGCCTACCGGATGCGGCTCCTGAACATCGCCGTGCCCCAGCTCTTCGGCGCCGTCGGCATCACGCTCGGCTCCCTGGCGTTCGGCTACGGCTGGGCCGCGGTCGCCGTGGTGACGGGCGTCGCGCTGGTCTCCGGGATGATCTCGACGATCGGCGCGGTGGCCTCCGTATCCGGGCTGCTCCTGCTGCTGAACACGGTGATCGGCGCCGGTCTGCCGATGCCCGGCCCGTGGTGGGCGGCGCCGCTGCTGATGACCGGCGGCGGCCTGCTGGTGCTGCTGCTCGCGCTGCTGGCCTGGCCGCTGCGCGGCGGCGTCCCCGAGCGCACGGCGGTCGCCGACACCTACCGCACCGCCGCCGACCTGTTGGCGGCCACCGGCCGGCCCGGCACCTACGACGACGTCCGCCACACCGTCACCCAGTCCCTGAACCAGTCCTACGACCTGGTCCTCGCCCGGCGCACCCGCCATCACGGCCGCAGCCCCGAACTGACCCGGCTGCTCGCCCAGTTGAACGCCCTCATCCCGGTCGTGGAGGCCGCCCCCGCCGCCCATCTCGACGGCGACCGGCTGCCGCCCGAACTCCCCGAGGCGGTACGGCATCTCGCGCGGGCCGTGGAGACCGGCTTCACCGGCCCCCTCGAACTGCGGCTGCCCGCCCCGATGTCGGAGACCGCGCGGGCCGTCGACCACGCCCTGCGCCACGCCGCCGACGTGGTCGCCGCACCCGACGTGGACCCCCGCGGCATCGACGACCGGCTCGGCCGGCCCGCCGCCCTCGGGGTCCGGGCCGCCCGCGCGGCCCGCAACGTCGCCCTGTCCGCCGCCTCCTGGCGCTACGGGCTGCGGCTGGCCCTGTGCATCGGCGCGGCCCAGGTGCTGGTGTCGACGGTGCCGGTGCCGCGCTCGTACTGGGTGGCACTGACCATCACCTTCGTGATGAAGCCGGACTTCGGTTCGGTGTTCTCCCGCGCGCTGCTGCGCGCGCTGGGCACGGTGGCCGGTCTCGTCGTCGCCGCGGCGGTGCTCTCGCAGGTGCCGCGGGGCTGGTGGGACGTGCCCGTGATGCTGGTGCTGGCGCCGCTGATCCCGGCGCTCACCCCGCGCGGCTACGGCTACCAGACCGCCGCCATCACCCCGGTGATCATGCTGCTGTCCGACACCCTGAACCACCAGGGCACCGGGCTGCTGCTGCCCCGGCTGGTGGACTCGCTGACCGGCTGCGCCATCGCCCTGGTCGCCGGGTACCTGCTGTGGCCGGAGAGCTGGCACACCCGGGTCGGGGACCGGCTCGCGGACGCGGTGGCCGACACCGCGCGCTATGTGGAGGGCGCCTTCGGCAAGGACGCCGTGGACCCGCCCGCCCGGGCCCGGATGCGCCGCCGCCTCTACCGCGACCTCTCCGTCATCCGTACGGAGTTCCAGCGGGCCCTGACCGAGCCGCCGCCCGTCGGACGCCGGGCCGCGGCCTGGTGGCCGCTGGTGGTGGCCGTGGAACGGATCGTGGACGCCACCACCGCGGCCCGGGTACGGATCAAGCACGGGGCGCCGCCGCCCTCGCAGGGGGAGATCGCACAGGCCGCCCGTCAGCTCAGGGAGCTGGCGGACGGCCTGCGGAAGGTGGACGTGCTGTACGCGGTGCGCACCGACCTCACCGGGCCGGCGGGCAGCGTCCTGGAGCCGCTGCGCCAGGAGGTGGCGGCGGCCAGGGCGATCGCCTCCCCCACCGCACCGCGCTGAACGCCACCGGCGCCGGTCAGGCGCCGATGTCGCCGCCGTCCTCGCGCCACACGGCCACGACGGCCGGGCGGACGTAGCGGCCGGGCCCGTCGGGCCAGGTGCTCGCCGGGTTCTCGACGTTCGCGCCGTCGATCTCGCCCGGGTGCTGGACGGCGACCAGGACGCGGCGGTCCTGGATGATCGGGCCGCATGTCTCCGCGCCCTTGGGCACGGTCAGGAACTGCTTCAGCTCACCGCGCCGGTCACCGCGCGTGGCGACGCCGAAGAGTCCGTCGTGCGAGCCGAGCTGGGCGCCGTCGGTGGAGATCCACAGGTTGCCGTGCGGGTCGAAGGCGACGTTGTCGGGGCAGGAGATCGGGCTGACCTGGTCCTTGGGGAAGCCCGCGAAGTAGGTGGCCGGGTCGGCCGGGTCACCGGCGACCAGGAACAGGCTCCAGGCGAACTTCGTGCTGTCGGCGCGGTTCCAGCGCTCGGTCAGCTCCAGGATCTGGCCGTGCTTGTTGCTGTTGCGCGGGTTGGCCTCGTCGGCGGCGGCGTAGCCGGCCTTGCCGCGGTTGGAGTTGTTGGTGAGGGCGATGTACACCTTGCCGGTGTGCGGGTTGGGCTCGACGTCCTCGGGGCGGTCCATCTTGGTGGCGCCGACCTTGTCACCGGCGAGCCGGGTGAAGACGAACACCTCGTCGGCGGTCATGCCCTCGACGTGGCTGACGGCGCCCTTGGCGGTGGCGGTGGCCAGCGGGATCCACTCGCCGGAGCCGTCGAACTCGCCGTCGGAGGGAAGCTTGCCGGTGCCGTCGATCTCGATGGCGGGAGAGTCCCCGGTGAGCCGGGCGACGTAGAGCGTCCCCTCGTCGAGCAGCGTCAGATTGTGCTCACGGGCGGCCCTGCTCGACCCCTTCTTCATCCGCTTGCTGCCGACGAACTTGTAGAAGTAGTCGAACCGCTCGTCGTCACCGGAGTAGACGACCGGGCGGCCGTCGTCGGTGAGCCGCACGGTGGCGCCCTCGTGCTTGAAGCGGCCGAGCGCGGTGCGCTTGCGGGGCTTGGAGTGCGGGTCGTACGGGTCCAGCTCGACGACGTATCCGAAGCGGTGCACCTCGTTGGGCTCCTGGGCGACGTCGAAGCGCTTGTCGAAGAGCTCCCACTTGCGCTCGGTGGCGCCGGTGCCGATGCCGTACCGCTTGTCGGTGGCGCTGGAGGAGTTGGCGAAGTACTGGTTGAAGTTCTCCTCGCCGTGCAGCGTGGTGCCCCAGGGGGTGGTGCCGCCGGCGCAGTTGTTGAGGGTGCCGAGCGCCTTGGTGCCGGTCGGGTCGGCGGAGGTCCTCAGCAGGTCGGAGCCGGCGGCGGGGCCGGTGATCCGGAACTCGGTGGTGGCGGTGATCCGCCGGTTCAGCGGGTGGCGCGGCACGGGACGGAGCCGTCCGCTGCGGCGCTCGCCCTCGACGACGACGGCGGACAGACCGTGCGCGGCCCAGGCGATCTCGACCTGCTCACGGGTCGGGGCGGCCGGGTCGTAGCCGCGGAACATCAGGATCTCGTCGGTGTACTCGTGGTTCGCGACGAGGATCTGCCGGTTGTGCTCGCCGGGCAGCGGCAGCAGCGCGAGGAAGTCGCAGTTGTACCCGAACTGCTGGGCCTGCGCGGCGGCCGTCTGCTTCTCCGGGTCAAAGGCGGGCGCCCCACGCAGAATGGGCTCACCCCACCGAATGACCACGTTCTGCCCATACCCCTCGGGCACGGTGACGGCATCGTTGGTATTGGGCGCTACGGGCGAGAACCGAAGCCCGCGAGCACCCTTGCCGGACGGCTTGGGCTTGGGCTTGTGCCCGGCGAGGGGCGCGGCCTCGGCGGCCGGGGCGGCGGCGACGGACACGGCGGTACCGGCGGCGGCCGCGGCGGTCACGACGGCCGCGGCACGCATCACGCCACGACGACTGAGGGCACCGGCGATGACATCGCCGACGTACGGGTTGGCGGTGGTGTTGGGCACCTCGTGGAAACAGGCGTCACCACAACGGAAACGGCATGTCATGGCAGAACGCCCACCGGCGTGCGAACCGTCCGACGTTCTGATCAGCGGCAGTGGAATGCGCACTTTGTACTCCCCTAGCTTCCCCTTGAATCCAGCCAGTCGGACGCTAGGGGGATGTATGTGCGAAAACGGGGACGCCGACTTAACGGAGGGTGAACTGGAGGTATCGGAAAGTCAGTTGCCCCACAGGCGCCCACCTGGGGGATCCCGCCCCAAGATCACCCCACGGGGCGGCTAACCTTACGTGTCCGTCCTGGCCAGGGATTGACGGACACAACTCATGCGAAGGGTTGCGCACATGGGCATTCTCACTCTCCTGCGGAACGCATTCGGCCGCTCCCGAAAGGAGCGCACGGCCGAAGCAGAGGGTGCGGCGACCTCGCCCACGCCCCAGCTCCCGGACCCCCGCCCCGCGGAGGACGACAACGAGCACGAACTGGTAGCGGCAGCCTTCGACAACGTAACGGTCCCCAAGCAGTCACCCCCGGCGGACGAGGCCACGACCACCCCGGCCCCCGAGCCGATCGTGGCCGAGACCCCCACGCCCGAGCCCACCCCGGAGCCGGTCGCAGCCGAGGCCCCCGCCCCTGAGCCGGAGCCGGAGCCGGTAGCGGCCGAGGTCCCCGAGCCCGAGCCGGTCGTGGCCGAGGACCCCACCCCGGTCGCAGCCGAGGCCCCCGCCCCGGAGCCGGAGCCGGTAGCAGCCGAGGTCCCCGAGCCCGAGCCGGTCGTGGCCGAGGACCCCACCCCGGAACCGGAGCCGGAGCCGGTAGCGGCCGACGTCCCCGAGCCCGAGCCGGTCGTGGCCGAGGAGCCCACCCCCGAGCCCGAGCCCATCGTCGCGGAGGAGCCCACCCCGGCCCCCGAGCCCGTCGTCGCGGAGGCGCCCGAGCCGGAGGCAGCCGCACCCGCGGCCGCCGACGACGAGCAGGCCCCACAGGGGCCACCCGCACCCGACGACGAATCCAGCACGGGTGGTGCGGGTGGGAACGACAAGGCCGAAGGCGAAGCCGAGGCCGTATCCCCGGAGCCCGAGCCGGCCGTAGCCGAGGACCCCGCCCCGGAGCCGGCCGTAGCCGAGGACCCCGCCCCGGAGCCGGCCGTGGCCGAGGAGCCCACCCCGGAACCAGAGCCGACCGTGGCCGAGGAGCCCACCCCGGCCCCCGCCATCCCCCTCACCCGCCTCAAGACCGCCGCCCCCGGCCTCCTCACCGCCTACAAGGCCGCCACCACCCCCCTCAAGAAGAACAACCTCACCGGCACCAGGGCCCGAGTACACCTCGTACTCGACCGCTCCTCCTCCATGCGCCCGTACTACAAGGACGGCTCCGCCCAGGCCCTCGCGGAGCAGACCCTCGCCCTGGCCGCCCACCTCGACCCCGAGGCAACGGTCCAGGTCACCTTCTTCTCCACCGAACTCGACGGCACCGGCGAACTCACCCTCACCGACCACGAGAACAAGATCGACGACCTGCACGCGACCTTCGGCCGCATGGGCCGCACGAGCTACCACGTAGCAGTGGAAGAAGTCGTGGCCACCCACACGAAGAACAACCCCGAGGCCACCGACACCACCCCCACCCTCGTGATCTTCCAGACCGACGGCGCCCCCGACGCGAAGACCCCCGCCACCCAGGCCCTGGCCGACGCCGCGAAGAACCACCCCCACATCCACTTCGCCTTCGTGGCCTTCGGCGACCTCGACAACAAGGCCTTCGACTACCTCCGCAAACTGAAGACCGGCAACGCGTCGTTCTTCCACGCGGGCCCGACCCCCCGAGAGCTGACCGACACCGAGCTCTACACGGGCGTACTGGCGGACTGGCGCCCGTAACAAAAAAAGGCGCACCCGGGCCGCCCCCTTCCCACCCCGTAAAACGGGAAGCGGGCGGCCCACCCGTGTCGGCTACGATTTCAAGGTTCGAAAAACAACCGACCCGGGAGCAGCCAAGCCATGGCTCGACACCTCATCACCAGCGCCCTTCCGTACATCAACGGGATCAAGCACCTGGGCAACATGGTGGGGTCCATGCTCCCGGCGGACGTGTACTCCCGGTACCTCCGCCAGCGCGGCCACGACGTCCTGTACATCTGCGCCACGGACGAGCACGGCACCCCCGCCGAACTGGCCGCGAAGGAGCAGGGCCTCCCGGTGGCGGAGTTCTGCGCGCAGGCGCACGACGCGCAGAAGGCGGTCTACGACGGCTTCGCGCTGGCCTTCGACTACTTCGGCCGCAGCTCCTCCCCGCAGAACGTGGAGATCACCCAGCACTTCGCCCGCCGGCTGAACGAGAACGGCTTCATCGAGGAGCGGGCGATCCGCCAGGTGTACAGCCCGGCCGACGGCCGCTTCCTCCCGGACCGCTACGTCGAGGGCACCTGCCCCCACTGCGGTTACGACAAGGCCCGCGGCGACCAGTGCGAGAACTGCACCCGCGTCCTGGACCCCACCGACCTGATCGACCCGCGCTCGGCGATCTCCGGCTCCACCGACCTGGAGGTCCGCGAGACCAAGCACCTCTTCCTGCTCCAGTCGAAGCTGGAGAACGAGGTGCGCGAATGGGTCGCCCGGCACGACAAGGACTGGCCGCAGCTGGCCTCCTCGATCGCCCACAAGTGGCTCACCGAGGGCCTGCACGACCGTGCGATCACCCGTGACCTGGACTGGGGCGTCCCGGTCCCGGCCGACACCTGGCCGGAGCTGGCCGCCGAGGGCAAGGTCTTCTACGTCTGGTTCGACGCCCCGATCGAGTACATCGGCGCGACCAAGGAGTGGTCGGACGAGGACCCGGAGAACCGCGACTGGAAGTCGTGGTGGTACGAGGCCGACGACACCGTGCGCTACACGGAGTTCATGGCGAAGGACAACGTCCCCTTCCACACGGTGATGTTCCCGGCCACCGAACTCGGCGTGCGCGAGCCGTGGAAGAAGGTCGACTTCGTCAAGGCGTTCAACTGGCTGACGTACTACGGCGGGAAGTTCTCCACGTCCCAGAAGCGCGGTGTCTTCACCGACCAGGCGCTGGACATCCTCCCCGCCGACTACTGGCGCTACTTCCTGATCGCCAACGCCCCCGAGTCGGACGACTCCTCCTTCACCTGGGAGCACTTCACCGCGACGGTGAACAAGGACCTCGCCGACACCCTCGGCAACTTCGTCAACCGCGTGCTGTCCTTCTCCAAGAAGCGGTTCGGCGAGGAGGTCCCGGCGGGCAGCCCGGCCGGTGAGGCGGAGGCGAGGCTCGGCGAGCAGATCGCCGAGCTGCTGGCCGAGTACGAGGCGCAGATGGAGGCCCTCCAGTTCCGCAAGGCCGCCGCCGCGCTGCGCGCCCTGTGGTCCGCGGGCAACTCCTACCTGGAGGAGAAGGCCCCCTGGCTGGAGATCAAGACCGACCAGGAGGGCGCCGCGCTGACCCTGCGCACGGCGATGAACCTGATCCACCTGTACGCGGTGGTCTCGGAGCCGTTCATCCCGTCGACCTCGGCGGCGATGCGGCAGGCGTTCGCGCTCGCCGACGACACCGCGACCTGGGTGTCGGCGGACGAGGCGAAGGCGCTGTCCTTCGTCCCGGCCGGTACGCCGTTCACCGTCCCGCCGGTGCTGTTCGCCAAGCTGACGGACGAAGACCTCGAAACGTACAAGGAGCGCTTCGGCGGAGACACAGCGGCGTAACAGCCCTTCTCGGGCCCCTCACTCTGCGGGTATATCTGGCCATGATCACGCGGCCGGGCACGGCCGCACAGCAATTCGAGTGGGGGGTCCTCTCATGGCTCTTTTCGGCAACGCACACCCGATCGACCCGGCGCAGGCCGCGCAGGACTACGCCAAGCTGCTCGGCCAGGGCGAGACGGTGCACACCGCCTACCTGCTGATACGCGACACCATCCTGTTCACCGACCGCCGTCTGATCCTGGTCGACAAGCAGGGCATCACCGGTAAGAAGACGGAGTACCACTCCATCCCGTACCGCAGCATCACGCACTTCGCGGTGGAGACGGCCGGCACCTTCGACCTCGACGCCGAGCTGAAGATCTGGGTCTCCGGCGCCCAGCTCCCGATCACGAAGACCTTCACCAAGGGCGTCGACATCTACGAGGTCCAGGCGATCCTGACGCAGTACGTCGCGCGATAAGTCACGAATCGGCTCGCGAGACGGGCGAGCGGTGACAATTCCTTCACTATTCATCTATCCCTGGATAGTGTTCGATTTACTCCTCTCACCGCTCGCCTCGCACGCGACGCATCAGCATCAAGGAATCTCGTGAAGCGCATCCTGATCCGCTCCGGAAAGAGCCCGCTCCGGGTGGCCACGCCGACGGAGTTCATCCAGCAGGACCTGATCGGGACGAACACCGGGAACCTGCTGTTCAGCGACTCGGCCCACAAGATGCTGACGACCCCGGACACCGAGGTCACCTCCAACGGCATCCGCACGAACCACTCGGCCGAGCGCGCGGCGGAGATCAACGAGCGGTACGACGTCTTCGTCGTCCCCCTCGCCAACGCCTTCCGCCCCCAGTTCCAGGCGTCGCTGGACCGGCTCTCCACGCTGATCGAACAGCTCACCATCCCGGTGGTGGTGTTCGGCGTCGGCGCCCAGGCGACCGACGACTACGCGACCGACATGCTGGCCCCGATGGAAGCCTCCGTGAAGCGCTTCGCGCGGGCCGTCCTGGACCGCTCCGCCTCCATCGGCGTCCGCGGCGAGCTGACCGCGAGCTATCTGAGGGACCACGGCGTCCCGGACGACAGCATCGACATCATGGGCTGCCCGTCGATGTTCCTGTACGGCGAGCGGTTCCCGGAGATCCGCGCCACGGAGATCACCGCGGACTCCCGCCTGGCGATCAACCTCTCCCCGAACGCGATACCCGTCGGCCCCGTCGCCGGCATCGCCGCCCACGCCCACGCGCACTACCCGAACCTCACCTACTACGCGCAGAACCTCGTCGACGCCGAGCTGCTGCTCTGGGGCGACACCACCCCCGAGTCCGGCTTCGAGGACCCCTTCCCGCTCCAGCTGAGCCACGCCCTGCTCCGCGAGAACAAGGTGCGCATGCCGCTGGACCCGGCGACCTGGATCGACGAGCTGCGCTCCTACGACTTCGCCTACGGCACCCGGATCCACGGGAACATCGCCGCCCTGTTGGCTGGCACCCCCGCGGTCGTCCTCACCCACGACTCGCGCACCCTGGAGCTGTGCCGGTACTTCGACATCCCGCACCGGCAGCTCTCCACGCTGTCCGCCGACACCGACCCGCGCGACCTGTACGAGGCCGCCGACTTCTCGGCCATGATCAAGGGCCACGGCGAGCGGTTCGAGCGCATCACCGCCTTCCTCACCCGCAACGGCCTGGACAACACCTACCAGCACGGTGACGGCGGTGCCGCCTTCGACGCCCAGGTCGCCGCCCTCGACCTGCCCGCCTCGATGGAGGTCTGGGACGGCACCGAGGACGGGCACAACCGCTACCGGATGAGCAGGCTGCGCGAGTCGGTCACCGCCTCGGAGACCAGGCTCACCAAGAAGCTCACGGCCGCCACCAGGAAGAACGACGAACTGCGCGGCAAGCTGGCCGCCGCCGAGAAGCGCGCCGCGGGCACCGCCGAGAAGCTCGCCGAAGCGGTCGAGCGGCTGGAGGCCACCCGCAAGCAGCTCACCGCCCTGGAGCGGCGCGTCGCGGGCATGGAGAAGCGGGTCCTGGTCCGCCTCGGCCCGGCGCTGCGCCGCCGCACCCGCAAGGTGTCCAGCACCAAGAGCTGACCCGGGCTGACCTCCTGGTTTGAGCCAACCGCTGCTAGCATTCGGCCACTTGTGCGAAAGCGAGCGCTTTCGCTGGGGAGGGAAGCGCACGTGGGCAGACACGCCCTGAGACGGGGCGGTCTGACCGCCGCCGTCTCCTCTCTCGTGGTCGCCGTCGCGACCGCGTCCGTGGTCGTCCTGTCGGACGGCCACGACACCGCCGAGGCGGCCGAGGTCGCCGGCACCGCCGCGATCACCCTGACCGATCCCAGCAGCACCACTCCGCGTGCCGACCGGCCGCTGGTCTCCGGCGACAGCGGTTTCCTGCACTGGCAGACGGGCCGGACCGGGCTGGCGTGGACGGACTACGCGACGGGTGAGACCGTCACGGTGAAGAACGACGCCGGTGTCTACACCCCGGTCGCCAACTGCAAGTACATGGGCTGGGACTGCTACGGCGGCTGGTACGGCTCGGGCAGCGACCTGATCGCCCTGCCCGCCTCCACGACCGACGAGTTCGCCACGTTCTGGGACCCGGCGATCGCCGAGTCCAGGAAGGTGAGCTGGAACAGCACCCACGGAAAGTACCGGGCGCTGGCGGGGGACACGATCGTCACCTCCTACTCCCTGATCGACAAGGTCGACGGCGAGTGGCGGACCCGCAGGATCGCCGGCGAGTCCAGTGTGCCGTCCGAGAGTGTCCTCGCCGCGGACTCCTCCGGTGTCCTCTTCGCGGAGGGCACCTTCGGCACGCTCCAATACATCGACGTCGAGTCGGCCGTGAACACCACGGCCTTCGAGGACTACGACGCCAACGCGGAGTTCGTGATGAGCTCCGACCGCCTCGGCTGGTACGGCGGCGGCGAACTGCACCTGAAGTCCCGCACCGACCTCACCGCCCCCGAGCAGGTCGTGACGCTGTCCTCGCTCCCCGGCACCCTGGAGGGCGACCCGGTCCTGGTCGGCGACTGGCTGATCCTCCCGCTGACGTCCAGCGCGCTCGGCTCTCAGCTGACGGCGGTGAACGTCACCGACCCCTCGAAGCGGCAGACACTGCTGGCCAGCGCGGACGTGTACACGCTGGCCTCCGGGGACGGCACCGCGCTGGTGACCGGCGGCACCGACGCCACCGACTGGTGGGTGCAGCGGGTGAGCCAGGCCGGGGACGCGCTGAAGCTGGAGAAGACGTACCAGTCCCCGGCGGTGGAGAAGGCCAAGACGGGCCTCGCCCTCAGCCGCGGCAGCCTGCGCGTCGTCGACTCCGGCCGTTACACGACCCTGCGCACCCTCACCACCAACGGCTCCACCGAGCTGACCTCGACCGCGGCCGTGGACAGTGTCCAGCTCTCCTCCGCCGCGGTCTGCCCGCAGCCGGGCAGCACCACCTGCATCCCGCTGTGGGGCAACACCGGCAGCGAGCCGGACGACGTCTATCTCAGCACGTTCTCCGACGCCGACGAGGGCGGCAGCGGTCTGGACAAGGCCGACCGGCTCAACGCCGTCGTCAGCAGCGACCTGGAGTTCGGCACCGGCGGCGGCAGCATCGTCGACGTCTCCGACGACTACGCCGTCTACACCTCCGGATCCACCCAGTACGTCGGCGAGTTCGGCCAGGGCCAGCAGCTGAAGCGATCGGCGCGCGCCGCCGCCCTGCACGGCCCCACCCTGTGGAGCGCCACCACCACCGCGGGCACGCTCACCTCGTACAGCCTGATCACGAAGAAGACACTGGCCACGGTGACCGTGCCGGGCCTGGCCTGCGCGCCGACCGAGCTTCAGGCCGCCGGCCGCTGGGTGTACTGGGCCTGCGGGTCCGCCTCGGCGGGCGTGTACGACACCAAGGCCGGTACGTCGAGGGCGGTCACCCCCGGTGACGTGCTGCTCGGCGACGGCTTCACCGTCCGCCACGACCACGCGGCAGCCACCCTGGTCCTCACCGAGGCGGCCGGCGGCACGAGCCGTGTCATCGCTTCCGGCCTCCCCGACAGCGGCGTCGCCCTGGACCGCCGCTACCGCTGGACGGTCGACGAGTACACGGGCCTGGTCGCCTGGTTCGACTCGTACGAGCGCGTCCGGGTCACCACCACGGGCATCGCCCCCTCCCCGGTGACCGCCTTCGACAGCGCGTACGCCAGCCTGGTCACGCCGGCCATGCCGTACGAGGTCGACGTGGAGCTCTCCCGCCCGGTCACCTCCTGGTCGCTCACCTTCAGCTCCCTCCAGAGCGGAGCGAACGGCAGGGCCACGCGCACCTTCACCGGCGGCGCGCGCACGGACCGGGTGTCGATGACGTGGACCGGCAAGGCATCCGACGGGACCTACTTCCCGAACGGTCCCGTCACCTGGACGCTGAAGGCCACCGGCCTCGGCTCCTCCACCGCGAACACCGTGGTCGCAGGCAGTGTCTTCATGGAGCGGGGGTCGGCGGTCCGGCACGACTTCACCAGCCCCGACGGCCCCGACGGCCGAGGCGACCTGCTCACCCTCAACTCCTCCGGCGGCCTGACCTGGCAGGCGGGCACCGGCACCGGCAAGTTCGGCGAGAAGACCACCGGCACGGGCTGGCCCACCACCGTCAAGGCCGTCCCCTTCGGGGACCTGAGCGGAGACCGCTGCAACGACGTGCTCGTCCGCTACAGCAGCGGCGCCCTGCGCCTGTACAAGCCCGGCTGCAACGCGGCGGTCAAGCCGTCGACCTCGTACACCACCCTCGCCACCAGCGGCTGGACCCAGTACGACGTGCTGACCTCGCCCGGTGACCTCAGCGGTGACGGCCGCCCGGACCTGCTGGCCCGCAACGCCTCCACCGGCACCGTCTACCTGTACAAGGGCACCAGCACGGGCAAGCTCGCCGCCCGCGTCAAGCTCTACGACAACTGGAAGACGTACAAGAAGATCGTGGGCGTCGGCGACATCACCGGCGACGGCAGGGCCGACCTCGTCGCCCAGGACAAGGCCAACGTCCTCTACCGCTACGACGGCAAGGGTGACGGCACGTTCGCGGCCCGGGCGAAGGTCTTCTCCGACTGGGGTGCCTCCTACGACGTGGTCGTGGGCGTCGGCGACATCACCGACGACGGCAGACCCGACCTGGTCTCCCGCGACACCAGCGGCAACCTGTACCGCAACAGCGGCGACGGCAAGGGCTCCTTCGGCGGCCGTGCCAAGATCGCGACCGGCTACTCGGGCTACAAGTCCCTTTCCTAGGGGGAGACATGACGATACGCAGATGGGGGGTCGCCGCCTTCGTGGCGGCGAGCCTGACCGCGGGTGCCCTGCTGCCGGCCGTTCCGGCGGCCGCGGTCCACGGCGCGGTGCCGGGCGACTTCAACGGTGACGGCTACCGGGACGCGGTCCTGCCCGCGCCGGGCGCGAACGTGTCGGGCAAGGAGGCCGCGGGCGCGGTGGTCGTGCTGTACGGCTCGTCCTCCGGGCTCTCCTCGACCCGGCGCAAGACGATCACGCAGAACACCTCCGGGGTGCCGGGCACGGCGGAGGCGTACGACCGGTTCGGCGCCGCCACCGCCACCGCCGACCTCAACCGGGACGGCTACGCCGACCTGGTCGTGGGCTCCCCCTACGAGGACACCACCAAGGGAACGGACTCCGGTCAGGTGTCGGTCCTCTGGGGCGGCAAGAACGGGCTGACCAGCGGCACCGAACTGCCGTCGCCGTCCGAGTCCCCGCACCAGTACGGGCAGGACATCGCCGCGCTGAGCCTCGGCCCGGCGGGCGGCACCTCGGTCGTGGTGGCCGGGTACGACGCGTTCATCCACTTCTCCGGGCCCTTCTCGCGCACCGGGACCTTCGGGGTCGCCATCCTGGGCATGGACGTCGGCTCCGTGGAGTCGGTCACGCTCGGCGACTGGTACGGCGACTCGACACCCCGTCCGGGCGTGGCCACGGCCCGCGACGGCGACCTGACCGGCGGCCGGCTCCACACGACCTTCGCCATCGGCACGGAGCTGACCGGCAACGGCCTGATCACCGCCTCCGGCGACGTCAACGGCGACGGCTACGACGACCTCGTCGCCGGTGACCCGGACGAGCCCGCCGTCGCGGGCGCCGACGGCATGCCAGGCGGCCGGGTCCTGGTCTGGCACGGCTCGGCGAACGGCATCTCAGCAGACACCGAGCCGGTTCAGATCACCCAGAACACGGCCGGTGTGCCCGGCGCGAGCGAGAAGGGCGACGCGTTCGGCGGCGGCCTCACGGTGGCCGACCTCAACCGGGACGGCCTCGACGAGATCGTGGTCGGCGCGCCCTACGAGGGCGTCGGCAGCGTGCGGCGGGCCGGCGCGGTCACCGTGATCCCGGGCCGCGCCTCGGGCGCCCTCGGCAGCGGCGCGTACACCTTCACCCAGGACACCTCGGGCGTCCCGAGCGTCTCCGAGAAGGACGACTTCTTCGGCACGACCGTCTCCGTCGGGGACGTGAACAAGAACGGCCGTCCGGAGCTGTTCATCGGAGCGGCGGGCGAAAACAACGACACCGGCGCGGTGTTCGTCCTCCCCGGCGGCTCCGCCCGCCCCACCGGCACCGGCGCCCGCGTCTACACCGGCCCCTCGCTCGGCCTGTCCCAGACCAACGGCACCCTGCTCGGCGGTAACGGGCTGCTCTGGCTCATCTGACGAACACCACGAAGTCGGCCCACGCTTCCGCCCCGAGGGCGAGACGGGGGCCGACTTCGCGGTACTTGGAGTCTCGGACGTGGATGGTGCCGGGAGTATGGGCGACCTCTACACAGGAGTTGCCGTCATTGCCGCCGCTGTAGCTGCTCTTGAACCACGCCAGCTCGGAGACATCCCCAGTAGAGGCCTCGCGGATCATGTTTCTCCCAGCATTCGCTCGATGAGGGCCAGCGACTCCCGGGGCGAGAGCGCCTGAGCCCGGATGGTGCCATACCTCAGTTCGAGAATGCGCAGCTGCTTGGGATCATGGACAGGTCGGCCGTTGAACGCACCATCGGAGCGACCGACCGCCGCGCCGTCCACGAACTTCAGCAGCTCGATACGCCCGTCCAACCCCGAGTGGGTGTCACAGTCCATCGGCATCACCTGAAGCACGACGTTGTGTAATTGCCCCAGCTCCAGCAGCCGTTCGAGCTGCTGATGCCACACCATTGTGCCCCCGATGGGCCTCCTCAGTACGCCCTCTTCCAGGACGAAACTGAGCGCGGGCGCCGGGTCACGCCGGAAGACCGACTGCCGAGCGACGCGCGCCGCCACCATGCGTTCCACATCATCCGGCGAGTACGGCGGCTGTGCAGCCCCGATGACGGCTCGCGCATGCTCCGGTGTCTGCAACAGCCCCGCGATGATGTTGCACTCATACACCCCGATCTCGACCGCCTTCGCCTCCATCTCAGCCAAGGCCCGAACCTTCTTCGGGTACCGGACCTTCTCCACGTCCTCCTTCATCGCCGCCAGCAGCCCGCCCGCCCCCAGCACCTCGTCCGCTCTGTCCAGATACTCGGGGCGGGGAATCCGCTTCCCGGCCTCGATCTTGTAGACGAGGTCCTCGCCGTACCCCACCGCGTCGCCGAACTCGCCGGCGCGCATCCCCACCGCCTCGCGCCTCAGCTTCAACTGCCGCCCCACCGTGGCGACCACGGCCACGCCCCACTCGTCGTCCGGATCGACCTCCCAGCCCGGCTCGTCCGCCTCTGTCCTGAGCCGTCGTACCTCGCCGTCCACCGACATGCGCGCCCCTTGGTCGTACCGCCGCGTACCGCCACGCCCCTACCCGTACGCACCGCCCCGACAAGCCCGGACAGCACCGGACAAGCTCCGGACAGTCACCGTACGCAACGGCGTCGTCACTACTCACGGTAGGCGTACTCGGCCACGCTGAGTGACGTGATTCCTGAACCGGCCCAACCCGAGGGCCACATCCGCCACTTCAGCGTGCTGTTGTCACCGACACCACGCGGCGCCCGCCTCGCCCGACTGCTCGCGACGGAGCAACTCCGCTCGTGGGGACTGCCGCTGGAGCGGGCCGCGCACGTCGTCGCCGAGCTGGCGAACAACGCCGCGACGCACGGCAGGGTCCCCGGCCGGAACTTCGCACTGCTGCTGTACGTCGTGGGCGGAACCCTCCGCATCGAGGTGACGGACACCCGCGGCGACCGGCTGCCGACGCCCCAAGTGCCGGACGGGGAGGACGAGTCGAGCCGCGGCCTGACCCTCGTGGAGGCGCTCGCCGACCGCTGGGGCGTCACCCGAGGATCGCACCCCCGCAAGACGGTCTGGGCCGAACTCGCCCTCGGGGAAGGCGAGTCACCGGAACCCGACGCACCGGACTCCGGTCCGACGGGACGTCCCCAAGAACTACCCACCGAAGAGAAAGAACCCCACCAAACCCCACCCCTCCCTCCCGCCGGGCAAACTCACTCCCGCGAGTGAATATGCCCAACTGGGCTGGATTCGAGCCCGGTTGCCTGCCCTACGCTCAGCGCAGCAAGACGCCCCCCACCACCAGACATGCGACGGCCCCCGCCGGGAGTAGCGTCCCTGCGGGGGCCTGACCACCGAGGAAGCAGAACCTTCCCAATGGACTCTCAAAACCCTAACGCGCCCACGCCCACCAAGTCCCGGATCCCGGGCAAAAGCCACCCCCGTCCTCGGCCCAACTGTGGCGTGATCCACGACAACATCCGCCACACCGAGGAATTCGTCGTGGTCGGCAACCACCTCTCCCAGCACCACCACCTGTCGCTGGTGGCGATCGGCCTCGCGACCCACATCCAGTCGCTGCGGGAGGGCACCGAGGTCGACATCAAGAGCCTCGCCAAGAGGTTCCCCGAGGGCCGCACGACGATCGCCGCGGGCCTGCGCGAGCTGGAGACGTACGGCTACCTGCGCCGCGTCCGCGAACGCACCCCCAGCGGCCGGTTCATCACCCGCACGATCTCCTGCAACAAGCCCGGCCACCGCGGGCCCGCCCCCTCGGACAAGCCCCCGGCCCGACGCGGGGCCCCGACCAAGCCGCCGCCCCGCAAGAGCCTCCCTGCCGTACCGAAACCGTCGCTGACCTCGGCAGACCTGCTCCAGACGGCCATCGGCGTCCTGGCCGGCCTCCGCCGCGAGGACCCCCGTCTGCTCCTCTCGCAGACGGACGTGGAACACCTGGCACCGGGCGTGGTCGCCTGGCTGGAACGGGACATCACCCCGCCCGACATGACCAAGGCCCTGACCGAGGGCCTCCCGCCAACCCCCCTGACCCGCCCGGCGGCCCTGCTGGCCCACCGCCTGGCGGCCAAACTCCCCCCGCTGCCCTCGTTCCGCCCGGCCCCGGAGCCCAGACACCCCTTCCAGACCTGCGACGGCTGCGAACGCGCCTTCCGCGCCCCCGAACCGGGCCTCTGCCGCGACTGCCGAACCGACCCGAAGGGTGCCTTGTGAGCATGCGAGCCCTCGCCCGGTCCGGCCCGGATACCCTGGCAGGGGTACTCCTGGAGGACACCATGAGCACACTGGCCGACCACGGGCGCGAGCTGATCCCCCGGCCCGAGCAGACCCCTGACGCCCTGCGCACGGCCCTCGCCGTCGTGGCTCCCGCCCGCTTGGAGGAGATGCAGGCCACGAAGGACGAGGCGTTCGCCAAGGCCGTGGAGTGGGAGTCGCTGAGCCCCGTGAGGAGCTGGGTCCTCCTGTGGTCCCGGGACATCGAGATCGCCCGCCGCCCCGACCTGTCCGCCCGTTTCGAGCGCGCGCGGAACACACTGGAGGACGAGGATCCCGATACCGCTCGGGCGGCTCTTCGGGAGCTGACCGCTGTACTGGACGAAGCCATGAAGGCAGTACGCGGTTGAGCTGGAAGTGGGAGTACGCCTTCGGAGCGGAGGAAGCCGCCCGGACAGCGCCCGCCGCCTTTCTCGCCAGGGTGGCGAGCGCGGCGGATGAGCTGGTCAGAGCCGCCGAAGCCGTCCACATCCACGGCCGGGCCCACCAGGACATGGACCCGAGGGGCGGCGATGTCATCGTCCCGGGCGGAATGTTCACGTATCAGGTCGTCGTGCGCAGCGAGCGCGTTTACGTCGTCCAGATCACGTACCTGGGGTTCTGAGCCCGCGAGCTCCCCGGCTGGCCGGTGTCGAAACTGAAAGGACCCGGAACCGCGTGCGGTTCCGGGCCCCCTCGGCCGAGGACTACTTCGGCTGCGGCTTGCGGACCGACAGGTGGAGTTCCCGCAGGCGGGT
This sequence comes from Streptomyces sp. NPDC000983, assembly GCF_040299205.1. Taxonomy (NCBI): domain Bacteria; kingdom Bacillati; phylum Actinomycetota; class Actinomycetes; order Kitasatosporales; family Streptomycetaceae; genus Streptomyces; species Streptomyces sp. NPDC000983. The sequence goes on along the minus strand of NZ_JBEPBM010000002.1, from coordinate 364,105 downwards.
CTCGTCCAGCTCGGTCGGGGCGCCCATCATCAGGTCCTGCGCGTTGCCGTTGAGCGGGAAGGCGATGGTCTCCCGGATGTTCGGCTCGTCCGCGAGGAGCATGACGATCCGGTCGACGCCGGGGGCGATGCCGCCGTGCGGCGGGGCGCCGAAGCGGAACGCGCGGAGCATGCCCGCGAACTGCTCCTCGACGGTGTCCCGGTCGTAGCCGGCGATCTCGAACGCCTTGAGCATGATCTCCGGCTCGTGGTTCCGGATCGCGCCGGAGGACAGCTCGACGCCGTTGCAGACGATGTCGTACTGCCAGCCCAGGATGTCCAGCGGGTCCTGGTTCTCCAGGGCCTCAAGGCCGCCCTGCGGCATCGAGAACGGGTTGTGCGAGAAGTCGATCTTCCCGGTGTCCTCGTCCTTCTCGTACATCGGGAAGTCGACGATCCAGCAGAACCGGAACACGCCCTCCTCGAAGTGCCCGGCGCGCTTGGCGGCCTCGACCCGGACCGCGCCCATGATCTTGGAGACCTCGTCGAACTCGCCCGCGCCGAAGAACACGGCGTGACCGGCGGCCAGGGAGAGCCGCTTGGTCAGCTCGGCGACGTTCTCCTCGGTGAGGAACTTCGCGATCGGGCCGGACAGCGAACCGTCCTCGGCGACCCGCACCCAGGCCAGGCCCTTCGCGCCCTGCGAGACCGCGTAGTCACCGAGCTGGTCGAAGAACTTCCGGGGCTGCGCGGAGACGTCCGGCACGGCGAGCGCACGGACGTGCTTGCCGGCGAACGCCTTGAACTCCGAGCCCTCGAAGACGTCGGTGATGTCGACGAGCTCCAGCTGGGCCCGCAGGTCCGGCTTGTCGGAGCCGTACTTCAGCATCGCCTCGCGGAACGGGATGCGGGGGAAGGGGGAGGTGACGTGGCGGCCGTTGCCGAACTCCTCGAACAGCTCCGTCATGAGCTTCTCGATCGGCCGGAAGACGTCCTCCTGCTCGACGAAGCTCATCTCCACGTCGAGCTGGTAGAACTCGCCCGGCGAACGGTCCGCGCGGGCGTCCTCGTCACGGAAGCAGGGCGCGATCTGGAAGTACCGGTCGAAGCCGGAGATCATCAGCAGCTGCTTGAACTGCTGCGGCGCCTGGGGGAGGGCGTAGAACTTGCCCGGGTTCAGGCGGGAGGGGACCACGAAGTCACGGGCGCCCTCGGGGGAGGTCGCGGACAGGATCGGGGTCGCCATCTCGTTGAAGCCCAGCGCCGTCATCTTGTGACGGATCGCCGAGATGACCGCCGTACGCAGCAGGATGTTCTTGTGCATGCGCTCGCGGCGCAGGTCCAGGAAGCGGTACTCCAGGCGCCGCTCCTCGTTGACCCCGTCCTCGGCGTTGATCGTGAACGGCAGCGGCGCGGCCGCGCCGAGCAGCTCGACCTCACCGACCTCGACCTCGACCTCACCGGTGGACAGCTCGGCGTTCACGTTGTCGGCGCCACGGGAGACGACCTTGCCGTCGACCCGGACCGTGGACTCCTTGGAGAGCTTGTCCAGGGCCTCGTAGGCGGCGGTGCCGGGGCGGGCGACGAGCTGCGTGATGCCGTAGTGATCGCGCAGATCGATGAAGAGGATGCCGCCCAGGTCGCGCCGATTGTGCAGCCAGCCACTCAGCCGGACGTCGGTGCCGACGTCAGAGGCGCGGAGCTCGCCGCAGGTGTGGGACCTGTACCGATGCATCGTCGTTCATCCAGTCTTCGCGGATCGGGAATCTCCGGGGCCCGGTGCCCGGACGTCCCAAGGGTACCGGCCACCCGAGATCGGCTCCCCACCATTGGGCGCGGGGCGGCTTCGGTGGCAGCCGCGGAGCACCTCTTCCTACAGTGGGTCAATGCGCACTGGTGAGCCCCTGCCGCCCGTGGCTGAGGTTCTGGCCGCCCTGGAGACCGGCCAATGGCACTGGTCGACCGCGACCGGGCTGGTCACGGTGGACGCCGAGGCGGCCCGGCTGCTGGGGCTGCCCCAGGTGCGGGCCACGCTCCGGGAGTCCCAGGTGCGGGCCCGGCTCCACCCGGTCGACTGGAACGAGATCGCCGGCGTGATCCAGCTCGCCGTCGCCGAGGGCACCCTCGGCGAGGTGCGGGTGCGCATCATGGACGAGCGGGGCGAGGTCGTCCGCGTCACCCGCAGCCGCTTCAAGCCGGCCTTCGACCCGGAGAAGCGGGCCTACGAGGTGATCGGCACCCTCCAGGAGGTCACCGAGCCCGACCCGGGCACCCCGGCCGGGCGGCGCGCGGTCACCGGCGACTGGCGGCGCTCACGGGAGGCGTTCCTGTTGGACGCGGGCCGGGCGCTGGCCGAGGCCCGGTCCACCGCCGAGGTGCTGCGGGTGGCGGCCGGGCTGTCGATGCCGGGCTTCTCGCCGGACGGGCTGGCGGTCTTCGGGGTGACGGGTGACCGCCTGACGATCATCGGCCACCACGGCCATCGGCCCGGCGACGAGGGCCCCTTCACCCACATGCCCCTGGGGACCGACTACCCGGCCGCCGAGGTGGTCCGCACCGGCCGGGCCGTCTACCTGTCCTCCCCCAAGCAGTACCGCTCCCGCTACCCGGTGACCTGGCCGCTCGCCGAGGCCTTCGGCCGCCGCTCCTGGGCGTTCCTGCCGCTGACGGTCGCCGGGCGCACCATGGGCGCCTGGATGGCCGCCTTCACCTACCCGGTGTCGTTCACCCCCGACGAACGGTCGGTGCTGACGACGGTGGCCCGGATGCTGGCCCAGGCGCTGTCCCGGGCGGGCGCCGCGGAGACCCAGCGGGAGCTGACCGACGGACTCCAGCGCTCGATGCTGCCCACCCTGGGCCCGCGCCAGATACCGGGCATGAGCGTCGCCGCCCGCTACGTGCCCACCGGCGGCGGCCTCCAGGTCGGCGGCGACTGGTACGACGTCATCCCGCTGCCCGGCGGCACCGCCTCCGACACCGGCCGCTTCGCCCTGGTCATCGGCGACGTCCAGGGCCACGACGTGCGGGCGGCCGGCCTGATGGGCCAGCTGCGGATAGCCCTGCGCGCCTACGCCTCCGAGGGGCACCGCCCGGACGCGGTGCTCTCCCGCGCCTCACGCTTCCTGCACGGCATGACCGACGACGGCGACCCGGAACCGGCCGACCTGCGCTTCGCGACCTGCCTGTACGTCGAGGTCGACCCCGTGACCGCGACCCTGGACATCGCCCGCGCCGGGCACCCCGACCCGGCGATCCGGATGGCGGACGGCACCGTGCTGACCCGGCACACGGCGGGCGGGCTGCCCCTGGGCATCGACCCGGACGCGGACTACCCGACGACCCAGGTCGTCCTGGAGCCCGGCGAGACGATGATGCTGTGCACCGACGGTCTGATCGAGACCGGCGGCCACGACCTGGACACCGGCTGGCGGCGCATCCGCTCGATCCTGGAGGACCACCGCGGCGATCTCGACAAACTCGCCGACGCCCTGGTCCAGGCCGTGCACGGCCCCTTCTCCCACCACACCACCGGCCCGCTGGCCGACCGCCGCGAGGACGACATAGCGGTACTGCTGCTGTGCCGGGAGGGCGAGGGCTGCGGCTGCGGGGAGACCGCGGCCGTACGCCCCGTCGTCCGGCGCACGATGCTCACCGTCGCCCAGGACGAGCCCGAGCGGATCGGGGTGGCCCGCCGGCAGCTGCGAGAGCTGCTGCACGACTGGGCCTCCTCCGACCAGGTCGACTCCGCGGTGCTGCTGCTCTCCGAGACGCTGACCAACGTCCTCGTCCACACCGAGGCCGAGGCGCTGCTGCGGGCCGAGGTGCGCGGCGAGCCGGGCCGGCGCCGGATGCGGGTGACGGTCAGCGACACCAGCGACGACCTGCCGCACCGGCGCAGCCCCGGCGAACTCGCCTCCTCCGGGCGGGGGCTGCTGCTGATCGAGCTGCTGGCCGACGTGTGGGGGGTGGATCCGCGGGGCGAGGGCAAGAGCATCTGGTTCGAGCTGGTGGAGACCGCTCAGGAGGAGGAGGCGTAGCGGCTGCGCAGCTCCTGCATGACGCCGAAGGCGGCGGCGGTGATCGGCACGGCGAGCAGCATGCCGAGGATGCCGGCGACGGAGGCGCCCGCGGTGATCGTCACCATCACCATCGCCGGATGCATCTGCACGGTGCGGCTCTGGATCATCGGCTGGAGCACGTGCCCCTCCAGCACCTGCACGGCCAGCACCACACCGAGCGCCCACAGCGCGATCACGAACCCACGGTCGGCGAGCGCCACCAGCACGGCGACGGCACCGGACAGAAAGGCGCCGAGATACGGGATGTAGGCGCCGACGAAGACCAGCGCCCCGAGCCCGGCCGCCCCCGGCACATCCAGGATCAACAACCCGACCGTGATGCAGATGGCGTCGATGAACGCGATGAAGGTCGTCCCCCGCATGAACCCCTCGACGGCCTCGAACGCCCGCCGCGCCACCGCCTCCAGCGTGTCCGCGGTCCCGGGCGGCGCGAGCGAGCGCAGGGTTCCGGCGGCCCGGTCGGAGTCCCGCAGGAAGAAGAAGACGAGCAGCAGCGCCAGCACGGCCATGGCGACGGTCTCGCCGACGACGCTGACCCCGCTGATGACACCGGACGCGGCGGTCCCGCCGAACTTGGTGAGCAGCTCCCGGGAGTTGGCGGCGAGGTCGTGCAGGGAGGTCCCCGCGGCCCCGAAGTGCTCGGCGAGGTCCTCCCCGGCACTGCGCAGCGAGGTGACGATCTGGTCCCCGCTGTCGATGAGCGCGGCGACGACGATGTAGACCGCCCCGCCGACCACGGCGACCACCGCGACACAGGTGAGCGCGGCGGCGAGCGACCGGTGCACCCGGGCCCGCACCAGCCGCCGGTGCAAGGGCCCGAGCAGCGCCGTCCCGAGCAGCGCGAGCAGCACGGGCACGACAGCCGTCCGGAACGCCACGCACAGCCGGATCGCGACGTAGAACACCCCCGCGCCCAGCAGGATGACGGCACACCAGGCCTCCACCCGCCGCACGGGTTCCGGCAGCAACGCCCGCGACTCCAGCACCCTCCCACCCGACCACGCGAAGGGCGGGCCCACCTTCCGGCAGACCCACCCGGGCGACGCGGCGGCGGCGTGCTGCTACAGCCCGCCCTCGGACATCCCGTGGACGGCCGGGATGGTGCCGAGGCGGCCCTTCTGGAAGTCCTCGAAGGCCTGCTGGAGCTCTTCGCGGGTGTTCATGACGAAGGGGCCGTAGTGGGCCATCGGCTCGCGGATGGGCTGTCCGCCGAGGATGACGACCTCCAGGTCGGGGGTGTGGGAGTCCTGCTGCTCGTCCGCGCGGACGGTCAGCGAGCCGCCGGCGCCGAAGACGGCGGTCTGGCCCATGTGGATCGGGCGGCGGTCGGCGCCGACGGAGCCCTTGCCCGCCAGCACGTACGCGAGGCCGTTGAACTCCTCCCGCCAGGGGAGGGTGACCTCGGCGCCCGGCGCGACCGTGGCGTGGATCATGCTGATCGGGGTGTGGGTGATGCCGGGGCCCGCGTGGCCGTCCAGTTCACCGGCGATGACGCGGAGCAGGGCGCCGCCGTCGGGGGTGGTCAGCAGCTGGACGTTGCCGCCGCGGATGTCCTGGTAGCGCGGGGGCATCATCTTGTCCTTGGCGGGGAGGTTCACCCACAGCTGGAGGCCGTGGAAGAGACCGCCGGACATGACCAGGTGCTCCGGCGGCGCCTCGATGTGCAGCAGGCCCGCGCCGGCCGTCATCCACTGGGTGTCGCCGTTGGTGATGGTGCCGCCGCCGCCCTGGCTGTCCTGGTGGTCGAAGATCCCGTCGATGATGTAGGTGACGGTCTCGAAGCCGCGGTGCGGATGCCAGGGGGTGCCCTTGGGCTCACCCGGCGCGTACTCCACCTCTCCCATCTGGTCCATCATGATGAACGGGTCCAGGTGGCGGTAGTTGATCCCGGCGAACGCGCGGCGCACCGGGAAGCCCTCGCCCTCGAAACCGCTGGGCGCGGTCGTGACGGCGAGCACGGGACGGGCCACCGCGTCCGCGGGCGCGGCGACACGGGGCAGCGTCAGCGGGTTCTCGACGGTCACTGCGGGCATGTCGGTACCTCCTTGTGCGTCAGCTTGCGACTTCACTTTAGTTGAGCATTGAACTTCTTGCCACTCCTAACGGAAGAAGCCCGGAGGGCATTCCCTCCGGGCTCCCGCCGTACGGGCCGTGGCGGCGTCAGTTGCTGAAGTACAGGTACTTCCAGGACCCGTAGGCCGTGGAGTTCACGGTGTCGCCGGACGAGCCGTTGACGTACACCGACCGCATCCGCGCCCGGATGCCCGACTCGCCGGGCGCCCCCAGCGTCACGGCCGACTTGCCGTTCGTGCCGAGCGGGAAGTACTGCGAGTCCGCCGAGTACCACTTACCGGAGTAGTAGACCTCGAGGTCGAAGCGCTGCTGGCGGCCCGCGTAGTAGTTCATCGTGGTGGTGAGCAGCGGGTCGGTGTTCTTGCGGAACCAGTAGTACGTCGTCGAGCCGATCTTCGCCGTCTTGTAGTGCTTGGAGACGGCGGTGGAGACCTTGGCCTTGCCGTACGCCGTGACCTCGACCGTCCTCGGCTTGTAGCGGGCGTCCCCCTTGAACACCGCGGTGACCGTGGTGTCCCGGGTCATGTCGACCCAGGCGGCGATGTTGCCGTCGGAGTTGACCTTGCCGCTCTTGATCAGCTTGTTGGGCCGGTCCGAGCCGAAGGGGTTGGCCCAGATCTCCACCGAGCGGTTCTTGTAGGTGGTGCCGAGGTGCGCCGTGAACTTCACGTCGGCGCCGTAGCCGTAGAGCTTGCCGTTGTTGTTCAGGCTCAGCGAGGTCGAGGCCCGGGAGACCTCGACGGTGTCGGAGGTGCTCACCGCGGTGTGCGCGGCGTCGCCCGCGTACTTCACCGTGTACGTCACCTTGCCGCCGGCCGGCGGGACGTCCTTGAAGGAGTAGGTGCCGTCCGCCTTGACCGTGACGGGCGCGAGCGCCTTGCCGCTCGGGCTCTCCAGGTCGGTGCGGGTGACGGAGAGCTGCACGCCCGCGGGCAGCGCGACCGTCGCCGAGATCTTGCCGGTGACGGTGAGCGTCTTGGCGCGGGTGGCGGTCGACGGGGCGGCGACCGTGAGGGTGGGGACGTTGAGGGTGGGGTCGGTGAGCGCCTTCAGCGTGTAGCCGCCGCTGCCCGGGACCAGGGTGAAGATCCGGGAGGCGTCCGGGGCCCAGGCCACGTCGACCGCACTGGTGGTGTAGGTGCGCAGCGGGCGCGTGGCGTTCGGCCGGTAGACGGCGACCTTGGTGCCCGTGCTCTGGGCGACGAGGCCGCTGCGCGCGACGTCGGCCCGCAGCCCGGCCGGGTAGGCCCCGGCCTCGGTGAACGTGCCGTCCGCGTAGGCGTCACGGTCGGTGCCGTTGACGAGCACCTGGTCGGCGCCGGCGACGAGGTCGATGTCCCCGATGCCGTCGTTCAGCGTGTAGTCGCCGTTGTGCCAGGCGCTCAGCTGAGGCGTGCCGCTCGACACGTCGAGGACGGCCATCGAACTGGTGGACAGCCCGGTCTCGGCGACGGCCAGCAGGCCCGGACGCAGCGGGTCGGTGTCCAGCAGCGACTGGCCCCACATCCCGATCGACGTTCCCTCGGTCGGGAACTGGGCCAGCGCCACCGGGTCCGCGCCGGTCGCGGGGTCGACCGTCGGGTCGACCGAGCCGAGGTCGCCGTCCCACTGGTCGCCGTAGGTGAACCAGACCTTGCCCGCGGCGAACTCGACGTGGACGGGACCCGTGTCGGTGGCGACCGGATAGCGGGCCTTCTCGTCGAGCGTGGCCGCGTCGAGGGCCACGATCTCGTGGGTGTCCCGCGCCGTGGCGTACAGGGTGGTGCCGTCGTCCGACAGCGCCAGGTCCGAGACGCCGGGAACACCGCTCACCGAGGCGAGGACGGCGCCGGAGTGGTCGGCGACGAGGACGGTGCCGGCCGAGCGGTCGCCGAGGAAGACCCGCTGGCCGTCCGCGACGATGCCGCCGGGCACGGTGACCCTGGCGGAGGCCGCCGACGCCGGACCGGCGGCCACGACGCTCAGCGCCGCCGAGCTGAACAGGACCGCGAGCGCCGTCGCGGCCGAAGTGGTGCGCATGCGCACAGTGATGTACCCCCACGGATGACCCCGGCCGGGCCGGGGTGACGAGAGAAGCGCCGCGCGGCACCCGGACGTGTGCCGCCGGGAGGCGGTGACGTGCGGGGCGCGGCTGCCGGGGGAACTCTATGGCATGGTTGCGACAACCACAGGGGGGAATTTTCCGCCAGGAAACGGCGGGAAGCGACGTTTAGCCGTACATCCTGCGCATCGCGAACTCCACCATCTGCTCGACCGCCTTCGCGTCGAACACCATCCGGTGCTCGCCCTCCATGTCCACCACGAAGCCGTACCCGGTCGGCAGGAGGTCGATCACCTCGGACCCGGTGATCACGAAGTACTTGGACTCCTTGCCCGCGTACCGGCGCAGCTCCTTGAGCGAGGTGAACATCGGGATCACCGGCTGCTGGGTGTTGTGCAGGGCGAGGAAGCCCGGGTTGTCGCCGCGCGGGCAGTACACCTTCGAGGTCGCGAAGACCTGCTGGAAGTCCTCCGCCGCCATCTGGCCGGTGGTGAAGGCCCGCACCGCGTCCGCGAGCGAGGGCGGGGACGGCTCCGGGTAGAGCGGCGGCTGCTGGCCGTACCCGCCGACACCACCGGTCATGGGCTGCTGCGGCGGGGCGTACTGCTGGCCCGCAGCGCCACCATCCATGGGCTGGCCGTATCCGTACATGGGCGCAAGCGTACCGAGCGGCGGGGGGCGTGGGGCGGGCACGCCCGGCAAAGCGGCGACGGCGGGGCCGGGGCCCGGTTCCGGTGTGAACCGTCACAGATGGCCGGATCGGGGTTGCGGCTTATTACTGACGGGTAGCATCATCGGAGCTACTTGTTGGTACGTGAACTAGCGCGAGGATCCAGTGCCTCGCCGATCTCTCTCTACGGAGCCGTCGCCATGGGGCACTACAAGTCGAATCTGCGGGACATCGAGTTCAACCTCTTCGAAGTGCTCGGACGCGACAAGCTGTACGGCACCGGGCCTTTCGCGGAGATGGACACGGACACCGCGAAGAGCATCCTCGAGGAGATGACCCGCCTCGCGGAGAACGACCTCGCGGAGTCCTTCACCGACGCCGACCGCAACCCGCCCGTCTTCGACCCGGAGACGAACACCGCGCCGGTTCCCGCGTCCTTCAAGAAGAGCTACAAGGCGTTCATGGACTCCGAGTACTGGCGCCTCGGCCTGCCGGAGGGCATCGGCGGCACCACCGCCCCGCCGTCGCTGATCTGGTCGTACGCGGAGCTGATCCTCGGCGCCAACCCGGCCGTGTGGATGTACTGCTCCGGCCCCGCCTTCGCCGGCATCCTCCACGACGAGGGCAACGACGTCCAGAAGCAGATCGCCCGGATCGCCGTCGAGCGGACCTGGGGCTCCACCATGGTGCTGACCGAGCCCGACGCGGGCTCCGACGTCGGCGCCGGCCGCACCAAGGCCGTCCAGCAGGAGGACGGCTCCTGGCACATCGAGGGCGTGAAGCGCTTCATCACCTCCGGTGAGCACGACATGGAGGAGAACATCCTCCACTACGTCCTCGCCCGCCCCGAGGGCGCCGGCCCCGGCACCAAGGGCCTGTCCCTCTTCCTCGTCCCGAAGTTCCTCTTCGACTTCGAGACCGGCGAGCTGGGCGAGCGCAACGGCGTCTACGCCACCAACGTCGAGCACAAGATGGGCCTCAAGGCCTCCAACACCTGCGAGATGACCTTCGGCGACCGCCACCCCGCCAAGGGCTGGCTGATCGGCGACAAGCACGACGGCATCCGCCAGATGTTCCGCATCATCGAGTTCGCCCGCATGATGGTCGGCACGAAGGCGATCTCCACCCTCTCCACCGGCTACCTCAACGCCCTGGAGTACGCCAAGGAGCGCGTCCAGGGCCCCGACCTGGCGAACTTCATGGACAAGTCCGCGCCCAAGGTCACCATCACCCACCACCCCGACGTGCGCCGCTCCCTGATGACGCAGAAGGCGTACGCCGAGGGCATGCGCGCCCTCGTCCTGCACACCGCCTCCGTCCAGGACGCCATCGCCGTCAAGGAGGCCGCCGGCGAGGACGCGGGCGCCGAGCACGCCCTCAACGACCTGCTCCTGCCGATCGTGAAGGGCTACGGCTCCGAGAAGGGCTACGAGCAGCTCGCGCAGTCGCTCCAGATCTTCGGCGGCTCCGGCTTCCTCCAGGAGTACCCGATCGAGCAGTACATCCGGGACTCCAAGATCGACACCCTCTACGAGGGCACCACCGCGATCCAGGGCCAGGACTTCTTCTTCCGGAAGATCGTCCGCAACCAGGGCGCCGCGCTGAACTCCCTCGCCGAGGACATCAAGAAGTTCCTCGCGCTGGGCACGGGCGGCGAGGAGCTCTCCGGCGCCCGCGAGCACCTCGCCAAGGCCGCCGTCGAGCTGGAGGCCATCGTCGGCCTGATGCTGACCGACCTCGCGGCCACCGAGCAGGACGTCAAGAACATCTACAAGGTCGGCCTCAACACCACCCGCCTGCTGATGGCCTCGGGTGACGTCGTCGTCGGCTACCTGCTCCTGCGGGGCGCCGCCGTGGCGGCCGAGAAGCTTCAGACCGCCTCCGCCAAGGACCGGGCGTTCTACCAGGGCAAGATCGCGGCGGCGAAGTTCTTCGCGGCCAACGTCCTGCCCGGTGTCACCGGCGCCCGCAAGCTCGCCCAGGGCACCGACCTGGACCTGATGGAGCTGGACGAGGCCGCCTTCTAGCCCCGGACCCCCCTTTCCCCTTCCCACCAGGGCCCGCCCTCCGCATCAACGGGGGGCGGGCCCTGGTACGTCGTTAAGGTGAACCCCATGAGCGAACCCTCCCGCTTCGACCGCGGCCACACCGACGACCTCATGACCTTCCTTGCGGCCAGTCCCACGCCGTACCACGCCGTGGCGAACACCGCCGAGCGGCTGGAGAAGGCCGGGTTCCGGCAGGTCGCCGAGACGGACGCCTGGGACGGGTCGAGCGGCGGCAAGTACGTGGTGCGCGGTGGTGCGATCGTGGCCTGGTACGTGCCCGAGGGCGCCGCGCCGCACACCCCGTTCCGCATCATCGGCGCCCACACCGACTCGCCCAACCTGCGCGTCAAACCGCTGCCCGACACCGGTGCGCACGGCTGGCGGCAGGTGGCCGTCGAGATCTACGGCGGCCCCCTGCTCAACTCCTGGCTCGACCGCGACCTCGGCCTCGCCGGTCGGCTGACCCTGCGCGACGGCTCCACCCGGCTCGTCGACGTCGACCGCCCCCTGCTGCGCGTCCCCCAACTCGCCATCCACCTCGACCGCGCGGTCTCCTCGGACGGCCTCAAGCTCGACAAGCAGCGCCACCTCCAGCCCGTCTGGGGACTCGGCGACTCCCCCCGCGACGGCGACCTGATGGCCTTCCTGGCGGAGGAGAGCGGGCTCGCCCCGGGCGAGGTCACCGGCTGGGACCTGATGGTCCACTCCGTCGAACCCCCCGCCTACCTCGGCCGCGACCGCGAACTCCTGGCCGGCCCGCGCATGGACAACCTCCTGTCGGTGCACGCGGCCACGGCGGCCCTGACCGCGGTCTCCACCGCCGGCCTCCCCTACATCCCGGTCCTCGCCGCCTTCGACCACGAGGAGAACGGCTCCCAGTCCGACACCGGCGCGGACGGCCCGCTCCTCGGCGGAGTCCTGGAGCGTTCCGTGTTCGCCCGCGGCGGCTCCTACGAGGACCGCGCCCGCGCCTTCGCCGGCACCGTCTGCCTCTCCTCCGACACCGGGCACGCCGTCCACCCCAACTACGCCGAGCGGCACGACCCGACGCACCACCCGCGCGTCAACGGCGGCCCCATCCTCAAGGTCAACGTCAACAACCGCTACGCGACCGACGGTTCGGGCCGGGCCGTGTTCGCCGCCGCCTGCGAGCGCGCCCAAGTGCCGTTCCAGTCCTTCGTGTCCAACAACTCCATGCCCTGCGGCACCACCATCGGCCCCATCACCGCGGCCCGCCACGGCATCCGCACCGTCGACATCGGCGTGGCGATCCTCTCCATGCACAGCGCCCGCGAACTGTGCGGCGCCGACGACCCGTTCCTCCTCGCCAACGTCCTGGTGTCGTTCCTCCAGGGGTAGTCCGGGCGGCGCCGGGTACCCGCTTGCGAGAAATCGTCACAGAGGGAGGCGAGGTGCCATGGGCCTCGGTGGATGCATCATCCTCATCGCCGCGGGAGCCATACTCACGTTCGCGACCGACTGGGAGATGGAGGGGATCAACCTCGACCTGGTCGGGGTGATCTTCATGATCGTCGGTCTGATCGGCGTCACCACGTTCAGCAGCATCGCCCGGCGCCGCCGGGTGGTGGTACCGCCCACCACGCCCGTCATCGACGAGCAGGGCCGCCACCACCCCGGCGGCTGACCGTGCCGGTCACCGGGCCTGCGGGTCCATCCCGGCGAGCACCAGTGGCAGCCGGTCCGCGCCACCGTCCCCGACGCGGACCGGCACGCCCCAGTCCTGCTGATGCACATGGCAGGCCGGATACTCGTTGGCCGGGTCGTCGTCGCAGGACGCGGCCATCGCCGACACATGCAGCACCCCCTGCTCGAAACCCGGCGCGAGGCGCAGGGTGCGGGTCAGACCGGTACCCGCCCCCTCGCCCTCGGCCAGCAGCTCCGGCGGGGTGGCGGAGACCAGCAGCCGGGTCGAGGGCCCGTACCGGGTGTCGAGCTTCTGTCCGGGCGGCGCCTGGAAGATGACGTCCAACGTCAGCGTGCCCGGCGCCACTTCGGTGGCGGCACGCCGGGTGCGATGGGCCACCGACTCCACCCGCACCGCCTCCTCCGGGAGCCTCAGCCGGGTCAGCCGGTGCCGGGCCGACTCCACGACCACCAGGTCGTCCCCGACCAGCACCGCGTCACTGGGCTCGCGCAGATCGGTGGCGAGGGTGGTCACCTCGCCCGTCGCCGGGTCGTAGCGGCGCAGGGCGTGGTTGTAGGTGTCGCAGACGGCCACCGAGCCGTCGGGCAGCGCGGTCACCCCCAACGGGTGCTGGAGCAGCGCCTGTTCGGCCTTGCCGTCGCGGTGCCCGAAGTCGAACAGCCCGGTCCCGACGGCCGTGTGCACCTGGCCGTCCCGGTCCACCCAGCGCAGGGCGCTGGTCTCGGAGTCGGCGAGCCACAGCCGGTCCGCGGTGGCGGCGAGCCCCGAGGGCTGCGCGAACCACGCCTCGGCCGCCGGCCCGTCCACGAGCCCCTCGTTGGTGGTCCCGGCCGCCACGGCGACCGTCCGGTCCTCCGGGTCGTACACCCACAGCTGATGGACCCCCGCCATGGCGACCCAGACCCGCCCGCCGAAGACGGCGACGTCCCACGGCGAGGACAGGTTCACCTCGCGGCCCGGCCCCGACACGGCGTCCCCCTGCATCCACTGCCGTCCGGTACCGGCGAGCGTGGTCAGCCCGCCGGTGGCCGGGTCCAGCAGCCGCAGCGCGTGATTGACGGTGTCGGCCACGACGACCGAGCCCGTGTCGAGCAGCGCCAGACCCTGCGGCTCGTTCAGCGCCGCGGTGTCGGGAGCGCCGTCGGCGAACCCGCGCCGACCGGAGCCGATCCGGCGCACCACGGTCTCCCCGTCCGGCTCCAGCTCCACCAGCTGATGCCGGGTGGTGTCGCTGACCAGGAAGTTCCCGCCCGGCAGCAGCAGCGCCTTGCCGGGGAAGCGCAGCACCGTCGGCTCCGGCTCCGGCGCCACGTACGGCCCGTCCCCGCGGCGCAGCGTGCCCTTCGCCTCGTGCTCGGCCTCCAGCTCCGTCACCAGCCGCTCGATGGCGTGCACATGCCCCTCCCCGGCGTGCTGCGCGACGACGTACCCCTCCGGGTCGATCACCACCAGCGTCGGCCAGGCCCGCACCGCGTACTGCTTCCAGGTCCCGAGTTCGGGATCGTCGAGCACCGGATGCTCCACCCCGTACCGCTCCACGGCATCGACGACCGCCGCGTGCTCGGCCTCGTGCGCGAACTTCGGCGAGTGCACCCCGACCACCACCACGGTGTCCCGATGCCGCTCCTCAAGCTCCCGCAACTCATCGAGCACATGCAGACAGTTCACACAGCAGAAGGTCCAAAAATCCAGCACCGCGATCCGCCCCCGCAGCTCGGCGAGGCCGAGGGACCTGCCCCCGGTGTTCAACCACCCGCCCCGCCCGGTCAGCTCGGGAGCACGGACTCGGACGCGGCGGCGGGGGGTGGGGGCGGAGTCGCTCATGCGGCCAAGCTTGCCACCGGGCGGACGGGACGGCCCGACGCCCACGACGGGGGGAGTAGCGGTGAGTGAGAACGCCCAGGTCTTCATGGCGCTGCCGGGTCGTACGCAGGATGCGCGGGAGGTGTTCCGGGGCGCGCTGGGGGAGGTCGTGCGGGCCGTCGGGCTGGAGGTCGGGCCCGCGGAGCCCGGGGGCGGGCGGGAGTGGGAGGGCCGGGTGCGGCTCGCGCTGCGCCGGGCCTGCGCGCAGGGCCTGAGCCTTTCCGGGGAGGCGTTCGCGGCGCTGGTCGGGGCCGCCGTCCACGATCCCGATCCGAGCTTCAACCGGCAGTTCCTGGAGCCGGCGCTGAACGCGTTCGGAAAGCGGCGGGTGCGGTCCGCCCTGCTCGCGTACCTGCGGACCGGCACGGACGCCGAGCGGGCGGGGGCGGCCCGCGCCTGGTACTGGTCGGCACTGCCGCTGCGGATGCCCCTGGTGCGGGCCCAGTCGCCGTCCGAGGACGGGCCGGACGTGACCGCCGAGTGGTACGAGGCCGCCCTGCGCGAGTTCGTCCGCAACGAGAACCTGGACGTGCGGCGCTGTCTGCTGCCGGGGCTGCCGCTGTGGAAGTCGTTCCACCCGGAGCGGCTGCACGACCTGGTGGACACGGTGGTGGCGGTCGCCCGGGCCCATCCGGACGACTACCTCCGCCACCGCGTCGAGCACCAGGTCCGCGAGTGAGACCCGAGGTCAGTGCAGGGCGTGGCCGGTGGTGACGTCGACGTGGTCGGGGACGGTCTCGTGGCGGTCGCCGACCGTGGAGGTGCCGGAGGGTTCGAGGAGGAGGATGTCGGTGGGGACCGGGGCGTAGGGCTTGTGCTCGGTGCCGCGGGGGACGGTGAAGACGGACAGGGGCGGCAGGACGACCGTGCGTTCGCCGGCGGGCTCCCGCAGACAGATGTGCAGTTCGCCGTCGAGGACCAGGAAGAACTCGTCGGTGTCGTCGTGGACGTGCCACAGGTGTTCGCCCTCGACGTGCGTGACGCGGACGTCGTAGTCGTTGACCGTGGCGGCGATGCGCGGGCTCCAGCGCTCGGTGAAGGAGGCGAGGGCGGCGGGCAGGGAGACGGGTTCCGGTGTCATGGCGTCATCGTGCGATGGCCGCGCGAGCGGCGCGAGTGCTAGGAATCGCACATGGCGCAAGGATCCTCTCAGCACGCGACGCACCGGGTGGCCGTGATCGTCGACGAGGCCACCAACCCGTTCGAGGTGGGCGTCGCCACCGAGCTGTTCGGTCTGCCCCGCCCCGAGCTGGGGCTGCCCGCCCCGCTGTACGAGGTCACGCTGTGCACGCCCACGCCCGAGGTGCGCATGAACCACGGCTTCTTCACCCTGACCGGCACGCCCGGCCTGGACGCCGTGGACGACGCCGACACCCTGGTCGTACCCGGCCGCCCCGACAACGTCGTACCGCGCGGGGCCGACGTACTGGACGCCGTGCGCCGCGCCCACGCGCGCGGGGCGCGGGTGCTGAGCTTCTGCACGGGCAGTTTCGCGCTCGCCGAGGCCGGGCTGCTGGACGGGCTGCGGGCCACCACCCACTGGATGTGGGCCGACACCTTCCGCGCGCTGCACCCCCGGGTGCGGCTGGAGCCCGACGTGCTCTTCGTGGACGAGGGGCGCATCCTGACCGCGGCGGGCAGCGCCGCCGCGCTGGACCTCGGCCTGTACCTGGTGCGGCAGGACCACGGCGCGGAGATCGCCAACGCCGTCTCCCGGCGGCTGGTGTTTGCCTCGCACCGGGAGGGCGGGCAGCGCCAGTTCGTGGAGCGGCCGGTGCCCGAGGTGGCCGACGACTGGCTGGGGCCGCTGCTGGCGTGGGCGCAGGAGCGGCTGGGCGAGCCGCTGACGGTGGCGGATCTCGCGGCACGGGCGGCCGTCTCCCCGGCCACGCTGCACCGGCGGTTCCGCACCCGGCTGGGCACGACGCCGCTGGCCTGGCTGACCGGGGAGCGGGTGGCGCTGGCCTGCCGGCTGATCGAGCGCGGGGAGGAGCGGCTGGACGTGGTGGCGGAGCGCTGCGGGCTCGGTACGGCGGCGAACCTGCGGGCGCGGCTGCGACGCGGGACCGGGCTCAGCCCGTCGGCCTACCGGCGGCGTTTCGGACCGCGTGCGGGGGAACCCCTGGTGTCATGAGATTCCTCGTGCGCGACCGGCTCCTCGGCTTCGGTGACGACTACTGGATCGAGGACGACCGGGGAGAGAAGGTGTTCCTCGTCGACGGCAAGGCCATGCGGCTGCGGGACACCTTCGAGCTGAAGGACCGGCAGGGCCGGGTCCTGATCGACATCCGGCAGAAGATGCTGGCCCTGCGGGACACGATGGTCGTCGAGCGGGACGGCGAGCCGCTGGCCACGATCCGCCGCAAGCGGCTGTCGCTGCTGCGCAACCACTACCGGGTGGCGCTGGCGGACGGCAGCACCGAGCTGGACGTCAGCGGCAGGATCGTCGACCGCGAGTTCGCCGTGGAGTACGAGGGCGAACTCCTCGCGGTGATCTCCCGCCGGTGGCTGCACGTCCGCGACACCTACGGCGTGGACGTCGTACGGGAGGACGCGGACCCGGCGCTGCTGATCGCGGTGGCGGTGTGCGTGATCCACCTGGCGGAGAAGGAGCGGGAGGACTGAAGCCCCCTTCCTGGCAGGCCTACAGGACCCGGTCCTTCAGGGCCGGGAACTGTTCCCGGGTCGCGGCGACCCGGGACGGGTCGAAGTCGACGGTGAGGATCTCCTCGTCGGCGCCCGCCTCGGCGAGGACCTCGCCCCAGGGGTCCACCACGATCGAGTGACCGGCCTGGGGAACCGAGGCGTGCGTCCCGGCCGTTCCGCAGGCGAGCACGTACGCCTGGTTCTCCACCGCCCGCGCCTGCGCCAGCAGCGTCCAGTGCGCCCGGCGGCGCTCCGGCCAGCCCGCGGGGATCACCAGGGTCTCGGCGCCGGCGTCGACGAGGCCGCGGAAGAGTTCGGGGAAGCGGAGGTCGTAGCAGGTGGCCACGCCGAGGGTGGTGGCGGGCAGCGGGACGGTCACCAGGTCCCGTCCGGCGCTCATCAGCACGGCCTCGCCCTTGTCGAAGCCGAAGCGGTGGATCTTGCGGTAGGAGGCGGCCAGCTCGCCGGCGGGGCTGAAGACCAGGGAGGTGTTGTAGAGCGGCCCGTCGCCCGGGCCGCCGGGCGCGCGTTCCGGGATGGAGCCCGCGTGCAGCCAGACGCCCGCGTCGCTCGCCGCCTTCGCCATCGCCTCGTGGGTGGGCCCGTCGAGCGGCTCGGCGTGCCGGCCGAACTCCTCGTAGGCGAACGCGCCGGTGGTCCACAGCTCCGGCAGGACGACCAGATCGGCGCCAGCCTGCGCCCGGACCAGGGAGGCGACGCGGACCCGGCGGGATTCGACCGATTCGCCCTCGTCTACGGCGATCTGGATCAGAGAGGCGCGCACACTACCACCGTCCTGGCATTCGAGCCGTCCACACGGGCCTACGATCGTCACACGAAAGCACTGCCGGGGTGCCTCTCAGCAGCGTAACTTAGCGTCTCAAGACACCCGCCGACAGCCACCTCCCACTGGCATCGCCGCCACCACCTGCCCGTGTACCGACCGCCGAGGGGTCCCGTTCCGTGAGTCTGCATCCCACCCTCCAGCCCTACGCCGACGCGTGGACCCACTCCATCGAAGCGATATCCGAACTGGTCTCGCCCCTTGTCGAGGGCGAATGGAACCGGCGCACGCCGTGCCCGGGCTGGTCGGTCCGGGACGTGGTCTCCCATGTCATCGGCCTGGACTGCGAGATGCTCGGCGACCCGCGGCCCATCCACACCCTCCCGCGCGACCTGTTCCACGTCACCAACGAGCACCAGCGGTACATGGAGATGCAGGTCGACGTGCGCCGTCACCACACGGCGCCGGAGATGACCTCCGAGCTGGAGTACACGATCATCCGCCGCAACCGTCAGCTGCGGAACGAGTCCCGGGACCCGGGCACCAAGGTGCGCGGCCCGCTGGGCAGCGAGATCACCCTCGAAGAGGCCATGCGCAACCACGCGTTCGACGTGTGGGCCCACGAGCAGGACCTGCGCCACTCCCTCGGCCGGCCCGGGAACCTCGACTCGCCGGGCGCGCACATCGCCCGGGACGTGCTGCTGGCGGCGCTGCCGGAGGTCATCGCGAACAAGGCGGAGGCTCCGCGCAGTTCGGCGATCGTGCTGGACGTGCACGGGCCGGTGGAGTTCCTGCGGACCGTCCGTGTCGACATCCAGGGCCGGGGGACGGTGGAGACGGCGCCCGCGCTCGGGCCCGCCGCGACGCTGAGCCTGGACTGGGAGACGTATGTGCGGCTGGCCTGCGGGCGGGTGACCGCGGACGCGGTCGCGGACCGGATCAAGACCGAGGGCGACCCGGCGCTGACCGCCGCGATCCTGCGCAACTTCCAGGTGACGCAGTAGCGGGTCGGACACGGTGGTACGGCGGCGAAAAGACGTTGTGACGACCGCTCGTCCGGTGCTTGCCTGCCCCGCATGACCGATGCCACGAACGAGACCACGACCGTGACCACCACCGGGGCGACCACCGTGACCACCACCGGGACGACCACCCGGGCCGCCGACGGCCCACCGCGCCTGACCGAACTGGCGTTCCACGGTCCGCTGTCGGAGGACAGGGCCGAGCGCCTGGTCCGCCGGTTGGCACGCAACGAGCCGGCCACCGTGCTGGACATCGGGTGCGGGTGGGGCGAGCTGCTGCTGCGGATCCTGGCCGCCGCGCCCGGGGCGAAGGGCGTCGGCGTGGACATCAACGCCGAGGACCTGGAGCGCGGCCGGCGTGCGGCCGAGGCCCGGGGGCTGGCGGAACGGGTCGCGTTCCGGGAGGCGTCGGCGCGGGAGGGCGGCCTGGAGCCGGCGGACCTGGTGCTGTGCCTGGGTGCCAGTCACGCGCTGAGCGGGGCGGCGGCGCCCGAGCACACCGTGCAGGCGCTGCGGGCGCTGCGCGGGCTCGTCCGGGACGGCGGACGGGTGCTGCTCGGCGAGGGGTTCTGGGAGCGGACGCCCACGGACCGGGAGCTGGCCGGGATGTGGCCGGACGCCACGGTCTGCGACCACTACGACCTGGCGGCACTGCTCGACGCGGCGGTGGCCGCGGGCTTCCGGCCCGAGTGGACCGAGACCGCGAACCGCGACGAGTGGGAGGAGTTCGAGTCGGCCTACCAGGCGGACGCCGAGGTCTGGCTCGCCGCGCACCCCGCCCACCCCGCGGCGGGGGCCACCCGGGAGCGCCTGGACCGGCACCGCGCCCAGTGGATGAACTACCGGGGCGTCCTGGGGCTGGCCTACCTCACCCTGGTAGCGGCCGCAGCCGGCTGAGCGGCACGGGCAGGGACAACGGCAGGGGCAGGCCCGTGCTCAGACCGGAACGTGCACCGTCTCCACCCGGCTCGCCACCAGCCGCTCCCGCTCCCGCCGGGCCGCCCGTCCGCGCAGCCGCAGGATCTGGCTGAGGCCGAGCGCCTGGAGGACGAACACGGCCGAGAAGGCGACCGTGTAGTCGTCGCCGGTGGCGTCGAGGAGGACGCCGACGGCGAACAGGGTCGTCATGGAGGCGACGAAGCCACCCATGTTGGTGATGCCCGAGGCGGTGCCCTGGCGCTCGGGCGGGTTGGCCGGGCGGGCGAAGTCGAAGCCGAGCATGGAGGCGGGCCCGCACGCGCCGAGCACCGTGCACAGCACGATCAGCAGCCACATCGGGGCGTGCTCGGCGGGGTAGGCGAGGGCGGCCGCCCACACCGCGGCGGTCGCCCCGACCGTGCCGAGCGCCAGCGGCAGCCTGGCCCCGTGGTGCCGGGCCACGAGCTGGCCGTAGACCAGGCCGAACGCCATGTTGGACAGCACGACGAGGGTGAGCAGTTCGCCGGCCGTGGCGCGGGACAGGCCCTGGGCCTCGACCAGGAAGGGCATGCCCCACAGCAGCAGGAAGACCATCGCCGGGAACTGGGTGGTGAAGTGCACCCACAGGCCGAGCCGGGTGCCCGGTTCCCGCCAGGAGGCGGCGATCTGACGCCGTACATAGGTGGCGCCCCGGTGCGGGAAGGGCTCGGGTTCGTGGCCCTCGGGGTGGTCCTTGAGGAAGAGCACCAGCAGGACCAGGACGACCGCTCCGGCCAGCGCGCTGCCGGCGAACGCGGCCTCCCAGCCGACGCCGTGCAGCAGCCGGGCCAGGACCAGCGTGGAGACCAGGTTGCCGGCCATGCCGGCGAGCCCGGCGAGCTGGGCGACGAGGGGGCCGCGGCGGGCCGGGAACCAGCGGCTGCCGAGCCGCAGCACGCTGATGAAGGTCATCGCGTCGCCGCAGCCGAGCAGCGCCCGCGAGGCGAGGGCCATGCCGTACGTCGGGGAGAACGCGAAGCCCAGCTGGCCCGCCGTGAAGAGCACCACGCCGATGGTCAGCACCTTCTTGGTGCCGAGCCGGTCGACGAGGAGTCCGACGGGTATCTGCATGCCCGCGTAGACGAGCAGTTGCAGGATCGAGAACGTGGACAGCGCCGAGGCGTTGACGTCGAAGCGGTCGGCGGCGTCGAGGCCGGCGACGCCGAGCGAGGTGCGGAAGATGACCGCGACGAAGTAGACCGAGACGCCGATCCCCCAGACGGCGAGCGCGCGCCGGCCGCCGGGAGGGTCGCCCGGCAGGGTGGCGGTCATCGGACCTCGCCCCGGGCGAGGTGGGAGAACCAGCCGACGTGCCGGTGGACGACGGCGACGGCCCGTTCCGCGTCGCCCGAGCGCAGGGCGTCGAGGATCTCCTCGTGCTCGGCGAGGGTCTTGGCGATCCGGTCGGGGTGGGAGTGCATGACGGCGACGCCCATCCTCAGCTGGCGGTCGCGGAGCTGGTCGTAGAGGCGGGCGAGGATCTCGTTGCCGCCGCTGCGGACGATCTCGGCGTGGAAGCAGCGGTCGGTGACGGCGGCGGCGGCCAGGTCGCCCGCCGCGGCCTCGGCCTTCTGCCGGGCGAGGAGTTCCGTCAGCCGGTCGATGAGCCCGGCGGGCGCGGGGACCGCCTTGCGCGCCGCGTGCTCCTCGACGAGCAGCCGGGTCTCGACGACGTCGGCGATCTCCTGCGCCGACACCGGCAGCACCAGGGCGCCCTTCTTCGGGTAGAGCTTGATCAGCCCCTCCGCCTCCAGGCGCAGCAGCGCCTCCCGTACGGGGGTGCGGGAGACCCCGGCGGCCTCGGCCAGCTCGCCCTCGGTCAGGAGCGTGCCGCCCTCGTAACGGCGGTCCAGGACGCCCTGTTTGACGTGGGCGTAGACGCGGTCGGCGGCGGGCGGCTGCCGGACGGCGGCCGGTGCGGGGGCGGGCGGGGCTGACGGCATGCGCACATCTTAGATACAACACGTACGCATGAGGAGCGGCGTCCAGGATGCGGACCCGGCGGAGGCCGCGGAGACACCGCAGAGCCATCCCGGAGGCACCCCGGAGCCACCCCGGCCACACTTTCCCGGGCAACGGACACATTCACCCCAGCGGGGGCACAACCTTCTGTGCTAGTTACGTGTCAAACAGGTGCGGCCCCACCTTCTTGTCCTTGCAACTCGGCCGCACAACACGGTCATTCGACTAATTCGGGGTATTTGTGTTGATAACCGCCAGCAACGGCGTCCGTATCCGCAGAGCGGCGGCCGTCGCGCTCACGACCGGCGCGATGTTCGCCACGGCAGCCATCACCGCGGCGCCGGCCCAGGCCGTGGCGGAGCCCACCGTCACCGCCAAGGGCGCGTACCTGATGAACGGCGCCACCGGGAAGACGCTCTACTACAAGTCCCCCAACACCAAGCGGCTGACCGCCTCCACCACGAAGATCATGACCGCCAAGGTCGTGCTCACGCAGTCGAACCTGGACCTGGACGCCAAGGTCACCATCAAGAAGGCGTACAGCGACTACATCGTGTCCAAGGGGGCGTCCTCGGCGCGGCTGATCGTCGGCGACAAGGTCACCGTCCGCCAGCTGCTCTACGGGCTGATGCTGCCCTCCGGCTGCGACGCGGCGATGGCACTGGCCGACAAGTTCGGCACCGGCTCCACGGTCGCGGCCCGCACCAAGAACTTCATCGCCAAGATGAACAACAAGGCCAAGCAGCTCGGCATGACGAACACGCACTTCGACTCGTTCGACGGCATCAGCAACGGCTCGAACTACTCGACGCCGAAGGACCTGACGCTGCTCGCCCGGAGCGCGATGAAGTCCTCCACGTTCAAGTCGGTCGTCAAGACCAAGTCGTACACGGCCAAGACGGTCACCAGCTCCGGCACCATCCGGACCATGGGGGCGTGGACGAACACCAACACCCTGCTCGGCTGGAACGGCACGCTCGGCGTCAAGACGGGTTCGGGCACCTCCTCCAAGTACTGCCTGGTCTTCGCCGCGACGAAGAACGGCGAGACGGTGATGGGCACGGTGCTCACCTCCTCCTCGGCGGCGAACCGCACCGCGGACGTGCAGAAGATGATCAACTACGGGTACGCCAAGATCAGCTGACACCCGCAGCGAAGAAGAAAAGAGAACGAGGGCCCGCCGCAACCAGCGGCGGGCCCTTCGTCGTCCTTACGGCGAATTCCCTTCCGCCGTACATCCATCGGCCCCCCTTGTGAGTCTTCTGAGGGCCCACCTTCCTCACGAGGCCCGGCCAACACGCTTTCCCCCCAATACATTTCGCATATTCGGAGTATCCATAGTGATAACCGGCATCAAGGGCGTACGTATCCGCCGAGCCGCCGCCGTCGTGGTCACGACCGGCGCGCTGGTGGCCGGCGGCGCCCTGACCGCGCCCGCGCAGGCCGCGACCGCCCCGACGGTCACCGCCAAGGGCGCCTTCATGCTCGACAGCGCCACCGGCTCCACCCTGTACAGCAAGGCCGCGGACACCAAGCTGCCGATGGCCAGCACCACCAAGATCATGACGGCCCGGGTCGTCCTCGCCATCGAGGGGGTGAACCTCGACACCAAGGTCACCGTCAAGCAGTCCTACCGCGACTACGTCGCCGCCCAGGGCGCCAGCTCCGCGGACCTGAAGACGGGTGACAAGGTCTCCGTCCGCCAGCTGCTGCACGCGCTGATGCTGCCCTCCGGCTGCGACGCGGCGATGGCGCTGGCCGACAAGTTCGGCACCGGCTCCACGGTCGCCGCCCGTACCAAGAACTTCATCGCCAAGATGAACAAGAAGGCCGAGGCGCTCGGTCTGACCAGGACGCACTTCGACTCGTTCGACGGCAACTCCACGCAGAACACCAACTACACGACGCCCCGCGACCTCGCCAAGCTCACCCGCAGCGCGATGAAGTACTCCACGTTCGCGGGCATCGTGAAGAAGACCAAGACGGTGCAGTACGCCACCTCCAGCACCGGCGCCACCCGCACCTACACCTGGTACAACACCAACAAGCTGCTCGGCTCCTACAGCGGCGCGACCGGTGTGAAGACGGGCACCAACACCCCGGCCGGGCCCTGCCTGGTCTTCGCCGGCACCCGCAACGGCAAGTCGGTCGTGGGCGTGCTCCTCAACGACGCCAACCGCTTCACCGACGCCGCCAAGCTGATGGACTACGCCTTCGGCTCGACGACCGCGTCGACGATGCAGCTGCGCGTCCTGCCGCAGGGCGCCCAGCAGGACTGACCGCACAGCGCGAAGGGGCCCGCCGCGAAGCTCGCGGCGGGCCCCTTCCGTGTCCGCTACGCCCAGGTGATCAGCCGCTTGGGCTGCTCCAGGACGGCCGCCACGTCGGCCAGCACCTTGGAGCCCAGCTCGCCGTCGACCAGGCGGTGGTCGAAGGAGAGCGCCAGGGTGGTGACCTGGCGGGGCTTGACCTTGCCCTTGTGGACCCACGGCTGGAGCCTGATGGCGCCGACCGCGAGGATCGCCGACTCACCGGGGTTCAGGATCGGGGTGCCGGTGTCGACGCCGAAGACGCCGACGTTGGTGATGGTCACCGTGCCGTGCTGCATCGCGGCCGGGGACGTCTTCCCCTCCCGGGCCGTCGCCACCAGCTCGCCGAGGGACCCGGCCAGCTGCGGCAGGGTCTTGTCGTGCGCGTCCTTGATGTTCGGCACGATCAGACCGCGCGGGGTGGCCGCGGCGATACCGAGGTTGACGTAGTGCTTGACCACGATCTCCTGGTTCGCCTCGTCCCAGGACGCGTTGATGCCCGGGTTCCGCTTGATCGCGACCAGCAGGGCCTTGGCGATCAGCAGGAGCGGGTTGACCCGCAGACCCTGCATGTCCTTGTCCTGCTTGAGCTCCTCGACCAGCTTGACCGTGCGCGTCACGTCGACCGTCACGAACTCCGTGACGTGCGGGGCCGTGAACGCCGAGCCGACCATCGCGGCCGCGGTCGCCTTGCGGACGCCCTTGACCGGGATGCGGGTCTCCCGGGCGCCGTCGAACACCGCCACGGGCGCCGGGGCCGCGACGGGAGCCTCGACGGGGGCCGGGGCGGGCGCCACCGGCTCCGGTGCCTCGGGCGCGGCCACCGCCGCGTGCACGTCGGCCCGCGTGATGATGCCGTCCGGGCCGGACGGGACCACCGTGGCGAGGTCGACCCCGAGGTCCTTGGCGAGCTTGCGCACCGGCGGCTTGGCCAGCGGGCGCTCCTGCACCGCCACCGGACCGTGCCCGTTCAGCTCGGCCTGCACCGCCGCCCGGGCGGCCGGCTCCTGCGCACCCTTGCGCGGGCGCCGCTTGGTGGAGGACTGGGCCACGCCGTAGCCGACCAGCACCGGCTGGCGTCCGGCGGGCTTCTCCTCCTCCGCCACGGGCGCCTGGGGCTCGGCCGCGGCCGGGGCCGGGGGCTCGGCGGGGGCGGCGCCGCCCGACACGTCCACGGCGATGATCGCCGTACCGACGTCCACCGTCGTGCCCTCGGGGAAGTGCAGCGAGCGGACCACCCCGTCGTAGGGGATGGGCAGTTCGACGGCGGCCTTCGCCGTCTCGACCTCGCACACCGGCTGGCCGTCGGTGACGGTGTCACCGACCTTCACGTACCACTTGAGGATCTCCGCCTCGGTGAGTCCCTCACCGACGTCGGGCATCTTGAACTCGCGCACGGACGCATCCGTCATCGTCGTCACGACCCTCTCCTCAGTACGCCAGGGCACGGTCGACGGCGTCGAGCACCCGGTCCAGGCCCGGCAGGTACTCCTCCTCCAGGCGCGCCGGCGGGTACGGGGCGTGGTAGCCGCCGACCCTGAGCACCGGTGCCTCCAGGTGGTAGAAGCAGCGCTCGGTGATCCGGGCGGCGATCTCCGCGCCGGAACCGAAGAACACCGGCGCCTCGTGGACCACGACCAGCCGGCGGGTCTTCTCCACCGAGGTCTGGATGGTGTCGAAGTCCAGCGGCGAGACCGAACGCAGGTCCAGGACCTCCAGGGACCTGCCCTCCTCGGCGGCCGCGGCGGCGACCTCCAGGCAGGTCTTCACCATCGGGCCGTACGCGGCGAGCGTGAGGTCGGTGCCCTCACGGGCGACGCGGGCCTTGTGCAGCTCGCCCGGGATGGCGTCGGTGTCGACCTCGCCCTTGTCCCAGTAGCGGCGCTTGGGCTCGAAGAAGATGACCGGGTCGTCGCTCTGGATCGCCTGCTGGAGCATCCAGTAGGCGTCGGAGGAGTTCGCCGGGGTGACGACCTTGAGGCCCGCGACGTGCGCGAAGAGCGACTCGGGGGACTCGGAGTGGTGCTCGACGGCGCCGATGCCGCCGCCGTACGGGATGCGGATGACGACCGGCACCTTCACGGCGCCGAGCGAGCGGGCCCGCATCTTCGCGAGCTGGGTGACGATCTGGTCGTACGCCGGGAAGACGAAGCCGTCGAACTGGATCTCCACCACCGGCCGGTAGCCGCGCAGTGCGAGGCCGATGGCGGTGCCGACGATGCCGGACTCGGCGAGCGGGGTGTCGATGACCCGGTCCTCGCCGAAGTCCTTCTGCAGGCCGTCGGTGATCCGGAAGACCCCGCCCAGCTTGCCGACGTCCAGGCCCATGACGACGACCTTGGGGTCGGTCTCCAGGGCCTTGCGCAGCGACTCGTTGAGCGCCTTCGCGAGGGGAAGCGTCTGAACAGCCATGGTTACTCGGCCTCTCCGCCCGTGAAGGACGCCTGGTAGGCGGCGAACTGCGCGCGCTCCTCGTCGACGAGCGCGTGCCCGTCCGCGTACACGTTGTCGAAGATCGCCATGTGCTCCGGTACGGGCATGGCCCGCACGACGTCGCGGACGTGCTTGCCGAGCGTCTCGCTCTCCGTCTCCAGCTCCTCGAAGAAGGCGGCGTCGGCGTGGCCCTCCTTCTCCAGGTACGCCTTCAGGCGCAGGATCGGGTCCTTCGCCTCCCACGCCTCGCGCTCCGCGTCGCGGCGGTAGCGGGTCGGGTCGTCGGAGGTGGTGTGGGCGGCCATCCGGTAGGTGAACGCCTCCACCAGCGTGGGGCCCTCGCCGCGCCGGGCGCGCTCCAGGGCCTCGCGGGTCACCGCGAGGCAGGCCAGGACGTCGTTGCCGTCGACCCGGACGCCGGGGAAGCCGAAACCGCGGGCGCGCTGGTAGAGCGGGACGCGGGTCTGCTTCTCGATGGGCTCGGAGATCGCCCACTGGTTGTTCTGGCAGAAGAACACGACCGGGGCGTTGTAGACCGCCGAGAAGACGAACGACTCGTTGACGTCGCCCTGGCTGGAGGCGCCGTCGCCGAAGTACGCGAGGACGGCGGAGTCCGCGCCGTCCTTGGCGACGCCCATGGCGTAGCCGGTGGCGTGCAGGGTCTGCGAGCCGAGGACGATCGTGTACAGGTGGAAGTTGTTGCTGTTGGGGTCCCAGCCGCCGTTGTTCACACCCCGGAACATGCCCAGCAGGTTGGTCGGGTCGACCCCGCGGCACCAGGCCACGCCGTGCTCGCGGTAGGTCGGGAAGACGTAGTCGTCGTCGCGCAGGGCCCGGCCGGAGCCGATCTGGGCGGCCTCCTGGCCGAGCAGCGAGGCCCACAGGCCCAGCTCGCCCTGCCGTTGCAGGGAGGTGGCCTCGGCGTCGAAGCGGCGGGTGAGCACCATGTCGCGGTAGAGCCCGCGCAGGTCTTCGGCGGTGATGTCGGCGACGTACTTGTCGTACTCGGCGTTCTTGACGCGCTTGCCCTCGGGCGTCAGCAGCTGAACGAGTTCGGGCTGGGTGCTCGGGGACTTCCTGGTCCCGGCGCTGCGTCGCGGCTTGCGCGCGGCAGTGCTCTCCACGGTCACGTGTGCTCCTCCGTCGGTCCGGCCCCCGGGGTTGCCGGGATTGACCAGTTGCGGCTCCACCTGGTCCGGCACCCGTGCACGGGGTGGGTGCCACTCGGCCGGAACAGGCGTGACAGGTGCCCCGGCGAGCGCCCTGCAACTATCACGTTACCCAGTGCTCCACATTTCTGTGAAACCCCATTTGACCTGCGTTTTTGCTTGGATTTCCAAGTAAATCGCGAGGGACTCGAAGGGTGCTGGTCACAGCCTTGCAGGAGGCCGGAGCAACGGCACGTTATCCCGCGCACCCAGGTCACCGGAAGAGTTCACGGGCCCGATTTGGAGAAGCCGACAAATCGGCGAAATGCCGATATTCACCGCCGGAAGCCCCACGGTCGGAGCCGTGGCCGGATCGGCGCGGCCTACACGGGCCGGCGCCCCCGCGGGGCCGGATGTCCACGGAAAGGCCTTTCGGGAACACCTGGTGACCAAACGCGACTGTCGTTGACTTTCTGTGACAACGCCCAGCTCACAGCCGTCTCGCGTGCCCTAGCATCTGCGGCGTGCAGCGCCCTTGTGTACCACCCCCCTTACCCCACACGCCCCCGCTGAGCGCCCTTCTGCGCCAGTACGCGGCCGGCCGCGCCGTCACCTGCGAGCCCGTCGACCAGGGGCTGCTCAACCGCGGCTACCGGCTCCGCACGACCCGCGGCCGGTACTTCCTCAAGCACCACTTCGACCCCGAGACCGCCGCCCCCGCCGCCATCGCCCGCCAGCACCGCGCGACCCGGCGCCTGGCCGACCTGGGCGTCCCCGTGGCCCCGCCACTGCCCGGCCGGGACGGCCGTACCGTCGCCGTGGTCGGCGGCCACGCCTACGCCCTGCACCCCTGGATCGACGGCGGCCACCGGCACGGCGGCCAGCTCACCCCGGCCCAGTGCGGCCGGCTCGGCGGGCTGCTGGGGGCGGTGCACGCGGGCCTGGAGCGCGTGATGCCGCCGCGGGACCGGGCCGCCGCCGCGGTGAGCGCCGACCCCGAGGACACCTTCGCCCTCATCGAGGATCTGCTGGGCCGGGTCGGCCGGCACCGCCCCGTCGACGCCTTCGACGAACTGGCCCGCCACCGGCTGCTGGAACGCCGCACGCTGCTGGAACGGCACACGGGGCGGCGGCCGGCCGACGGCGGCCCGGTGGGCTGGGTGCACGGCGACTTCCACCCCTTCAACCTGCTCTACCGGGGCGACGCGCCCGCCGCGATCGTCGACTGGGACCGGCTCGGCGTCCAGCCGCGCGCGGAGGAGGCCGTACGGGCCGCCGCGATCTTCTTCCTGCGGCCCCTCGGCACCCTGGACCTGGAGCGGGTGCGGGCCTACGCGCGGGCCTACCGGCGCACCGCGGGCGCCGGACCGGCCGAACTGGCCGCGGCCGTGCACCGGGTGTGGTGGGAACGGCTGAACGACTTCTGGATGCTGCGCTGGCACTACGAGCGCGGCGACCCCCGCGCGGACCCGCAGTTCCCGGCCGCCTCGGCGCTGGTGGTGTGGTGGACCCGGGAGTACGAGGCGGTGCGCGCGGCGTTCGTGGACTGACCGGTCACGCACGACGGCGGCCCCCCACGCGTGCGTGGGGGGCCGCCGTCGTCGTGTGCGGGTCAGGTGCCGTCGATCTCGCCCGTGGCGCCCTCGACCGTGCCGCCCGTCGGATCCACCGGGTCACTGGGCTCGACGGCCGTCTCGGAGGGCTCCTCCGTCGGCTCGGTCGGCTCCGTCTC
Organism: Streptomyces sp. NPDC000983; assembly: GCF_040299205.1. Lineage (NCBI taxonomy): Bacteria > Bacillati > Actinomycetota > Actinomycetes > Kitasatosporales > Streptomycetaceae > Streptomyces > Streptomyces sp. NPDC000983. The sequence continues at coordinate 334,694 of NZ_JBEPBM010000002.1, read as the reverse complement.
GGGGTCCGTCGGCTCCGGCGCCTCGCTGGTCGCCGGCTGGGACGGGGTGTACGTCGGCGACGCCGACGGCGTCCAGTTCGTGCCGCCGTCCGTGCCGGTGCTGTCGTCGGTGGCGGTGTCGGTGGGCTCGTCGGTCTCGTCGGCGCTCGGCGTCTCGCTGGCCGTCTCGTCGTCCTCGGTCTGCGAGCTGGTCGCCGACGGGGTGGTGCCCTTGCCGGGGTTCTTGTCGCCGTCGCCGTTGAGCGCGAGGGCGACGCCCGCGGCGATGGCGATCACCGCGAGGACGGCGAGGATCCACAGCTTGCCGCGGCCGCTGCCCCGGTTGCCGTGCCCCTCGAAGCCGCCGTCGTCGCCGTCGCCGTAGCGGCCCGGCAGGATCGGCTGCGGGATCTGCGTGGTGCCGGCCGCCATACCGGGGTGGCCCATCACCGAGGTCTGCGCGAAGCCGCCCGAGGGGGTGTGCCGGCCGTCGTGCGTGTCGACGGGGCCGGTGTTCCAGGTGCCGGTGTGGCTGCCCTGGTCGTACAGCATCTGCAGGCCGTACTGGACCAGGCCGCGCATCTCCTCGGCGGTCTGGAAACGGTCGTCGGGCTCCTTCGCCAGGGACCGCATGACCAGGCCGTCCAGCTCCGGCGGCGCGGCGTCGGACGCCTCCGACGGCGGCGTCGGGATGTCCTGGACGTGCTGGTACACCACCGACAGCGGGGTCTCGCCGGTGAACGGGGGCCGCAGGGCCAGGAGTTCGTAGAGGAGACAGCCGGTCGCGTACAGGTCGGAGCGGTGGTCGACGGCCTTGCCGAGCGCCTGCTCGGGCGAGAGGTACTGCGGGGTGCCCATGACCATGCCGGTCTGGGTCATCGTGGTGGACGCGCCGTGCAGGGCACGGGCGATGCCGAAGTCCATCACCTTCACGGCGCCGTTGTTGGTGATGATGACGTTCGCCGGCTTGATGTCCCGGTGCACGATGCCGTGCTGGTGCGAGTAGGCGAGCGCCTCCAGCACACCGGAGACGATGATCAGCGCCTGCTCGGGCCCGGGCGCCTCGGCGTTGATGAGCAGATCGCGGATGGTGCGGCCCTCGACCAGCTCCATCACGATGTACGGCACGCTCTGGCCGCCCACGAAGTCCTCGCCGGAGTCGTACACGGCGACGATGGCGTGGTGGTTGAGGCCGGCCACCGACTGGGCCTCGCGGGTGAAGCGGGCCTTGGAGGTCGGGTCCTCGGCGAGATCGGCGCGCAGCAGCTTGACGGCGACGGTACGTCCCAGACGTACGTCCTCCGCGGCGAACACCTCGGCCATGCCGCCCCGGCCCAGTCTGTGGGTGAGCCGGTACCGGCCGTCCCCGACCAGTCCGCCGTTCCCCCACAACTCCGGCGCATCTGACATACCGCCGCCAGTCGGCTCGGGGTCGGACGGGCCCTGAGCGCGCTGCTGCTGTGCCATCGGTCCTCGCCGTCGTTTCTGCCCGCGGTGCGCGCGGTGTTGTCACGGTCTCCGTCGGGCCACGCTACAGCCTCGGCGCAAGCCTCCGGTCCGGGACGGTGCCCCGCGGCCGGTCGGGGACGGACCGGCCATGAAACCCGCAAGCCCGCGCCTCGTGCAAATTCCGTGTACCGCCCGTACGACCCCTGTAACGCTTGCGCGACGCTTCTTTCGCGTACGGTCACGGAACGGGCACCGAGCTTGACGTGTCACTGCCCTGGGGCAGACTTGGCCGGGAATAGCACTTTCGATCAACGACAATCGCCGGCGCCAACGGCTATGGGGGACACGGAGACATGAGCCAGGACGGCGCACACGGGCGGTACGCGGGACGAGCACTGGCGGCCGGTCGCTATCAACTGCGCGACTTGCTCGGCGAGGGCGGCATGGCCTCGGTGCACCTGGCGTACGACGCCGTGCTCGACCGCCAGGTCGCCATCAAGACCCTGCACACCGAGCTCGGCCGCGAGCAGGCGTTCCGCGAGCGGTTCCGCCGCGAGGCCCAGGCCGTGGCCAAGCTCACGCACACCAACATCGTCTCGGTCTTCGACACCGGCGAGGACGACGTGGACGGCATGACGATGCCGTACATCGTCATGGAGTACGTCGAGGGCCGTCCGCTCGGCTCGGTGCTCGACGAGGACGTGCGGCAGCAGGGCGCGATGCCCGCCGACAAGGCCCTGAAGGTCACCGCGGACGTACTGGCGGCGCTGGAGATCAGCCACGAGATGGGCCTGGTCCACCGGGACATCAAGCCGGGCAACGTGATGGTGACCAAGCGCGGCGTCGTCAAGGTCATGGACTTCGGCATCGCCCGCGCCATGCAGTCCGGTGTCACCTCGATGACCCAGACCGGCATGGTCGTCGGCACCCCTCAGTACCTCTCCCCCGAGCAGGCGCTCGGCCGCGGCGTGGACGCCCGTTCCGACCTGTACTCGGTCGGCATCATGCTCTTCCAACTGGTCACCGGGCGGCTGCCGTTCGAGGCGGACTCGCCGCTGGCCATCGCGTACGCCCATGTCCAGGAGGAGCCGGTCGCCCCGTCCTCCGTCAACCGCTCGCTGCCGCCGGCGGTGGACGCGCTGGTCGCCCGCGCGCTGCGGAAGAACCCGAACGAGCGCTTCCCGAGCGCCGAGGCGATGCGCGACGAGTGCCTGCGGGTGGCGTCCTCCTTCCAGGCCGCCGCCCCGAACATCGTGCCCGGCTCCCCGACCGCCAGCGGCGCCGGTGTCGGCTCCGCGGTGTTCCCGCCGGTCGACCAGGCGAACCCGGCGCCCACCGGCCCGGTCCACACGCCCTACCAGCCGGCCCCGACGCCGAACCCGTACGGCACGCCGACCCCGGCGCCCGCCCCGTCGTACGGCTACCCGCAGCCGCACGGCTACCAGACGCCGCCGCCCGCCGGGTACGCCTCGACCCCGCCGCCCTACAACCTGACCCCGCAGAGCACGGTGTCCGGCTCCGGCGGCGGTGGCGGCCGCAACAACAAGCCGGTGATCATCGGCTCGATCGTGGTGTCGGTGCTGGCGGTGGGCGGTCTGATCGCCGCGCTGTCGCTGAACGGCGACGCCACGAAGGACGACAAGGGCGGCGGTACCCCGAGCCCGTCGGCGACGACCGCGGAGGGTTACCGCGCCCCGGACGCGAACCGGACGATCGACCCGGCGGAGTGCACCGAGCCCGAGGAGTCGTACAACGACCCCGACAAGGTCGAGATGCCCGACTTCGCGTTCAAGAACATCGACTCGGTGAAGAAGTGCCTCAAGTCCGCCGGATGGGACTGGGAGATCCGGGACGTCGACGAGAACACCTGGGGCGACGGCACGATCATCAATCAGTTCCCCGAGGCGGGCACCGACATGGACCCCGAGGACCCGGGCACGTTCAAGTTCGACGTCTCCACGGGCAACCCGGCCTGACACGGACACCCGGAAGGGCCCGGCGGCGCGATGCCTGCCGGGCCCTTCCCTGTCCCTTGTCCTTATAGGTACTCGCGTCCGTACAGGTGCTCGTGTCCTACAGGTACGGGCCGCCCGAGCGGCCGATGGTGCGGGGGTCGTCCAGGCCCTCCTCGTGACCGACGCCCGGGGGCAACGCGCGGCGCATCTGCTCCAGTTGGGCGCGGGCCGCCATCTGCTGGGCGAACAGCGTGGTCTGGATGCCGTGGAAGAGGCCCTCCAGCCAGCCCACCAACTGGGCCTGAGCGATGCGCAGTTCCGAGTCGGACGGGGTCGCCTCGTCGGTGAACGGCAGCGACAGGCGCTCCAGTTCCTCGACCAGCTCGGGGGCCAGGCCGTCCTCCAGCTCCTTCACGGAGCTGGCGTGGATCTCCTTGAGCCGGACCCGGCTGGCCTCGTCGAGAGGAGCGGCGCGCACCTCCTCGAGCAACTGCTTGATCATGCTGCCGATCCGCATGACCTTCGCCGGCTGCTCCACCTGCTCCGTCACCGGAATCTCGCGGGAGTCCTCGTCCGCGTTGCCACCACTGAGCGCCATGCCGTCCTGGCCCACGACCAGGATCTGCGGGTTCTCCGGCGACCTTTCGTTCCTCGGCATCTCCATGCCGCCATTCTCTCGCACCCCCACATCTCATCAGCGTGGTGCCCCCCACGGCAGGTGATCCACCGTTTGTCCCGGCGAACTTTCCGGTCCCGGCCGCTCCCGGGGGTTAGCCCCGGCGGCGGCGCCCGGAATGCCCGGTTCGACAGGGGGTGTGAGGCTGGTTCCGTGACTCCATGGATACGGGCGGTGCGGGCCGCGGGCCTGACGGTCGCCCTGGTGTGGGCGGGCGGGAGCGGCACGGCGTACGGCGTGCAGGACCCGCCGTCCCCGTCCGCCTCGGCCGCCGCCCCCGTGCCGTCCCGGGCCGGAAGCGCGGCCGGGGAGGGGCGGGAGCGGCCCGGACGGCCCGGGGTGAGCGCGCCCGAGGAGGCCGTGCCGTCCGCCCCGGCCACCGGGACACCCCCGGGTGAGCCGGTCCCCGAGGCGTCCCGGGAGCCGGTGCCCGCCCAGCAGGCCGTCGAGGCCGAGCCGGTGCTGGAGGTGCTGCCGCTGGGCAGCGGGCTGGTGCTCATGGGCCTCGGCCTCGGCCTGGCCTTCGTCGGCCTGCGCCTGCGCCGCCCGGACTGAGGTGCGCGGAGCGCCCGGCGCCCGGCCCAGCACGGAGGACACCCGGGGCCCAGCCCCGGAGACGGTCGCTCAGGGGCGTCCGACGGGCCGCTCCCGCAGCCGCCCGCTCAGGGCGCGACCAGCAGCACCTTGCCGACGTGGCCGCTCTCCTCCACCACCCGGTGCGCGGCCGCGGCGTCGCTCATCGGCAGCTCGCGGTCGACGACGGGACGTACGTGACCGCCCTCGACCAGCGGCCACACATGCTCCCGTACGGCCGCCACGATCGCCGTCTTCTCGGCCGGCGGGCGGGCCCGCAGCGAGGTCGCGCTGATCGCGGCACGCTTGCTCAGCAGGCGCGCGATGTTCAGCTCGCCCTTGACGCCGCCCTGCATGCCGATGATCGCCAGCCGCCCGTTGACCGCGAGGGCGCGGACGTTGCGGTCCAGGTACGTGGCGCCCATGTTGTCGAGGATGACGTCGGCACCCGCGCCGTCGGTGGCCTTGGCGAGCTCCTCGACGAAGTCCTGCTCCTTGTAGTCGATGAGGATGTCCGCGCCCAGCTCGGCGCACCGCTCCAGCTTGGCCCGGCTGCCGGCCGTGACGGCGACCTTCGCGCCGACGGACTTCGCGAGCTGGATCGCCATGGTGCCGATGCCGCTGGAGCCGCCGTGCACCAGGAGGGTCTCACCGGGGCGCAGGTGGGAGACCATGAAGACGTTCGACCAGACCGTGCAGACCACCTCGGGCAGCGCGGCCGCCCGCACCAGCCCCACGCCCTCGGGCACGGGCAGCAGCTGGCCGGCCGGGACGACGACCCGCTGCGCGTAGCCGCCGCCCGCGAGCAGGGCGCACACCTCGTCGCCGACGGACCAGCCGGAGACACCCGGGCCGAGCGCGGCGATCCGTCCGGAGCACTCCAGGCCGGGGTGGGGGGAGGCGCCGGGCGGCGGGTCGTACAGGCCCTGCCGCTGGAGGATGTCGGCCCGGTTCACGGCGCTGGCCGCCACCTCGACCAGGACCTCGCCCTCGCCGGGCACCGGATCGGGGACCTCGGCCCACACCAGCGCCTCGGGCCCGCCGGGTTCGTCAATCGTGATCGCATGCATGACGGCGACGCTACTCCTCGGTCCCGGGTCCCGGTCCGACTCGGTCCTTGGTCGGATCCGCCGGAAAACCCTGTGCGGAACCGATGAGTTTGCGCGACGGTAAAAGTCTCCCCATGCGTAACCCAAGTGCGTGGAAGGACAAGCCACCATGAGCCAGCACACGTCAGCCCTGGCCATCGAGACGGCGGGCCTGGTGAAGACGTTCGGCGACACCAGGGCCGTCGACGGCGTCGACCTGTCGGTTCCGGCCGGAACCGTCTACGGCGTCCTCGGCCCGAACGGCGCCGGGAAGACCACCACCGTGAAGATGCTCGCCACCCTCCTGCGGCCCGACGGCGGCGAGGCGCACGTCTTCGGCCACGACGTCGTCCGCGAGGCCGACGAGGTGCGCAGCAGGGTGAGCCTGACCGGCCAGTACGCCTCCGTCGACGAGGACCTCACCGGCACCGAGAACCTGGTGCTGCTGGGCCGGCTGCTGGGCCACTCCAAGCAGGCCGCGCGGCGCCGCAGCGAGCAGCTCCTGGAGGCCTTCGGGCTGTCCGAGGCGGCCGCGAAGCAGGTCAAGCACTACTCGGGCGGCATGCGGCGCCGTATCGACATCGCCGCGTCCATCCTGAACACCCCCGAGCTGCTCTTCCTCGACGAGCCGACGACCGGGCTCGACCCGCGCAGCCGCAACCAGGTCTGGGACATCGTGCGCGCGGTGGTCGCCCAGGGCACGACGGTGCTGCTGACCACGCAGTACCTGGACGAGGCCGACCAGCTGGCGTCCCGGATCGCGGTCATCGACCAGGGCCGGGTGATCGCCGAGGGCACCAAGGGCGAGCTGAAGGCGTCCGTGGGCGCCGGATCGGTCCATCTGCGGCTGCGGGACCCGGGACAGCGCCCGGACGCGGAGCGCGTGCTGCGGGCGGCGCTCGACGCGGAGGTGTCGCTGGAGCCCGATCCCGTGGCGCTGACCGCCCGGCTCGGCTCGGCGACCGGCGACGGCGCGGCCGAGCAGGCCTCGCGGGCCCTGGCCGAACTGGCCCGCACCGGCATCACCGTCGACAACTTCTCGCTGGGCCAGCCCAGCCTGGACGAGGTCTTCCTCGCCCTCACCGGACACGACACCGGCCACGACACCAAGGACGAGGTGGCGGCATGAGCACCGCGACGACCCAGGAGACCAAGGACCTCGCCCCGGTCAGCGCCGAGTCGCTCGCCGAGCTGCTCGTCGCCGGGGAACGGCCGCGCAGGCCCAGCGCGCTGTCGGCCTCGCTGACGTTCGGCTGGCGGGCGATGCTGAAGATCAAGCACGTCCCCGAGCAGCTCTTCGACGTCACCGCCTTCCCGATCATGATGGTGCTGATGTACACGTACCTGTTCGGGGGCGCCCTGGCCGGGTCCCCCGAGGAGTACATCCAGTTCCTGCTGCCGGGCATCCTGGTGATGTCGGTCGTGATGATCACCATGTACACCGGGGTGTCGGTCAACACCGACATCGAGAAGGGCGTCTTCGACCGGTTCCGGACGCTGCCCATCTGGCGGCCCTCGACGATGGTCGGCTATCTCCTCGGCGACGCCCTGCGCTACACCATCGCCTCCGTGGTCATGCTGACCGTGGGCGTGATCCTCGGCTACCGGCCGGACGGCGGGGTCGTGGGCGTGCTCGCCGGGATCGCGCTGCTGGTGCTGTTCTCGTTCTCGTTCTCGTGGATCTGGACGATGTTCGGGCTGCTGCTGCGCACCGAGAAGTCGGTGATGGGCGTCAGCATGATGGTGATCTTCCCGCTGACCTTCCTGTCCAACGTCTTCGTCGACCCGAGCACCATGCCGGGCTGGCTCCAGGCGTTCGTCAACAACAGCCCCATCACCCACCTGGCCTCCGCGGTCCGGGAGTTGATGGCCGGTGACTGGCCGGCCGACGAGATCGCCTGGTCGCTGGGCTGGTCCGCGCTGTTCGTGGCGGTCTTCGGGCCGATCACGATGCGGCTGTACAACCGCAAGTAGTCCGGACCCCCGGGACTGCCCGTCCAGGGCCCTTCTGACGGATCTCCGTGGCAGAAGGGCCCGTCGGAAGGGTCCTAGTCCTGGGGGATGGGGCGGGCGTCGGGCGCGACCTGCGTGGTCGGCGTCGCCCGCACGATGGTGATCAGGCGGTCCGTGGACTGGAGCGTGCCGACGTCCTCGTGGTCGTAGCCGAGCACCCGGTGGCCGCGCAGGACACTCACCACCAGGTCGGTCGTCTCCCGCGGGCCCTTGCCCACCTCGGCCTTTATGACCGGCCGTTCGACGAGGTCCAGGCCGCTGCCCTGGTGGATCAGGTCCTCCATCACCATGCCGGCGGCGGGGCTGAGCACCGAGAGACCGAGGAGCCGGCCGGCCGCGCTGGCGCTGGTGATGACCGCGTCCGCGCCGGACTGCTTGAGCAGCGGCGCGTTCTCCTCCTCGCGCACCGCGGCCACGATCTTCGCCCCGCGGTTGAGCTGGCGGGCGGTCAGCGTGACCAGGACGGCGGTGTCGTCGCGCTGGGTGGCGATGATGATCTTCCGGGCCCGGTGCACCTCGGCCCGGTTCAGCACATCGCTGCGGGTCGCGTCGCCCACGACCCCCGCGAAGCCCTCGGCCGTCGCGGCTTCGATGGCCTTGGCGCTGGGGTCGACCACGACGACCTGCTCCTTGCTCAGGCCCGTCGCGCACACGGTCTCGATCGCCGAGCGCCCCTTGGTACCGAAGCCGACGACGACGGTGTGGTCGCGCAAAGTGGACCTCCAGCGGTTCAGACGCCATTCCTCCCGAGTCCGTTCGGTGAGGACCTCCAGCGTGGTGCCGACCAGGATGATCAGGAACAGCACCCGCATCGGCGTGATGACAAGGATGTTGGTGAGCCGGGCGGTGTCGCTGACCGGCGTGATGTCGCCGTATCCGGTGGTGGAGAGGGTGACGGTCGAGTAGTAGAAGGCGTCGAGGAAGTCGAGCTTGCCGTCGGAGTTGTCGTTGTAGCCCTCGCGGTCGGCGTAGACGATGAGGGAGCAGAGCACCAGCAGCGCCAGTGCCACCAGCACCCGCTTGGCGACCTGCCGGAACGGGTGCTCCACCACCTTCCTCGGCAGCTTCACCCGGTGCGTCACCAGCTTTTCGTCCGGCTGGCGCGCGATGGCGTCGTGGCCCGGAAGTTTCACGTGAAACACACCCCGATCCCCGAGGACGCCCAGGGCAGTTCCAGCAGTTCCGCCTCCGTGCCGGCCGGTGCCCCTCCGGGCGGTACGACGGCCAGGGCGTCCGCGGCGGCGATCCCCCGCAGCATCGCGGGGCCGTTGTAGTGCAGCGGGACGGCCCGGTCACCGCGCAGCACCACCGGCACCAGCCGGGTGTCGTACGGATGCCCGTGCGCCGCGTCCCGCAGCGGCAGCGTGTACGGCTCGGGGGCGGGCCGGGCCGCGAGGGTGCGCAGCAGCGGCTCGGCGAGCGTGAGCAGCCCGGAGACGGCCGCCAGGGGGTTGCCCGGCAGCCCGACCAGGTGCTGGTTGGCCTTGGTGCGGGCCAGCAGCATGGGGTGGCCGGGGCGCACCTTGACTCCGTCGACGAGGAGTTCGGCGTCGAGGCGGCGCAGGACGGGGTGGACGTGGTCCACGGGTCCGGACGCGGTGCCGCCGGTGGTGACGATCAGGTCGGCCTCGGAGTAGGCGACGGCCTTGTACAGGGCCTCGGCGTCGTCGCCGAGCCGGCGCACCGCGGTGACCTCGGTGCCCAGCGCCCGCAGCCAGTGCGGCAGCATCGGGCCGAGCGCGTCCCGGATCAGCCCGTCGTGCGGCAGCCCCTCGGTGAGCAGCTCGTCGCCCAGGATCAGCACTTCGGCCCGGGGCCGGGCGACGGCGGCGAGGGTGTCGTAGCCGGCTGCCGCGGCGAGGCCCAGGACGGCCGGGGTCACCAGGGTGCCGAGGGCGAGGAGCTGGTCCCCGGCGCGGCACTCCTGGCCGCGGGGGCGGATGTCCTGCCCGTGCTGGAGGGTGGGGGTTCCCGCGCCGGAGCCGGGCCGGGCGTGGGGGAGGGTGGGGTGCAGCCGGCCCTTGTCGTCGGTGCGGCCGTGTTCGCTGCGGAGCACGGCGGTGGTGTCCACGGGGATCCGCGCGCCGGTGGCGATCCGGACCGCCTCTCCGTCGGTGAGCCGCTCCGGCTCACCGTGCCCGGCCAGCACGCCCGCCTCCCGTACGGCCCAGGGGCCCGGTCCGGCGACCGCCCAGCCGTCCATCGCCGAGGTGTCGAAGGAGGGCAGGTCGGTGAGGGCGGTGAGCGGGGCGGCCAGGGTGAGGCCGAGGGCCGCGTCGAGGGGGACGGAGACCGGGGTCCGGCGGGCGCCGCGCGGGAGGCCGGCACGGGCGGCGAGGGCCCGGGCCTCGGGCCAGGGGGTGGCCCGGTGCCGCTCGGCCGGGGGCTCCCCGGGGCGGTCGGCGGCGCGGGCGTCGGGCCGGTCTGCGGGCCCGGGGCGGCGCGCGGTGGTGTGATCGCCCGCCGGGTGCTTGTCGTTCACCAGGGCGAGCACCTCCTCGATGTCGAGGTCCTCGGCGTCCCGCCCGTCGCGGACGCTGCGGGCGGTCATCCGGCGTCCGGGGCGGCGTCGGGCTTCGCGCCGGGCTTCGTCTCGGCGCCCGGGGCCGGGGCGGCCTCGGCCTGTTCCGCCTCCGCGGCCCAGCGCGCGGCGAGGTCCGCGGCCCTGCGGGCGGCCTCGGCGACCGCCTCGGGGCCGCCCCCGGCGCGGGCCGCCGCGTAGCCGACGAGGAAGGTGGTCAGCGGGGCCGCGGGCCGCGCCACGCCGTGGGCGGCGTCACGGGCGAGGTCCAGCAGGACCTTGATGTCGACGTCGAGGTCGATGCCCAGCTCGTCCTTGGCCGCGGAAATCCATTCATCCAACACGTGCCCATGCTCCCTGATGCGTGCCCTGGCGGTGGCGATGTCGTCCCAGGTGTCGCAGTCGAAGGACGCGACGGGGCCGGGGACCCGGGTGAGACCGAGGCCCGCGGTGAGGCGGCGCAGGGGCAGGCCGGTCAGACCGCCGTGCTCCTCGCGCAGCGCCGTCAGGCCCTCGCGCAGCCGTGCGGCGCGGTAGGCGGCGACGAGCGGCTGGTCCCGGCCGTCGGCGTCGGTGAGCAGCGCTCCGTCGGTGCCGTCCGTGCCGTCGGCGGCCGGCGCGGCGAGCAGCCGCGCCACGGTGGCCGTGTCGAGGAAGGGCAGATCGGCGGAGAGCAGCAGGACGCGGTCCGCGGTGGTGTGGCGCAGGCCGGCGTCGAGGGCGGCGAGCGGGCCGCCGCCGGGCGGGTCCTCGCGCGCCCAGGTCACCGGGCGCGCGGTGGGCCTGGGTTCGGCGACGACCACGGTGCGGCGCGCCCCGGCGCAGGCGGCGAGCACCCGGTCCAGCAGGGGGCGCCCGCCGACGCTCAGGCCGGGCTTGTCGGCGCCGCCGAGCCGCCGGGCGGCACCCCCGGCGAGCACGACGGCGTCGTACGCCTCGCTGTCCGGGTCGCCCGGGGGCTCGTACGCGGTCACCCCCTGAGTATGCGTGCCCCGGCGATCACAGGGAACGCGCCGGGGCGCGCTGTGATCAGAGTGTGCGCAACAGCACCGCCGGCTGTTCCACGCAGTCCGCGACATAGCGCAGGAAGCCGCCCGCGGTGCCGCCGTCGCAGACCCGGTGGTCGAAGGTGAGCGAGAGCTGCACGACCTGGCGGACCGCCAGCTCGCCCTCGTGCACCCACGGCTTGGGGATGATCCGGCCGACGCCGAGCATGGCCGCCTCGGGGTGGTTGATGATCGGCGTGGAGCCGTCGACGCCGAACACGCCGTAGTTGTTGAGCGTGAAGGTGCCTCCGGTGAGGTCGGCGGGGGTGAGGGCGCCGGTGCGGGCCGACTCGGTGAGCCGGGCGAACTCGGCGCTCAGCGACTCCGCGCCGCGCGCGTGGGCGTCCCGGACGACGGGGACCACCAGGCCCCGCTCGGTCTGGGCGGCGAAGCCCAGGTTGACGTGGCCGAACCGGACGACCTCACGGGCCCCCTGGTCGACGGTGGAGTTCAGCTCGGGGTAGCGGGCGAGCGCGGCGGTGCAGATGCGGGCCAGCAGGGCCAGGAGGGATATCTTCGGGCCGCCCGCGGCGTTCATCGCGGTACGGGCGCGCATCAGCTCGGTCGCGTCGGCGTCCACCCAGCAGGTGGCGTCCGGGATCTCCCGGCGGCTGCGCGAGAGCTTGTCGGCCACCGCGCCGCGGACACCCTTGAGGGGTGTACGGACCTCACCGGCGGAGACCGGGGCGGGGGCGGGCGCGGCCACGACCGGGGCCGACGCGACGACGGGTGCCGTGGCGACGGGCACCGGGGCTCCGGCGGCGGGGCGTCCCTGCGCGGCGGCGGCCCGCAGCGCGTACTCCACGTCGGCGCGCAGGATCAGCCCCTCGGGCCCGGAACCGTGCAGTTCGCGCAGGTCCAGGCCGTTCTCCCGGGCCAGCCTGCGGACCAGCGGGGAGATCACCGGAACCGGCCCCTCGGGACCCTCCGGCGCTTCCTGTGCTGCTGACACCTCCGGGGCGGCGGGCGCCGCGGCGACGGGCACCGCGCGCGCGGCCGCCACGCCGTTGGCCGCGGGCGGCGCCGGACGGACCCGCCTGCGCCGCGCCGGCGCCTCGGACGTGCCGTACCCCACGAGGACGTTGCCCGAGCCGGCGCTCTCGCCGTCCCCGTCGGCGGGCGCGCCGACGGCGACCGTGATCAGCGGCGCCCCGACGGGCAGCTCGCTGCCCTCCTCACCGAAGCGGGCGGTGACCACACCGGCGTACGGGCAGGGGACGTCGACCATCGCCTTCGCGGTCTCGACCTCGACGACCGGCTGGTCCACGGCGACCACGTCGCCGACCTGGACGAGCCAGCGGACGATCTCCGCCTCGGTGAGCCCCTCCCCGAGGTCGGGGAGCTTGAACTCCAGCACCTGTGCCATCAGCTCTCGGCCTCCCATTGCAGACGCCCCACGGCGTCCAGGATCCGGTCCACGCCGGGCAGGTGGTGACGCTCCAGCATCGGCGGCGGATAGGGGATGTCGAACCCGGCCACCCGGAGCACCGGCGCCTCCAGATGGTGGAAGCAGCGCTCCGTGACCCGGGCCGCGATCTCCCCTCCCGGGCCGCCGAACCCGCCCGACTCGTGCACGACGACCGCTCGCCCGGTCCGCCGCACCGAGGCGCAGACCGTCTCGTCGTCGAACGGCACCAGCGAGCGCAGGTCGACGACCTCCAGGTCCCACCCCTCCTCCCGGGCCGCCTCGGCGGCTTCGAGGCAGACGGGAACGGACGGACCGTACGTGATGAGCGTGGCGCTCCGGCCCGAGCGCCGCACCACCGCGCGGCCGATGGGTTCAACGCTCTCGGGCTCCTCCGGGTTCCAGGAGTCCTTCGACCAGTACAGCCGCTTGGGCTCCAGGAAGACGACCGGGTCGTCGGAGGCGATGGAGGCGCGCAGCAGGCCGTAGGCGTCGGCGACGGTGGCCGGGGTGACCACGTGCAGCCCCGGGGTCGCCATGTAGTAGGCCTCGGAGGAGTCGCTGTGGTGCTCGACGCCGCCGATGCCGCCGCCGTAGGGGACGCGGATGGTGATCGGCAGGGGCATGGCCCCGCGGGTGCGGTTGCGCATGCGGGCGACGTGCGAGATCAGCTGCTCGAACGCCGGGTAGGCGAACGCGTCGAACTGCATCTCCACGACCGGGCGCAGGCCGTACATGGCCATGCCGACGGCCGTGCCGAGGATGCCGGCCTCGGCGAGCGGGGTGTCGGTGCAGCGGTCCTCGCCGAACTCCTTGGCGAGTCCGTCGGTGACCCGGAAGACACCGCCGAGGGTGCCCACGTCCTCGCCCATGACGTGCACGGACGGGTCGTCCGCCATGGCGTCGCGCATCGCGCGCGTGAGGGCCTGCGCCATGGTGGCGGGTTTCACCGCGACGGTGGTCATCGCTCGTCCCCTTCGGCTTCCAGCTCGGCGACCAGCTGCTCCCGCTGCTCCCGCAGCTGAGGGGTGGGCTCGGCGTACACATGGGCGAACAGGTCCATGGGGTCGAGCACCGCGTCGGCGTTCATCCGCTCGCGCAGGTCGGCGGCCATGGCCTCGGCGGCGTCCTTCGCGGCCCGGATGCCGGCCTCGTCGATGAGGCCGCGCTCGGTGAGCTCGTGCTCCAGCAGGGCGATCGGGTCGTGGCCGCGCCAGGTCTCCACCTCGGAGTCACCGCGGTAGCGGGTGGCGTCGTCGGCGTTGGTGTGGGCGTCGATCCGGTAGGTGATCGCCTCGATCAGGGTGGGGCCGCCACCCGCACGCGCGTGGCGCACGGCCTCGGTCAGCACCTCGTGCACGGCGACGGCGTCGTTGCCGTCGACCAGGCGGCCGGGCATGCCGTAGCCGACGGCCTTGTGGGCCAGCGACGGCGCCGCGGTCTGCTTGGCCAGCGGTACGGAGATGGCGAAGCCGTTGTTCTGCACCAGGAAGACCACCGGCGCCTGCCAGACGGCCGCGAAGTTCAGTGCCTCGTGGAAGTCGCCCTCACTGGTGCCGCCGTCGCCGACCATGGCGAGCGCCACCACGTCGTCGCCCTTGAGGCGGGCGGCGTGGGCGAGCCCGACGGCGTGCGGGAGCTGGGTGGCGAGCGGCGTGCACAGGGGGGCGACGCGGTGCTCGCGCGGGTCGTAGCCGGTGTGCCAGTCGCCGCGCAGCAGGGTGAGCGCCTGGACGGGGTCCACCCCGCGGGCCACGGCGGCGAGGGTGTCGCGGTAGCTCGGGAAGAGCCAGTCGCGCTCCTCCAGGGCGAGCGCGGCGGCGATCTCGCAGGCCTCCTGGCCCGTGGTGGACGGGTAGACGGCGAGCCGGCCCTGCTTGGTCAGGGCGGTGGCCTGGGCGTTGTACCGACGGCCGCGCACCAGCTCGGCGTACAGGCGGCGCAGCAGGCCGGGGTCGGCCTCGGCCGCGGCTTCCGTGCCGAGGACGCGGTAGGGCTCCGCGTCCGGCAGCAGCGGCGCGGGGTCGGTACGGGGCTGCCAGGCGGGCGGCGGCGATGGCCGGTACGCGCCCCGCTGCTCCAGGACCGTCATGACGGCACCTCCTCGTGGGAGTGGCTACGGGAGGCGCAGCGGCTGTGATGCGCCTCACCTACCGATTGTTCGGTCGTCGGCACATTTTGGCTACAGGCACCTCCAGGCTGTGGACAAACGGTTCTCCACAGCCTGGAATGAACGCAGTACGTCCACAAGCGGGAGGCGGGGGGACATGGCACCTGAACAAATGGCCGAGGGCCCCGAGGGCGGGCCGCCCCCACCGCCGCCCCGCCCGCTCGACGCCATAGATCAGGACATCCTCCAGATGCTCCAGGCCGACGGCCGCGCCTCGGTCCGGTCGGTCGCCGAACGGGTCCACGTCTCGCGGGCCAACGCCTACGCGCGTATCAACCGCCTCATCGAGGACGGTGTCATCCGGGGCTTCGGCGCCCGGGTCGACCACGAGCGCGCCGGGCACGGGACCTCGGCGTACATCACGCTGAAGATCGTGCAGAACTCCTGGCGCACCGTGCGCGAGCAGCTGCGGCAGCTGCCCGGCGCCTCGCACATCGCGCTGGTGGGCGGCGACTTCGACGTGCTGCTGCTGGTGCACACGCCCGACAACCGGGCACTGCGCGAACTGGTGCTCACCCGGCTCCAGGCCATCCCCGAGGTGCTCAGCACCCGCACCCTGCTGGTGTTCGAGGAGGAGGACCTGGAGCCGCAGGGCTGACTCAGGCGGCCCGGCGCAGCCCGCCGAACACCATCCGCACCACCGCGTCGGCGACCTCGCGCTCGCCCATGCCGCGGCCGTCGGGCCGGTACCACTCCACGATGGAGTTGATCATCCCGAAGACGAGCCGGGTGGCGAGCCGCACCTCCACGTCGCCCCGCACGTCGCCCTCGTCGGCCGCCGCCTGGAGCAGCTCGGCGACCCGGTGGTCGAAGTCCCGGCGCCGCTCCAGCGCCCACCGCTCGGTGTCGGTGTTGCCGCGCACCCGCAGCAGCAGCGTCACGTACGGCAGCTCGGCCATCAGCACCTCGACCATGCGCCGCACCACGTGCTCCAGGCGCTGCGAGGCGCGCCCCTCGCGCGCGTGCTCCTCGTCGAGGATGCCGAACAACTCGTCGAGCGCCCGGCTGACCGCCCGGCGCAGCAGCTCCTCCTTGCCGCTGACGTGGTGGTAGATCGACGACTTGGAGATCCCCGCGGCGCGCGAGAGGTGCTCCATGGAGGTGCCGTCGTAGCCGCGCTCGTTGAAGACCCGCACCGCGACCGACAGCAGGGTCTCGGGGGTGTACGTGTCCCGCTTGGCGGTGGTCATGCGCCGCTGCCCTCCCGCTTGTCGGTGGCGTACGCGTGCCGGTACAGGGCGAGGGAGGGCGCGTACCGGCCGGAGGGGTCGCGCAGGTGGAGGTCGTCGAGGAGGGCGTAGGCCCAGTTCCGGCCGAGCCGGCGGCTCCACTCGAAGGGGCCGAGCGGGTAGTTGACGCCCAGCCGCATCGCGGTGTCGATGTCCTCCTCGGTGGCGACGCCCTTGGCGACCGCGTCATGGGCGAGGTCGACGATCCGGGCGACCGTACGGGCGACGATCATCCCGGGCACGTCGCCGATGACGCTGACGTCCTTGCCGAGCGCCTGGAAGAGGCCGATCGCCTCGGCGAGGGTGCGCGGGGAGGTGTCCTTCGAGGCGGACAGGGCGATCCGGGTGGCCCGGCGGTAGTCGAGGGCGAGGTCGAAGTAGACGACGTCCCGGAACTCCACCGAGGTCTGCCCGTCGGCGAGGGCCAGCTGGCCGCCGGAGGGCAGGACCAGCCGGGTGCCGTGGTCCTCCTCCTCCTCGCGCACCGGGACGCCCGCCTCGCGCAGCAGGGCGAGCAGTTCGCCGGCCGGGCCCAGGTCGCCCTCGGCGACGACGTACTCGGGGGCGCGCTCGGGTTCGGCGGTGTGCGGTTCGGGGCGCTCGGCCCCGGGTCCGTGGTCGTACCAGCCGTGTCCGCTCTTGCGGCCGAGGCGGCCGGACTCGACCAGGCGGCGCTGGGCCAGCGAGGGCGTGAAGCGGACGTCCTGGAAGAACGACTGCCACACGGAGTGGGTGACCGACTCGTTGACGTCCTGGCCGATCAGGTCGGTCAGCTCGAAGGCGCCCATCCGGAAGCCGCCGCACTCGCGCAGGACGGCGTCGATGGTGGCGGGGTCGGCGCCCTGCGACTCGTGGACCGCGAAGGCCTCGGCGTAGTAGGGCCGCGCGATGCGGTTGACGATGAAACCGGGGGTGTCGGCGCAGGCGACCGGGGTCTTGCCCCAGGCGCGGGCGGTCTCGTACGCGCGCGTGGCCGAGGTGACGTCGGTGGCGAACCCGGAGACGACCTCGACCAGCGGCAGCAGCGGGGCGGGGTTGAAGAAGTGCAGGCCCACGAAGCGGCCGGGGTTGGCCAGGGCGCCGCCGATCGCGGTGACGGACAGCGAGGAGGTGTTGGTGGCGAGCAGGCAGTCGTCGGAGACGATCGCCTCCAGCGCGCGGAACAGCTCCTGCTTGACGTCCAGCCGCTCCAGGACGGCCTCGATCACCAGGGCGCAGTCGGCGAGTTCGGCGAGTTCGGCGGCGGGCGTCAGCCGGGCGCGCGCGGCGTCGCGGTCGGCTTCGGCGAGCCGCTCCTTCGCCACGAGCCGGTCCAGGCGGGCGCCGATAGCGGCGGCCGCCTCCTCGGCCCTGCCGGGCACGGTGTCGTAGAGCCGTACGGGGTGGCCGGCGACCAGCGCGACCTGGGCGATGCCCTGGCCCATGGTGCCGGTGCCGACGACGGCCACGGGGCTGCTGAGGTCCAGTGCTGTCATGTCCGCGATCCTCCCGCACAGGGTTTTCCACAGATGCGGCGGACCCCCTTGTCCCGACCGATCGTTCGGTTACTCTAACTCTGTCTGCCCCTTCCTGCCCATGTTCCTGCCAGGTCATGAACTCGACGGAGAGTTCTTGAAAACAAGGAGTTGGTCCCGCATGGCCGCCCCCCTCACCCCCCACGACCTGATCGCCCGGCACCGGCCCACCCTCGACCAGGCACTGGAGGCGATCCGCACCCGCGCCTACTGGTCCCCGCACCCCGAGCACCCCAAGGCGTACGGCGAGAACGGCAGCCTGGACATGGCGGCGGGCAAGGCCGCCCACGACGCCGTGCTCGGCACCCGGCTGGACCTCGGCCAGCCCGGCACCGACGGCTGGGTGGGCGGCGAGGTCTCCCCCTACGGCCCCGAGCTGGGCGTGGAGTACCCGCACGCGGACCTCGACGTGCTGCTGCCCGCGATGCGGGCCGGGCAGCGGGCCTGGCGGGACGCGGGCGCGGAGATCCGCGCGGTGGTCTGTCTGGAGATCCTCAAGCGGATCAGCGACCGCACCCACGAGTTCGCGCACGCGGTCATGCACACCTCCGGCCAGGCGTTCATGATGGCGTTCCAGGCCGGCGGCCCGCACGCCCAGGACCGCGGCATGGAGGCGGTGGCGTACGCCTACGTCGAGCAGGTCCGCACCCCCGACACCGCGGAGTGGACCAAGCCGCAGGGCAAGCGGGACCCCCTCGCCCTGACCAAGGCGTTCACCCCCGTCCCGCGGGGCGTCGCGCTGATGATCGGCTGCAACACCTTCCCCACCTGGAACGGCTACCCGGGCCTGTTCGCCTCCCTCGCCACCGGCAACGCCGTCCTGGTCAAGCCGCACCCGCGCGCGGTGCTGCCGCTCGCGCTGACCGTGCAGGTCGCCCGCGAGGTGCTGGCCGAGGCGGGCTTCGACGCCAACCTGGTCGCGCTCGCCGCCGAGCGGCCCGGCGAGGGCATCGCCAAGGACCTCGCGGTGCGGCCCGAGATCCGCATCATCGACTACACCGGTTCCACCGCCTTCGGCAACTGGCTGGAGGCCAACGCCCGCCAGGCGCAGGTCTACACCGAGAAGGCCGGCGTCAACACGGTGCTCGTGGAGTCGACCGGCGACTACCAGGGGATGCTGTCCAACCTGGCGTTCTCCCTGTCGCTCTACAGCGGCCAGATGTGCACCACGCCGCAGAACCTGCTGATCCCCCGCGACGGCATCCGCACCGAGGACGGTCCGCGCACCTTCGACGAGGTCGTCGCCGACCTCGCCCGCGCCGTCGACGGCCTCCTCGGCGACGACGCCCGCGCCAACGCGCTGCTCGGGGCGATCGTGAACCCCGACGTCAAGGCCCGCCTGGAGGCCGCGGCGGGGCTCGGCGAGGTCGCCCTGGCCTCCCGCGAGATCGCCAACCCGGAGTTCCCCGACGCGGTGGTCCGCACCCCGGTCATGGTCAAGCTGGACGGCGCCAAGCCCGACGACGAGGCCGCCTACATGAGCGAGTGCTTCGGCCCGGTGTCCTTCGCGGTGGCGATGGACTCCGCCGCCGACGCGGTCGAGCTGCTGCGCCGCACCGTCCGGGAGCAGGGCGCGATGACCGTCGGCGCCTACACCGTCGACGCGGAGGTCGAGGAGGCGGTGCGCGAGGTCTGCCTGGAGGAGGCCGCGCAGCTGTCCCTGAACCTGACCGGCGGGGTGTACGTCAACCAGACGGCCGCGTTCTCCGACTTCCACGGCTCCGGCGGCAACCCGGCGGCCAACGCGGCCCTGTGCGACGGCGCCTTCGTCGCCGGCCGCTTCCGCGTGGTGGAGGTCCGCCGGGAGGCGTAGGGCCTTCCTCTAAGAAGGTCTGAACGCGCTCCAGTGGTAGAGCGTCATCCCGACGCTCGTGGCCAGGTTGTAGCTGGAGACCTGGGGGCGCATCGGCAGCGCGAGCAGCTGGTCGGCGCGGGCGCGGACCTCGGCCGACAGGCCGCTGCGCTCCGAGCCGAACGCGAGGACGGCGTCGTCCGGGAGCTTCACGCCCCGGATGTCGTCGCCCTCCGGATCCAGCGCGAACAGGGGCCCCGGGGGCAGGCCGTCCGCCGTCACGCGTTCGACGGTGGTCGCGAAGTGCAGGCCCGCGCCGCCCCGCACGACCGTCGGGTGCCAGGGGTCCAGCGTGCCGGTGGTGACCACTCCGGTGGCGCCGAAGCCCGCGGCGAGCCGGATCACCGCGCCGGTGTTGCCGAGGTTGCGCGGCTGGTCCAGGAGCACCACCGGGGCGGTGCGCGGGGTGCGGGCCAGCAGCTCCAGGCCGGCCTCGCGGGAGGGCCTCGGCGCGAGGGCGGCGACCGCGGTGGGGTGGGGGCGCGGGACCAGGGAGCGGTAGGTCGCCTCGGAAACCTCGGTCAGCAGCGCGGCCAGGGCCTCGGTGACGTCCGGGGCGAGTTCCCGGGCGAGCGCGAGGGTCGCCTCCCGGTCCACGGCGACCGCCACCGGCACCTCGGCCCCGAAGCGCACCGCGTGCTTGAGGGCGTGGAAGCCGTCCAGCAGTACGGCGCTGTCGGCGAGGCGGTGCCAGGTGGTGACGGGGGCGGTCATGACGGCGAGCCTACGTGGCTGGGCTCGGGGTTCTCCGGCTTGCGCGGCCCCGGCAGCACCGCCCGGCCGGGCCGGGGCACCGGCAGTCGCCGGGAGAGCCGGGCCGCGCCCGCGCCCAGGCGGCGCAGGAAGCCGGTGGGCAGGAAGACCGCGTCGGCCGCGATCATCGCCAGGGAGAAGAACGGCAGCCCGAGGACGACCGCGATCACCGCGTGCTCGAACATCATGAGGGCCAGCAGCACGTTCTTGGCCCGCCGGTTGAGCAGCGCGAACGGGAAGGCGACCTGCACCAGCACGGTCCCGTACGTCACCAGCATCACCAGGGTGCCGCTCGCCGTCAGGACGTCGGCGAGCGCGGGCCAGGGCGAGAAGTAGTCCAGGTGCAGGGGGTAGTGGACGGCCGTGCCGTCCTGCCAGCGAGAGCCCTGGATCTTGTACCAGCCGGCGGTGGCGTAGATCAGACAGGCCTCGGCCATGATCACGAGCAGGGCGCCGTTGTGCACGATGTTCGCGACCACGTCGAGCAGGATGCGCGGCTGGTCGGTCCGCGCCCGGCGTCCGACGGTCCACCACACGGCCTGCGCCGCCCACACGCCCCACAGGACCGCCGGGATCAGCCCCTGTCCGCCGACCCAGGTGGACAGCACGTTCAGCGCGAGGACCACGGCCCGCGGCGGGCCGGACCCGGCCTCGTCCCCGGGCCAGCCCGCACCGAGCTTCCCGGCCACCGTCGCGACGACCAGCACCACGCCGAACACGGCCCACAGCGCGGGGCCGACCCGGTCGGTGACCCGCTCGCCCCGGGCGCGCGCGGCGCGTTCCCGGCCCGCCCGGCGCGCGTCCAGGGACCAGACCTGGGCGCAGCGGGTGAAGACCAGGTAGATCGACATCAGGTGCAGGACGTTGTCGCCGCCGTCGCCCATGAACACCGAGCGGTTCTGCAGGGACAGCACACCGACCATGAACACCACGGACATGGTGCGGCTGCGCCAGCCGACCAGCAGCAGCGCGGCGGAGAGCAGCGCGAGGGCGTACACCAGCTCGAACCAGAACCGGCCGTCGGACCAGATCAGGACGGTGAAGGCGTCGTTCAGGCCGATCAGCCGCTCGGCGAGGTCGAAGCTCCAGGGGCCGTCGGGCCCGTACAGCTCATGGCGGTGGGGCAGCTCGCGCAGCAGGAAGAACAGCCACGTCGCGGCGAAGCCGATCCGGACGACGGCCGTCTGGTACGGGCCGAGGGCGGACTCGGTGACGCGGGCGATGCCGGCCGAGGTCGCGAGGGCGAAGCGGTTCACTCGGCGTCCCTCCGCTCCTCCTGGTCGGGCAGCTCCCACCAGGGCAGCTCCCGGTACGCCACGTCGGTGGGCGCCCGCTCACCGGTCCACTCCGGCGGCGGAACGTGCGTGGTGCGGGAGCGGACCTGGACCCGTTCGACGATCCCGCCGTCCCCGGCGGCGTCCTCGCGGTCCAGGCGCAGGGCCACGATCCGGCGCAGGTACGACTCGGAGAGCAGGCCCCGTTCGCCGACCGCGCGGTTGTCGCTGTCGTGCGTGGCGACCAGGAAGTCCCAGGCGCGGCGCAGCTCGTTCTGCTGGGTGTGGCTGGGCAGCAGGTTGCCGTCGATGGCCTCGCCGTCGCGGGCGGACAGGTCGTACCAGCCGGTGGTGCGTATCCCGCCGTCCGGCGTGCGGACCTCCGCGCGGGCCTGTACGGCGATGTTCTGCTGGAGCGGGTTGGGTGCGAACAGCTTCCAGTTCTGCTCGAACTCCGGGTAGATCCAGTCCGAGATCACCGTGCTGTGCTGCTTGCTGACCGTGTTCGAGGGCGCGACGTGCAGGAAGACCATGCCGAGGTGGACGCAGACGGCGACCGCGACGACCGCGAGCGCGACGGCGGCGGCGATCTGGTGGCGCAGGGAGAGCGCGGCCACACCCGTGCGGGGCGCGGGCTCCGGCCCGGGCGCGGGCTCCGGCGCCCGCCCGGTCCCGCCCCCTGTGTCGTACGCGTCCATTCCGCCCCGTTTCCCGGTTCCCGGCCCCCGCGCGGCCGGTCCCGGGCCCCGCTCAGGGGTGACACCTTACGGCGCCCGGCGCATGGGGAGGTCACGTCCGCGGAGCGGCCGGCGCACGAGCAGGTCACGTCCGGCGGGCCCCGCGGAGAGGGAGTGCCCGCCCGGGCGGTTCCCTTCTTCTAGAACCTGTTCTATCTTGACGGACCGTCAGATCTCCGTGGCGCGGAAGGGCAGGGACCGTGGACTTTTCCTTCACCGAGGAGCAGCGGGCGGCGGCCGAGGCGGCGCGCGGGGTGTGCGCCGGGGTCGCCCCGGACGCCGTCCCGAGCCCCTCGCTCACCGCGGGAGCCGTCGCCGAGGGCTTCGACCGGGAACTGTGGTCCCGCCTGGCCGGCGCCGACCTGCTGAGCCTGCTGCTCGACGAGGAGCACGGCGGGGCCGGCCTGGACGCGGTCGCGCTCTGCCTGGTCCTGCGCGAGACCTCGGCCGTACTAGCCCGGGTGCCGCTGCTGGAGCACAGCGCCGCGCTGTCCGTGCTCGGCGCCCACGGCGGCCAGGAGCTGAAGGACGACCTGCTCACGCGCGCCGGGCGGGGCGAACCCACGCTGACGGTCGCCGCGCACGGACGGACCGGGCACGACCCTGCGGAACTCGCGGTGACCGCCCGCCGCGAAGGCGCGCGCTGGGTCCTGGACGGCACGCAGACGGCGGTGGCCTGGGCCTGCGACGCCGACCTCGTCGTCGTCCCCGCCGCCGCGGACACCGGCCGCACCGTCCTCGCGGTGGTCCCCCAGGACCACGCCGGCGTCTCGGTCGCCGAGCAGTACGGCACCGGCGGGGAGCGGCTCGGGGAGCTGCGGCTGGACTCCGTGACACTCGACGCGCGGGACGTGGTGGACGCGGAGGGCGCCTGGGAGGCGCTGCGGGAACTGCTCACCGTGGGGACGTGCGCGCAGGCGCTCGGCCTCGGCGGGCGGGTGCTGCGCATGACGAGCGAGTACACCGGCAAGCGGGAGCAGTTCGGCTTCCCGCTCGCCACCTTCCAGGCGGTCGCCGTGCAGGCCGCCGACCGCTACATCGACCTCAAGGCGATGGAGGCCACCCTGTGGCAGGCCGCCTGGCGGATCACCACCCGGGCACCGGGGTCCCTGCCCGTGGCCGGGGACGTCGCCGTCGCCAAGATCTGGGCGTCGGAAGGGGTACGGCGCGTCGTGCAGACGGCGCAGCACCTGCACGGCGGTTTCGGCGCCGACGTCGACTACCCGCTGCACCGCTACCACGCCTGGGCCAAACAACTGGAACTCGCCCTCGGCCCGGCCCCGGCCCACGAGGAGGCCCTGGGCGACCTGCTGGCCGCCCACCCCCTCGGTGGTTGAGAACGGTCAGAGCACGAAGCCGGGCTGTCCGGCGTCCGTGATCACCGGGCGGCCCACCGCCGCCCACACCTGCATGCCGCCGTCGACGTTCACCGCGTCGATGCCCTGCTGCACGAGGTACATCGCGACCTGCGCCGAGCGGCCCCCGGAGCGGCAGATCACGTTGACCCGGCCGTCCTGCGGGGCGGCCTCGGTCAGCTCGCCGTACCGGGCGACGAACTCGCTGATGGGGATGTGCAGCGCCCCCTCGGCGTGGCCCGCCTGCCATTCGTCGGCCTCGCGGACGTCCAGGAGGAAGTCGCCGTCCTTGAGGTCCGTGACCTCGACCGTGGGAACGCCAGATCCAAGATGCATGGCCCCGACGCTACCCGACGCGGGACTCACGCCTCACGGGCTCGGTCCTCCTGCTCACGCTCCGGCTCCTGCTCCCGCGCGGGCTCCTGCTCCGCGGGGGTGGCCAGCAGTTCCGCCAGCTCCGCCTCGCGCGCGGAGACATCGGCGAGCAGCTGCTCGGCGATCTCCTCCAGCAGCTTGTCCGGGTCGTCCGGGGCCAGCCGCAGCATGGAGCCGATCGCGCTGTCCTCCAGCTCCCGCACGACCAGGTTGAGCAGTTCCTTGCGCTCGGACAGCCACTCGAGACGGGCGTAGAGCTCCTCGGCGGGGCTCGGCGCGCGCTCCTTCGGCGCCGGACCGGCCGTCCACTCCCTCGCCAGCTCCGCGAGCAGGGCCTCGTCGCCGCGCGCGTAGGCGGCGTTGACCCGGGTGATGAACTCCTCCCGGCGGGCCCGCTCCGCGTCCTCCTGGGCCAGGTCGGGGTGGGCCTTGCGGGCGAGGTCGCGGTAGAGCTTGCGGGCCTCCTCGCTGGGGCGGACCCGCTGCGGCGGCCGCACCGGCTGGTCCGTGAGCATCGCGGACGCCTCCGGGAACAGGCCGTCGCCGTCCATCCAGCCGTGGAACAGCTCCTCCACGGCCGGCATGGGCATGACCCGGGCGCGGGCCTCGTCCGCCTTGCGCCGGTCCTCCGGGTCGCCGCTGCGCTCGGCCCTGGCCTCGGCGATCCGCGCCTCCAGGTCGTCGAGGCGCGCATACATCGGGCCGAGCTTCTGGTGGTGCAGGCGGGAGAAGTTCTCGACCTCGACGCGGAACGTCTCCACGGCGATCTCGAACTCGATCAGCGCCTGCTCGGCGGCGCGCACGGCCCGCTCCAGCCGCTCCTCGGGCCGCGGCGTCCCGGCGCCCTCACCGGACGGGGACGGGGACTGCTCAGCTTCCGGTGTCGTCACCCGACCAGCGTAGGCCACCGCCGGGCCCCGGCCTACGGGTGATCACGAGGGCGCCGCCTCGGGACACTCCGCCGGTGTCCACCGCGCCGACAGGTCCCGGCAGACCACGAACAGCGTCCCCGGCCGGCAGGCGACCTCGTGGCTGCAGCCGTCGGGGTGCGGCAGCAGCTCGTCGAGGATCACCTCACCCAGGCCCGTCACGTCGCAGGTGTCCAGGAAGTCCGCCTGGAAACGCGAGACGCCCCGGTAGCGGACGACGAGGTCCTCCTCGTGCTTGAAGCAGTTGTGCCCGAAGCGCAGCTCCACCTCGCCCTCGCCGGTGCGGCGGGCCCACAGCGGCCGTAGGTCCTTCACGCACCGGCTCCCGGTGAACGCGTAGTGCCCGGGGTCGGTGGCGAAGGCCCGGGCGCCCGGCGGGAGGCGCTCCGCGAGGCCGGGCAGCCGCTCCAGGTACGGCTGCGGATCGATGACACCCGTCACCTCGCCGAAGCTCCCGTCGAGGTCGACGTACCTCACACCCCCGTCTCCGCCGCGATCCGGCCCGCCCGGACCGCCTTGACCAGGTCCTCGTGGTCCGCCTCGGTGCGGTCGGCGTAGGCGACCGCGAACGTGGCGACCGCCTCGTCCAGCTCCTCGTTCTTGCCGCAGTAGCCGGCGATCAGCCGGGGGTCCGCGCTGTGGCTGTGGGCGCGGGCAAGCAGGGCGCCGGTCATCCGCCCGTAGTCGTCGAGCTGGTCGGGGGAGAGCGCGGCGGGGTCGACGCTGCCCTTGCGGTTGCGGAACTGGCGGACCTGGAAGGGACGGCCCTGCACGGTCGTCCAGCCGAGCAGGATGTCGCTGACCACCTGCATGCGCTTCTGCCCCATGACCACCCGGTGGCCCTCGTGCGCCACGGGGCGGGTCTCGAACCCGGCCGTCGCCAGGTGCGGGACCAGTGCCGACGGGCGCGCCTCCTTCACCTGCAGGACCAGGCACTCGCCCCGGTGGTCGAGGAGCAGGACGACGTAGGAGCGGGTGCCGACACTGCCGGTGCCGACCACGCGGAACGCCACGTCGTGCACCGCGTGCCGGGCCAGCAGCGGGAGCCGGTCCTCGGAGAGCGTGGTGACGTACTCCTCCAGGGACGCGGCGACCGCCGCCGCCTCGTCCTCCGGCGTCTCGTTCAGCACCGGGGGTGCCGCCACGAAGCGCCGGCCGCCGTCCTCGGTGGACTCCGTCGACTTCGCCGCGAACCGGCCGCTGGTGTTGGAGCGCGCCTTCTCCGACACCCGCTCCAGGGTGCCGACCAGGTCATGGGCGTCGGTGTGGGAGACCAGCTCCTCGTCCGCGATGGCGTTCCACGCGTCCAGCACCGGCAGCTTGGCGAGCAGCCGCATCGTGCGCCGGTAGGCGCCCACCGCGTCGTGCGCCGCCTTCCGGCAGACGTCCTCGGACGCGCCGGTCTCCCGGCCGGCCAGCACCAGTGAGGCCGCGAGCCGCTTGAGGTCCCACTCCCAGGGGCCGAGCAGCGTCTCGTCGAAGTCGTTGAGGTCGATGACCAGACCGCCGCGCGGGTCGCCGTACAGGCCGAAGTTCGCCGCGTGGGCGTCGCCGCAGATCTGGGCGAGGACCCGGGTCATGGGGGTGCGCGCCAGGTCGTGGGCCATCAGGCCCGCCGAGCCGCGCAGGAACGCGAAGGGGGTGGCCGCCATCCGGCCGACCCTTATCGGCGTCAGCTCCTCGATCCGGCCGAGGTTGGACTCCTCGACCGCGGTGAGCGCGTCGGGACGGTCGGGGTCGAGGTCGAGCAGGGCGTGCGAGGCGCGCGGGACGCGCTCGCGCAGCGCCTTGCCCTCCTCCTTCGGGGTGTCCTTCACCGGCCACTCGGCGAAACCGGCCACCCGGGGCAGCCGCCGGGACACCGGCCGCCGCTCCTTGGCCCGAGCCGTCTCCGCCGCCTGAGCACCGCCGTCGTCCACAGCGACCGCCTCCCCCCGTACCCGGGCCGTCCCCGGCCCGCACGAACATCAACTCGTGCGACGGTACAGCGCGGGGCAGAGCCCGCGTCAGCCCCTGTGGACAAAGCCCGCCCTGTGGACAACTTCCCTACGGACGGGGCCCGTCCCGCCAGCACGACGGGCCCCGTCCCGTCAGCGCCACGGACCCTGTCCCGTCACCTCGGCCCGGCCGTCTCCCCCCGCCCGCCCGCCAGCGCCGTGAACGCCTCGACCACCAGCCGCAGCGACGCCTCGACGGCCGCGTCCCCGGCCGCACTCCGCGCGCCGGCACCGCCGTCCGTGCTCGCCGTCCCGGCGCCGCCCCGCCGCCCGGTCTCCAGGAAGGACAGGACGTCCTCCGCCCGCAGCGGCCGCCCGCCGTCGGGTCGGGGCAGGGCGTCGAGCAGCCCTTGCAGGGTGTCGAGCAACTGCCTCCGATCCGAGGCGGGTTCGCGTGTCATACCCCCAGGCTGCTGAAGAGTGGTCAAGGACCGTTCAAGGCACCGTCAACACCGGTGGCCGCGCCTGTTCAGAGGTGCAGGCGCCATCAACACCGGTGGCCGCGCCTGCTCGGCGGTGCAGACGCCGTCAACACCGGTCGCCGCGCCTGCTCGGCGGTGCAGGCACCGTCAACACCGGTCGCCGCGCCTGCTCGGCGGTGCAGGCACCGTCAACACCGGTCGCCGCGCCTGCTCGGCGGTGCCCGCGAGGATGAACCGGGCGACCGCCTCGGGCGCGTCGTGCATGGGGACGTGGCCGCAGCCCGGCAGGACCCGCGACTCGGTGCCCCGCGGGAGTTCGTCGAGGAACCGAGCCCGCCCGGCGCGCAGGACGGCGTCCCGGGAGCCGAACGCCACCCGCACCGGCACGTCGATCGCCCGCCCGCCGGTGAACCGGGTGGTGGAGACGGCCCGCCAGGTCGCCTCGAAGCCCGTCGCCCGCGCCATGTCCCGGGCGGCGGCCCGCGCGTGGGCGTAGGGCACGCGCCCGGGCCGGCCGTGGACACCCGCGAGCAGGGCGGCCCGCGTGGGCGCCGTCCGCAGCAGCGGCGCGGCCGGTCCGGCCAGCCAGGGTGCGGCCAGCCGGAAGGAGCGCAGCAGGAGCCGGGTGGTGAACGGGGTGGTCTCCCGCCACAGGCCCGCCGGCGAGATCAGGCTCAGCGTGCGGACCCGGCCGGCCAGGGCCAGCTCCAGGCCGACCCAGCCGCCCAGCGAGTTCCCCGCGACGTGCGCCGTGTCGATCCCCCGCTCGTCCAGGAACCTGCCGACGGCCTCGGCGAGCGCCCCCGCGGTGGGAGCCGTCCCGGGCGGCAGGGCGGGGCTGTCCCCGAACCCCGGCAGGTCCACGGCCAGCACCTCGTGCCGCGCGGTGAGCAGCCCCGTCACCGGGGCCCAGCACCGTCTGCCGCTGCCGATGCCGTGCAGCAGCACGAGCGGGGTCCCGGTGCCGTGACGGCTGTGCGCGAGCGGGGTGCTCATGCCGCCGCCCTGTCCGGGACCTCCGGGGCCGGTCCCACCACCCGGTCCACCAGTCCGGGGGCGGCGCCCAGGTACTGCGCCGGGTCCAGCAGGGCCTCCAGTTCGGCCGGGCCCAGATGCCGCGTCACCTCCGGGTCGGCGGCCAGCACGCGCGCGAGGCTCGTGCCCCGGTCCGCCGCCTCGTGCGAGGCCCGCGTCATCAGGGCCCGCGCCGGGCCCTTCCCGAGCAGCGGCGTCAGTACGGCCGCGACCCGCTCGGAGACGATCTGCCCGCCCGTCAGGTCGAGGTTGGCGCGCATGCGTTCGGCGTTGACGGTGAGCCCGGTCAGGAGTTCCGCCGCGGTGTGCGCCGAGCCGCCGGTCAGCCGCAGACACTCCCGCAGGGGCTGCCACTCCGCGTGCCAGGCGCCCGCGGAACGCTCGTCCTCGGCGAGCATCGTGCCGTACAGCACCGCGGCGAGCTGCGGCACCTGGAGCGCCGCCGAGCGCATCAGCGTGGCGAGCACCGGGTTGCGCTTGTGCGGCATCGCCGAGGACGCGCCCCGCCCGGCCACGGCCGGTTCGGTGACCTCGCCGACCTCGGTACGCGCCATCGACTGCACATCGACGGCGATCTTGCCCAGCGCGGTGGCGGCGAAGGCGCAGACCGCCCCGGTGTCGGCGACCGGGGTCCGCAGGACGTGCCAGGGCAGGGCCGCCGGGGCCAGTCCGGTCTCCCGCGCGTACGCCTCGACCAGGCGGTCGGCGTAGTCGTCGCCGGGGGTGCCGGCGTGCTCCAGGTAGCCGGCCAGGGTGCCGGCCGCGCCGCCCAGCTCGACGGGCACGGAGTCGGCCAACGCCTCGACGCGGCGCCTGGCTTCGTTCACCAGGTGCAGCCAACCCGCCGCCTTCAGACCGAAGGTGGTGGGTACGGCGTGCAGGGTGAGGGTGCGCCCGGCCATCGGGGTGGCGCGGTGCTCCCGGGCCAGCTCCTCCAGGGCCGCCGCGCACCGGTCGAGGTCGGCGCGGATCAGGGCGGCGGCCCGGCGGACGACCAGCATGGCGGCGGTGTCCAGGATGTCCTGGCTGGTGGAGCCGCGGTGTACGTACTCGGCGGCGGCCGGGTCCTCGGCGGCGACCGCCTCGGTCAGCGCCTTCACGAACCCGACGACGGGGTTGGCGGTCTCCCGGGCGGCCCGGGCGAGCGCGACGAGGTCCAGGCGGCCGGGGCGGGCGGCGGCCGTGATCGCCCGCGCGGCGTCCGCGGGCACGGTGCCCAGGCGGGCCTGCGCCCGTACGAGCGCGGTCTCGGCCTCGACCATCGCCGCGAGCCAGGCGGCGTCGGACACCGCCGCCTCCACGGGGGTGGCCGCCCGCACCGGCGACAACAGCCCGGAGTCCACCAGGGAGGTGAGGTCCGGGGGAAGTACGTGGGTCATGGCTGGTCCTCTTCTGAAACTGGTCGAAAGGAGCCCGTACCGCGGAAACCCGCGCCGGGCCGGAGCCCACACCGCAACGGAGCGCGACGGGAAGCCCGCGCCGCGACGGCCCACGCCGACAGGCCCGCACGGAGCGAACCCGCACGGCGACGAACCGCGCCGGAAGCAGCCCGAGCCACGACGGCGTCCCGCACGGCGACGCCGTCCCGCACACGCCATCCCGCACACGCCGGCCCGTGCCGAGCGAACCCGCGCCGCAACGGCCCCGGCGGGGAGGCCCGCGCCGCAACGGCCCCGAGCCGAGCGGAGATCGCGCCGCACCGGCCCAGGCCCATGCCGACAGGCCCGCGCCGCAACGGCCCGCGCCAAACGGAGCCCGCACCGCAATGCCGGCCCGCACCGCAATGCCGTCCCGCACGGCGACGGCCTGCGCCAAGCGGAGCCGCGCCCTTACGGACCCCGCCGGGAGGCGTGCCACAACGGCCCACGGCCGAGCGGAGATCGCGCCGCACCGGCCCGGCTCGGGAGAAGCCCGCGCCGCAAAGGCCCACGGCCGAGCGGCCCCGCGCCGAGCGGAGCCCGCGTCACGACGCCCCGCACCGCAACAGCCCCGCGCCGGACGGACCCCGCACCCGAAACCGCCGCCGCGCCGCAGGCACCCGCCCCCGCCCCCGCCCGCCGCAGGCGTCACGCCGCCGTCGGCTGCAAGCTGTCCCGCTGTTGCAGCACCGCGGCCAGCGCGGCCTGGGCGATGGCGTCGGAGTCGGTCAGGGTGACCGAGTTGACGCCCGGCCGGATGCCCGCCGCCGTCACCCAGTGCACCGACTCCGTCGGCACGCCGAACGCGTACCGGCGCGGGTGCGGGCGCCGGGCGGCATCCAGGAGCTGGAACGGGCGGGGAGTGACCGCGAGGCCCTCGGTGTAGATCCAGGTGCCGTTGCGGGTGGCGATCCGGTGCGGGGCGCACTGGCCGGTGTCCGTCAGATACCGCAGCAGCGGATCCTCGGTGCGGCTGAGCGTGATGTCGGGCAGCCGCGCCTCGATCAGCGCCTCGGTGCGGATCCGGGAACCCGGCACCAGCGGCGAGTGGGCGTGGAAGCCCTGCCTGTCGACGTCCACCTTCAGGTCGGGGCCGACGATGTGCAGCACGCCCGCCTCGATCAGCGCGGCCGCCTCCTCGATCCGCGACGCGGGCGGCCCGATGGACAGGAAGGCGTTCAGCGGCGTGTACCAGCGGTCCAGGTGCTCGCGGTGCGAGTCGCCGTGCAGCCCGCCGTGGTCGACCGCGAGCCGGATCTCGTTGCGCAGGTCGCGCAGCACGTCGAGGGCGGCCTTCAGCGGCCCGCTGACGTTGCCGCCCCGGGCCTCGGCGACGTCCTCGCGCAGATGGTCCAGGAGCCAGGCCGTGAAGTCCTCGGGACCGCCGAACTCCTGGTCCCGGTAGGGCCGGGCGAGCCGGTCCCAGTCCCAGCGGTCCTTCTCCCCGATCTCGTACGCGTCGAGCACCGTCTCCTCCGCGGACGTGCCCGGCAGCGCGAGCAGGAAGGCCCGCTGGAACGCCTCGCCCCGGTCCGCCCGGCCGCGCGCGGCCAGCAGGGTCCGGTAGTAGACGGTCTCGGCCTCCTTGGCGACCAGCGGCCACACGTCCCGCAGGAAGTCGGCGCCGTCCGTGCCGTGCGCGGCGCGCAGCCGGGCGATCCGGGCCGGGGTGAGCAGCAGCGGCTCGTGCCGGCCGTGCGGGCCCTTCTCGTTCTCGCCGCGCGCCTGGTAGGGCACCCCGCGCCGGGAGCCGGCGTACAGGCGGGGTTCGCGGCCCGAGGGCAGGTAGACCAGCCGCCCGCAGACGCGGGTGAAGCTGCCGCCGCGGCCCGTGGTGAGCAGGGCCATGTAGTCGAAGAAGTTCAGCCCGAGCCCGCGCAGCAGGACCGGCCTGCCCGGCTGGACGGCGTCCAGGTCGGCGTCGGCGGGGTTGGCGGGCGCCAGGTGGGTGTGGCCGTACTCGCGGGCCAGCCCGGCGAACTGCTCCTCCACCGCGGTGGGCCGGGCGGGCAGATGGCCCTGGGCCAGGACGACCGCGTCCAGGTCCGACAGGACGGCGCCGTTGTCCAGGGTGACCCGCTGGCGTGGCGGGTGGCCGGTGGCGAGGGCGGCGGCCTCGTCGTCGAGGGCGACCGCGCGGGCCCGGTGCCAGGTGACGGTCACCCGGTCCGGGGCGCCCTCGACGGCGCGGTCGAAGGCCCAGCGCAGGTAGTGGCCGTAGAACGCCCGGGTGGGATAGGTGTCGGGGCCCAGCGCCCGGGCCTCGTCGAGGATGTGGCCGGGACGGTGGCCGGGGATGTCCCCGGCCACCAGCAGTTCGGCCCAGGCGTGCAGGCTGGGGCCCGGTTCCAGGGGGCCGGTCAGCTCGACGCTGGCGTCGGTGAACACCGAGATCTGTCCGGCCACCGTGTTCATCAGCAGGTGCGCGGACTGGCTGGTGCGCCAGACCTGGCCGGCGCCGGGCGCGGCCGGGTCGACGACGTGGACGCGGATCGCGGTGTCGGGGGCGGCGGCACGGGCGCCGGCGCAGAGCCGCTCGATCACGGAGAGGCCCCGCGGTCCCGCGCCTATCACGCACACGGTGTGCTGTTTGGTGGTCATGTCAACTGTCCGTCCTGCTGGATACGGGGCTCTGGGCGGGACACGGCAAAGGAATCGGCAGAGGGCTCGGCAAGGAACTCGGCAGACTCGGCAAAGGGATCGGCAAAGGGCTCGGCAACGCGCTCGGCGCAGGGCTCGGCAAGGAACTCGGCGGAGGTCTCGACCGGGGCGTCAACAGGAGCAGGCACGGGCGGCACCGGCCGCCACCGCACCGCGACCGCCGCGACCATCCGGCTCCCGACCACCGCGCAGCGCCCCTCGGTACCCGGCGCCGGGCCGCGCACCACACGCAGGACCACCGGCTCCGCCGGGTCCGCCCCGGCCGGCGGCTCCTCCCACTCCAGGTCCACGGACTGGAAGGAGACGCCGTCCTGACTGTCCGGCGGCAGCGCCTTGTACAGCGCCTCCTTGACGCAGAACAGCCGCAGCACGGCACGGGCCGGGTCGGCCGCCCCGCGCAGCCGCTCCCGCTCGCGCGGGGTGCACACGTAGTGCTCGGCCAGGAGCAGTTCCGCGCCCGTGGCCAGCGGTTCGATGTCGATGCCGAGTCCGACCCCGCGGTCGGGCCCGGCCACGCACAGGGCGACCCGGTTGGTGTGACTGAGCGACCCGGCGACCCCGTACGGCCAGCGCGGCGCCCCGCGGGCGTCGGCGTCCAGCCATCGGGGCACGCCGGTCAGCGCGGCGATGGCGCGGGCCGCGGCCAGCCGGCCCGCGGTGAAGGTCTCGCGGCGCAGCGGCGCGGTGTAGCCGCTCAGCAGACCACGGGTCGCCGCGGGCAGCTGTACGAACTCCAGTTCGCCGGTGTGCGCCTGTGCCGCGACCACGGGCGGCTCGAACAGCGCCGCCACCGCGCCCAGGTCGACGGGCTCGTGCGCACCGCTCGCCGGCACCCGCGCCGGGGCCGGGAGCAGGGCGCTCACCGCAGGGCCCCGATCGGGGTACGGGTCAGCCGCGCGACCGCGTTGCGCACCACGAGCCGCCCGGTGTGCCCGGCGTTGGTCATGATCGACTCGGGGTGGAACTGGACCGCGGCGAACTGGTGCCCGGGCGCCTCGACGGCCATCGCGACCTGCCCGTCCTCGGTGGCCGCCGTCACCCGCAGCGCCTCGGGCAGCCCGGCCGGGTCGGCGTACAGCGAGTGGTAGCGGCCCACGGTGAAGCTCTTGGGCAGCCCGTCCAGCAGCAGCGAGTCGGCCTCGGTGCGCCGGACCCGGGACGGCTTGCCGTGCACCGGCTCGGGCAGCACCCCGAGGGTGCCGCCGAGGTACTCGACGATCCCCTGCAGGCCCAGGCAGACACCGAAGACCGGGATGCCGAGCCGTTCGGCCTCGGCGAGCGTCGCCGCGGTGCCGAAGTCCGAGGGCGTGCCCGGTCCCGGCGAGAGGACCACCAGGTCGGGGCGCTGCTCGGCGAGGAGCGGCAGATGGCCGCCGCTGCGGTAGGTGCCGACCTCGGCCCCGGTCTCGCGCAGATAGCCGGCCAGGCAGTGCACGAACGAGTCGCGGTGGTCCACCAGCAGGATCCGCCGGCCCGCGCCGGGCCCCTCGGAAACGCTCGCCCGGGCGGCGCGCACCACGGCGGGCGGCTCGTCCAGGACGCCGAGCAGCGCCTTCGCCTTCAGCTCGGTCTCCAGCTCCTCGTCCTCGGGCGAGGAGTCGTGCAGCAGGGTCGCCCCGGCGCGGACGGTGGCCACCCCGTCGTGCAGGTGGATGGTGCGCAGCGTCAGCACGGTGTCCAGGTCGCCGTCGAACCCGATCCGGCCCACCGCTCCCCCGTACCAGCGGCGCGGGGAACGCTCGTGCCGTTCGACGAACTCGATCGCGGACAGCTTGGGCGCCCCGGTGACGGTGACCGCCCACAGGTGGGCGAGGAAGGCGTCCAGCGCGTCCCGGTCGGGCCGCAGCTCACCCTCGACGCGGTCCACGGTGTGGATGAGCGTGGAGTACGTCTCGATACGGCGGCGGGCGGTGACCCTGACGGTGCCGGGCAGGCACACCCGGGACTTGTCGTTGCGGTCGACGTCCGTGCACATCGTCAGCTCGTGCTCGTCCTTGGACGAGTTGAGCAGGGTGCGGATGCGCTCGGCGTCCTCCAGGGCGTCCCGGCCGCGGGCGATGGTGCCGCTGATCGGGGAGGTCTCGACGAGCGCGCCGGCGCCCGGACGGCCGGTGACCCGGACGAACATCTCCGGGGACGCCCCGACCAGGTACTCGTCCCGGGCGAGGTTCATCAGCAGGCTGTGCGGGGCGGGATTGCGCTCGCGCAGGGTGCGGAACAGCTGGGACGGCCGGCGCGTCACGACCCGGTGGAAGGACTGGCTGGGCACGACCTCGAACAGGTCGCCGGAGCGGAACAGCGGCCCGGCCTTCTCCACGACGCGCGCGTACTCGCCGGGCTCGTGGTCCCGTTCGGGGGCGTGCGCCGCGGGCACGAAGCGGCGGGCGGGGGTGCGGCGGTCGAGGCCGTCGGTGCGCCCGGCGCCGATCCGGAACTCGTAGTCGTGGCGGATCGCGTCGTCGGCGGCCAGGTCCAGTTCGTAGACGGTGTCGGGCAGGTGCAGCACCATGTCCCGGTCGCCGGGGGCGCGGTGCCGGGTGAGGGCCACCGGGTCGACCTGGAAGATCAGGTCGTAGCCGAAGGCGCCCCACAGGCCGAGCAGCGGGTCGTCGGGCAGGGCCAGCCCCTGGACCAGGGAGCGGATCGCGGCGAACACGCCGACCCGCCGGGTGCGGTCCTCCTCCGCGAAGGTCCCGTCGGGGACGCCGCCGCGCATCCGCACGGTGCAGCCGTCCGCCTCGACGTGTCCGCCGGGGCCGGCCGCGTCCGAGAACAGGGCCAGCAGGGCGGGCAGCAGGACCCGGCCGCGCTCGTTGAGCGCGGTGGCCCGTATCTCCGGGCCGGTCGCGGTGATCTCCAGGGGCGGATCGGTGTAGCCGACGATCCGGTCGGGGCCGCGGAACATCAGCATGCCGCGGCGTTCGTCGAGGGTGTCCTCCAGGGCGGTGCGCAGGACGGCGGCTGAGCCGAGGGTCTCGGTGACGCGGACGACCTCGACTCCGGCCGGAGTCGTCCACCGCCCGGACGGGGCTGCCCGGCCGGTGAGCGGCCGGGTGGTTTCCAGCAGGGGCATGCCCCAGATTCCTTTCTCGAACCCGGCGGTGGCCGGGGGCTGGGAAGGTGACGGCAGGCCCCTGAGAGGCCCGGCGGTACGGCGCGCGGTCAGGCTTCGGCGGTACGGCGCGCGGTCAGGCTTCGGCGGTCCACACGGCGTCGGCCCGGCCGGAGCGCACATGGGTCCAGCCCAGGCTCAGCTCGTTCGGCCGGCACACGAACGCGACCCGCGCGCCCGCCGCCGTCAGCCGTTCGGCGAGCGCCGAACGGGCGGTGCGGTCGGCGGCCGGCAACCGCTTGCCGGGCGCCACGGCGACCAGGTCCAGCGGTACGGCGGCGGCGAGCGCCGCGACGGCGCCGACCACCTCCGCCACGGCCTCCTCGGCCGGCTCCGGCGCACGGACGAGCAGCCCGAGCCCGGCACCGGGCCGTTCGGCCCGCAGCGCCCGCAGCCGCTGCCCGGCCGCCGCGAAGTCGTCGTCGGCCGCCACCAGCAGCGGGCCGTCGTGACCGGCGGGCACGGGTTCCCCGGCGGCGAGGAGCAGGGCGTCACCCGGAGCCGTGGAGGCACCGGGAGCACCGGAGGCGACCAGCGCGGGCACCGGCCCCTCGGGCAGGGCGGTCACCCCGTCGCCGATCTTGGCGAGCTGCGGATCGAGCCGCAGCAGTACGTCGGCGGCGGACTGGCCGGTGCGGGTCAGCAGCCGCAGCATCAGCGTGGCCGGGTCCAGCGCGCGGTGCTCCTCGGGGTGCGACCACATCCGCAGGCTCGCGAACGCGGCCTGCTGCACGGACTCCACGATCGGGCGGCGGGCCGCCTCGTACGCGGCGAGCGTCGCCTCCAGGTCGTCGCCCTCACCGTGCCCGGCGAGCCGCCGGGCCAGCTCGACCGCGTCCTCCAGCGCCATCGTGGTGCCCGAGCCGACGGAGAAGTGCGCGGTGTGCACGGCGTCGCCGAGACCCACCAGACGGCCGGTGGACCAGGCGGTGGCGGAGATGTGCGGGAAGGTCAGCCAGCGCGAGCCGTTGCCGAGCAGTTTCGCCCCGCGCAGGTGCTCGGCGAAGACCTCCGCGCAGAACTCCATGGCCTGTTCGTCGTTCCAGCCCGGCGGCCTGGTGTGGCCCTCGGTGAAACCGGCCCGTTCCCAGGCCTGTTCGCCCAGCTCCACCAGGAACGTCGAGCGGTCGGGCCCGTACGGGTAGACGTGGGCGCCGACCGGCCCGTACGCGCTGTCGGCGAACAGGAACGTCATCGCGTCGAAGGCGCGGTCCACCCCGAACCAGGCGTACCGGCCGCCGGCGGGCACGATCCCGGCCCGGAACCGGTCGGCGTACGCGGCCCGGGTACGGCTGCCGGAGCCGTCCGCCGCGACCACCACGTCGTACCGTTCGAGCAGGTCGGCGGCGTCGGCCTCGGTGCCGAAGTGCAGCCGGGCGCCGGCCTCCTCGGCCAGCTCGTTCAGCGCGGTGAGCAGGGCGCGCCGTTCCACGGCGGCGAAGCCGTGGCCGGAGGAGCGGATCCGCTCGCCGTCCCGGCGCACCTCCACGTCGTCCCAGCGGGCCCCGCGGTCCAGCAGCGCGGCGACCACGTCGGGCGCGGCACGGCGCAGCCGGGCCAGGCTGAACCGGGAGAAGACCACACCGAAGCCGTAGGTGGCACCGGCCGGGCTGCGTTCGAAGACGTCGACCTCGTGACCGCCGAGGCGGCGCAGCAGCAGGGCCAGCATCAGCCCGCCGGGCCCGGCGCCTATGCAGGCGACTCGCACGGCGCTCACGCTCCCCGTTCCGACGGCGGCACCGGGGCGGCGCCCGGCATCCCGTCGGCGAACCGCTCCCGCAGCTTGCGGCGCAGGATCTTGCCGGCCGCGCTGCGCGGGATCTCGGACACGAACTCGATCCGCACCGGCCGCTTGTAGCTGGCCAGTTCACTGGCGCACGCCTTCAGCAGCCCGGCCGCGGAGACCTCCTCGCCCTCGGCGACGACGAACGCGACGGGCACCTCGCCCCACTCCTCCGACGGCGCGCCCACGACGGCCGCGTCGGCGACCCCGCGCTGCCCGCCGAGAACCCGCTCGATCTCGGCCGGGTAGACGTTCTGCCCGCCGCGGATGAGCACGTCGTTGATCCGGTCGACCAGGTAGAGATAGCCGTCGGCGTCGGAGTAGCCGAGGTCGCCGGTGCGCAGCCAGCCGTCGCGCAGGGTCGACTCGGTGGCCGTGGGGTTGCGCCAGTAGCCGCGCATCAGACCGTCGCCGCGGACGCACACCTCGCCGATCTCGCCGGGCGGCAGCGCCTTGCCCACCTTGTCCTGCACCTCGATGTGGCAGCCCGGCAGCATCCGGCCCGCCGACCGCAGCCGCAGCTCACGGGCGGTGGCGTCGGCACCGTGGTCCTCGGCCCCGCCGAACAGCACGGTGGCGATCGGACCGCCGCCCTCGGTGATGCCGTAGATCCCGCGGAAGGCGCACGGGAAGCGCTCCAGGGACTCGCGCAGCAGCTCCTCCGGCATCGGGGCGCCACCGAACATCACGTCCACGAGGGTGGACAGGTCGGTGGAGTCGAACGCCTTGGTGCGCATCGCGAAGCGGACCATCGACGGCACCAGGAAGGCCCGGGTCGCACCGCGCTGCTCGGCCTCGGCGAGGAAGCGCTGCGGGGCGAACTCCCGCTGGAGCACCAGGGTTCCGCCGGCCGCGAGCAGGGCCAGGCCGATCACCATGGAGCCGTGGAACAGCGGGCACGGGTTGAGCATCACGTCGTCCGCGGTGAACCGGGCCTCGGCGGCGAGCGCCGTGTAGCAGGCGGACACCGAGCGGTGGGTGACCGCGACGCCCTTGGCCCGGCCGGTGGTGGCCGAGGTGTGCAGGATCGCGCAGAGGTCGTCCATGTGCGGCAGCGGCAGCGCACGGCGCGGGGTGGCGAGCAGCTCCTCGTAGGCGGGGCTGTCCAGGGCCAGGCGCCAGCCGTCGCCGAAGGCGTCACCGAGCCGGTCCAGCACCCCCTGCTCGGCGATCACCCCGCGCGGCGCGGAGTTGGTGACGACGTGCTCGACCTCGGGTGCGGGGAAGGAGTGGTTGACGGGGCAGACGATCGCCCCGGCCTTGCCGGCCGCGATGTACAGCTCCAGCACCTCGACCCGGTTGGGCGAGCTGACGACGAGACGCTCACCGGGGCCGATCCCGCGGTCGATCAGCGCGGCGGCCAGCGCGTCGGTCCGTTCGTCCAGTTCCCGCCAGGTCAGCGAGAGCCGCTCGTCGGCGACGGCGAGCGCGTCGGGGCGCTGTCCGGCGTGCCGCCGGACGAAGTGGGCCATCCACATCAGCGGGCCTCGCTCACGGAGGCGCCGCGCGCGGTGAGCACCTGGTCGATGCCCTCGATGGTGTGCAGCGCGGTCAGTTCGTCGTCGTCGAGCGGGTTGCCGGTGCGCTCCTCGATGGCGAGCGCGAGCCGGATCAGATCACCGGAGTTCAGTCCGGCGGTCGTCAGGTCGTCCTCCCGCCCGATCCCGTCGAGCAACTCGGGCAGATCGACGAACTCCAGCAACAGGGCATGGCCCGGGGTCAGATCGGACATGGGTGTCCCCTCGAAGTAGTGGGGTGATCGGTGCATACGAAAGAAAGGGGCCCGGCGGGACCCGGGTGGCCATGGGGCCCGCCGGGAGATGGGGTACTGCTCACATCGGGGGGTCGATCAGCTCCCTAGGAGCGGGGGCTGCATCGATGTGCGGCTCCGCCGCGGGGCGCGACCGGCCACGACGGCGCGGCAGACGATCAGCGACCGACGTCAGCGGGCTCACGCCCCGGCGTCTTCACCGTCCCCCCACCGGGGGCGACGTCGTCCTCGCCTTCACTGAGTCCGAACCGCTCATAGACCCGCGTAAGCGGCCGAGGCGCCCACCAGTTGTAGCGGCCGGCGAGCCGCATGAACGCCGGCACGAGAATGCCCCGCACAAGCGTCGCGTCCATCAGCACGGCCAACGCCAGCCCAAGCCCCAGCAGCTTCATGTACGTGATCCCGGACACCAGGAACGACGCGAAGACCAGCGCGATCAGCGCGGCCGCAGCCGTCACCAGACCACCCGTCCGCTGAAGCCCCAGCGCCACCGCCCGCGTGTTGTCGCCACCCCGGTCGTACTCCTCCTTGATCCGCGAGAGCAGGAACACCTCGTAGTCCATGGAGAGCCCGAAGGCGACGCAGAACATCATGATCGGGGTCGTGGCGACGATCCCGTCGGTGACGGTGAAGTCCCCGGTCAGCCACATCAGGTTGCCGTCCTGGAACACCCACACCATCGCGCCGAACGTGGCCGTGAGGCTGAGCAGGTTCAGCGCGAACGCCTTCACCGGCATCAGCACACTGCCCGTCATCAGGAACAGCAGCACGAACGTGGAGACGGCGATCAGCAGCAGCGCCCACGGCATCCGGTCGGTCAGCGAGGTCATCGTGTCCTTGAAGGAGGCGGCGGTACCCGCGACCTTCACGTCCTCGAACGGCGCCTTCGCGTCCCTGACGTCGACGACCAGGTCCTGGCCCTCGTCGGTGTAGGCGCCGACCTCCGGGATCACCGAGAGCCAGGTGCCCTCGCCCTTCTCGTACCGCTCGTTGATCGCGCCGGCCGGGGCGATCTGCTCGCCGTCGGTGTAGGAGCCGGTCAGGGCGTCCACCCGGGCCACGTTGTCGAGCTTCGACAGCTCCTCGGCGTAGGCCGCGACGTTCTTCTCGCGGTCGGCCGCGGGGCCGGCGTTCTCGGTGACGACCATGAGCGGTTCCATCTCACGGGCCGAGTAGTCCTCGACGAGGACCGTGCCCACCTGGTGGGCCTCGGCGTCCGCGGGCAGCGTCCGCTCGTCGGCGAGGTTGAGCTTGATCCCGAGGAACGGCGAACCGAGCAGCAGCAGCACCACGATCACACCGGTGGCCAGCGGCAGCGGCCGGCGCATCACCAGCGTGGCGAGCCGGTGCCAGAAGCCGCTCTCCACCGACTTCTCGGGCTTCCTGCGGTTCCAGGACCACTTGTTGATCCGGGTGCCGATGACCGCGAGCAGCGCCGGCAGCAGCACCAGCGCCGCGAGCACCGCGAAGGCGACGACCGCGATACCGGCGTAGGCGAAGGAGCGCAGGAAGTACATCGGGAACAGCAGCAGCGCGGAGAGCGACAGCGCCACGGTGATCGCCGAGTACAGGACGGTACGGCCGGCGGTGCGCAGGCTGATGCCGATGGCGTCGTTGACGGCGGCGCCCTTGTTCAGCTCCTCCCGGTACCTGCTGACCACGAACAGGCTGTAGTCGATGCCCAGTCCGAGTCCGAGGCCGGTGGTGAGGTTCATCGCGAAGACCGACACGTCGGTCAGCTCCACCAGCACCCGCAGCACACCGAGCGCGCCGATGATGGCGACGATGCCGACGGCCAGCGGCAGCAGGGCGGCGATGACCCCGCGGAAGATGAAGACCAGCAGGATCAGGGTGAGCGGCAGCACCAGGGTCTCGGCGAGGACGAGGTCCTCCTGGGTCTGCGTGTTCATCTCGGCGTACGCCTCGGCGCGTCCGCCGAACCGGATCTCCAGGCCCTCGAAGCCGTCCTCGTAGTGCGGGCGCAGATCGGCGAGGTAGTCGTCGACCTCGTCCTCGTTGCCTTCGAGGTGGGCGAGGACCAGCGCCGAGTCCGACTTCTCGGCACGCAGCGACGGAGCCTTGTCCAGGGTCCAGTAGGAGGCGGCCTCCTGGACGCCGGGCTCGGCGGCGAGCTTCTCGGTCAGCTCGGCGCCCCTGGCCGCGGTGTCCGCGTCGTCGGCCCCCTGCGGGGTCTTCACCAGCAGCACCAGGTTGGGCTCACCGGTGCCGAACTTCTCGCTGAGGATCGCGTTCGCCTGCGTCGACGGGGCGTCGGGCACCTCGTAACCACCGGAGGACAGCTTGCTGTTGACGGCGCCGCCGAGTCCTCCGGCCACGACACAGAACAGCAGTCCCAGCCAGAGAACCAGCTTCCGGCGGCCGGTCGCCAAGGCGGCCAGCTTGTTGAACATCGGTATTCCTCCAGAGATGACGGGGCGGGGCGTCGCCCCGATGGGGGGATGTCAGTCGCCCGCACACTCAGGCGGGGGTGCGGGCGGCGGGGAGTTGACGGCAGTCGACGCGGACGTGTCCGCCGAAGTCGCAGGCGTGCTCCGCCAGCGACTCGTCCACGGACCGGTCCCAGGCCAGGAGCCGGTTGTGCACCGAACCTCGGGTGAAGTCGGCGAACTCTGGGTGGGTGGCCCGGTGCCGGGAGCCGAGGTACGCCAGCACCGGGTCCAGGAGCAGCCAGCGGCCCTCCTCGAACACCTCGGTCCAGGCGTGCTCGACCCCGACCAGACCGAGCAGGAAGCCCCGGCGGGTGCGGGCCCGTACGCCCGCCTCCTCGGCCCACTGCTGCATCTGCCAGGCGGCGACGACACAGTCCACGGTGCGGTGCCCGATCGCGGCGGCGGGACGGGCCCGCAGCGCCTCGGGCACCCAGCCGTACTGGTACTCGCCGGAGACCAGCCGGGCGAGCAGCTCGTCGTGGATACGGCGGACGGTGTCGGTGCGCGGCGCGTCCCGGTGGCCCCGGGTGGTCACCTCGGCCAGCATCGAGCCGGGCCGCCCGTCCTCCCTGGCCCACTCCGTCAGCCGGCCCTCGTACAGCTTGGGGGCGGGGACGGCCGGGTCGGCGGGGGCGGTGCAGCCGGGTGCCGAGCAGACGGCGGTGAGCCTGAGCCGGGTGACCCGCTCGGCCGTCCACTGCTCGGGCTGCCCGGCCGCCAGCCGCATGCACTGGCGTTCGCCCAGCTCGGCCAGGGAGCGGCCGAGGCCGGCCCGGAGGCCGAGGTTGCGCACGTCGTGGGAGTCGTAGAACAGCCCGTCACCGGTCTCCACAGCGGGAAAGCCGGCGCCGACCAGGGTCTCCAGGACGCCCTCGTCCACGGCGAGTTCGCGGGCCGCCTCCTGGTGGGGGAGGTGCGCGGAGCGGAACTCGGCCGGTACCTGCACCAGCCGTTCCACCGCCGGCAGCCAGTGGGACCACAGTTCCTGCGCCGTGGTGGTGCGGCGCGGCGGTGCCGAGGTCATCGTTCCTCCCCTGCCGCGGCCAGCACCGGCAGATCGCCCGCGGCCAGCCGGCGCGCCACCTCCAGCCGCTTGACCTTCCAGGTCGCGGTGTGCGGGATGTCGTCCCAGCGGCACTGCACGGGCGCGGCCAGCTCGGGCAGTCGGGCGACCGCGCGCCGCCAGGCGGCGAGGTCGAGGGGGGCGTCGCCGCGGGTGACGACGAGGGGGACCGCCGGGCCGTCGGCCATCGGGATGATCACGGCCTCGGTGAGCTGCGGCAGCGCCTCCAGGATGTCGTCCTCGGCCGCCAGCAGGCTCTGCACGCCGCTGCCCCGGTCCACGATCCGGTCGAACAGGTGCAGACAGCCGCGGTCGCTGACCAGGCCGTAGTCGCCCATCGCCCACCAGCCGTCGACCCGCTGGTCGGGGGAGCCCAGATAGCTGGGGGTCACTCCGGAGGAACGGGCGAAGATCTGGCCCGCGGTGCCCTTGGCGGCCTTGCCGCCCTCGTCGTCCAGCACCCGGATCCTGGTGTGGCCGATGACTCCCCGGCCGACGCAACGGCCGTCGTCACAGCGGCTCTTGAGCTTGTGCGACTTGACGGTGACCGGCCCGGTCTCGGTCTGCCCGTACGCCTGCATGTAGCGGGCGCCGGGCCGGGCCGCGCCCAGCAGGGTGCGGATGGTGCGCGGGTGGGCGGCGTCGAAGGAGCTGACGAACAGCCTTGTCTGCGCGAACAGTTCGGGCTGCCGCTCGGCGACCTCCTCCCAGCGGATGAACGCGTTCGGCACGGTCTCCACGACCCCGGGACGCACCGCGGCGAGCA
Source organism: Streptomyces sp. NPDC000983 (assembly GCF_040299205.1). Lineage (NCBI taxonomy): Bacteria > Bacillati > Actinomycetota > Actinomycetes > Kitasatosporales > Streptomycetaceae > Streptomyces > Streptomyces sp. NPDC000983. The sequence goes on along the minus strand of NZ_JBEPBM010000002.1, from coordinate 291,323 downwards.
GCTCGGCCGCGTTCTCGGGGCCGGTGTCGGTGAGGAAGCCCAGCGGCAGGCCGAGCGCGAGGATGGCGAGCATCCCGGACATGCAGCGGGCGTGCACTGGCGACAGGCACATCAGGTACGGGTCGCGGACCCGCAGTACCTTGCCGATGGTGATCTGCGGCCGGGCGTGCCCGGCGAAGCTGTGCACGGAGTGCAGCACCAGCTTGGGCACCCCGGTCGTGCCCGAGCTGTGGGTGACCAGCTGCGGGGTGTCCTCGCGGGGCACCTCGGCGGGCGGCACCTCGCCGCGCGGGGCGTCCAGCAGGGACAGCCCGTGCTCGCCCCGCTCACCGACGTACCAGCGCGGCAGCTCGGGGTCGACGGAGTCCAGCACACCGGCCGACTCGGTGGTGACGTCGGTCAGGACGGCGGCCGGGGCGGCCCGCCCGGTCATGACGCCGAGCGACTGGAAGCCGACGGCCGAGTGCACCAGCACCGGAACGGCGCCGATCCGGGCGCAGGCGAACCCCAGCAGCGGGATGTCGAAGTTGGACTGCTTGACGATCAGGATGCGCTGACCGCGGGTCACCCCGGCCCCCGCCAGCAGGGCCGCGGCCTCCTCGACCATGCGGGCGAAGTCCGCGTAGTCGAAGAGCCGGCCGGCCTCGGGGAACAGGTCCAGGGCACGGTCGAGACGGATCGGCACCGGGCCGTGCCGGCGGGCGGCCTCGGCGGGGGCGGTGGCCAGCGCGAGCCGGCGGTTCACGCGGGCCATCACGCACCCCCCGCCTTCGCCGCACGGCGCTGAAGGTGCTCGGTGATGTGGGCCAGCAGCGCGTCGTACGACGAGAACGCCTCCGTCGGCTGGTCCAGGTCCCACTCGATGCCGAAGGCGTCCTCGACGTCGGCGAGCAGCCGCATGAACCCGGCCGAGGCGAGCCCCAGGTTCCACAGCGACGTCGTCCGCGCGGCGGGGTCCTCCAGCGGCAGCGGAGCACCGACCGCGTTCTCCAGCAGGCCGCGCAGGTGCTCCGCGACCGTCGTGCTGTCGTTCATGTCTCCTCCAGTGACGGCCCGCGGAGATGCGCAGGCACTTTTTTTGGGGGCGCGGGGAACTGCGCGACAAGCCACGACGGCTCCGCAGCCGGCAGACGACCGGTCCGTCCCCGCCCAACCGGCGGAGCTCTACGCCGCCGTGTGCACCACGCGCTCGTTCCCGCTGTTCTCCTCGAACCCGCGCAGGGTGCGCAGGTAGTAGAGGAGGTACTCGGCCAGCTCCTCCTCGCCCGTGGGCGCGAAGGACGCGTCGTCCCCGCAGACCGCCGCGGTGTTGGTCAGGTCGAACCGCTTGTTGTGGCGCAGGTAGGACCGGTAGAAGGTCATGCCCCCGTCGAGGGCCTCGTCGATCGCGGTGAACCCGTCGCGGTCGTCGACCCACAGCGGCTCGCGCAGCCCGATCAGTTCGAAGATCTGGGTGACCATGTCCCGGACCCTCGGCCCCTCGGAGTTGCCGAGGTGGAAGTAGGTCTCGGGGGAGTCCGACAGCGCGATGGCGACGGCGTTGCGGGCGACGATGTCGACCGGCACCAGGTTGACGACGGTGTCGGGGTCGGCGAGCAGCCGGACCCGGGCGTGCGACAGGAAGGTGCCGAGCTTGCGGGCGGCGGTCTTCTTGAAGACCAGCACCTGACGGGCGAAGCCGTACATGCCCGACCAGTTGAGCCCGTGGCGGGTGATGCTGTGGCCGATGACCACGGTGGGCCGCAGGATGCGGATGCGCAGCTCGTCGCCGGCGGCCTCCTCGACGAGGGCCTCGGCCCGCATCTTGGTCTGCTCGTAGCAGTTGTTGGCGACCGACCGGTCGGTGACCGGGCCCTCGGCGATCAGGCCGGTGCGGGAGCCGGCGACGTAGGCGGTGGAGACGTAGTTGAAGGTGCGCGCGCCGACCGTGCGGGCGAGGGCGAGGACGTTGGCGGTGCCCTGGACGTTCTGCGCCTCGATCTCGGTGCGGTACTCCTCCTCGTAGCGCAGCGAGGCGGCGCAGTGCCAGACCTCGTCGACGGGAGGCAGCTCGGAGACGTCGGCCGCGCAGCCGTCGACGGTCATGTCGCCGTGCACGGCGACGGTCCGGCGCAGGATCTCGGGGTGCAGGTCGGAGCGGCCGTAGCCGTCCGCCATCGCCGAGAGGGTGTCGTGCAGCCGCTGCGTCGCCTCGGCGTCGTCCTTGCCGCGGACCAGTGCGATGACGGGGTCGTCGGTCTTGTCGAGCAGTTCGAGGACCACGGCTCCGCCGACGAAGCCGGTGGCCCCGGTCAACAGACGTGTTGTCATGAGTACTTGTCTCCAGCGTCGATGTGGTGCTGCGGTGGTGCAGCGGAAGTGGTGTCGGGGCGGGGCGGGGCCGGGCGGACGGGCAGGGGGCCGGCGGATCCGGGGTCTCCGGGCCCGGCCGCCCCGTGTCGCCCGTCCGGCTACGCGCCGGTGACCGCGGTGGTGGTCTCGGCCGCGCTGCGCGCCTCCAGCTCGTGTACGAACTCGGAGACGGCGGTCTGGAAGCCCTGCGGGTCGTCGAAGAACGGAACGTGGCCGGCGCGCGGGAGGGTGACGGCGCGGCTGTCGGGGATGCGGGCCAGCGCGTCCTCGACGACGGACTCGCTCCAGGCGAAGTCGCCGTCGCCGTTGATGATCAGCGTGGGCGGGACGAGGCGGGCGAGCTCCTCGGGGTCGTCCTCGATCTCCAGGGAGGCGAGCAGGTTCTCCCGGATGGAGCCGACGGAGAGCAGGGACAGGAAGTTGTCCTTGAGCGCCAGGTAGGCCGGGGTGCCGCCCTCGTGGATCATCTGGTCCGGGAAGACCAGCGGGTAGAGGTGGCCGAACAGCTGCTGGGTGCCGCCGGACTCCAGGCTCGCCAGCCAGGAGCGGCTGACCAGCTTGCGGCGCAGGGTGCCGTTGGGCGAGAACGCCGGGCCCACCAGGACCAGGCCGGCCACGCGCTCGGGGTACTTGAGGGCGAACTCCCGGGCGATGAGCGTGGATATGGACGTGCCGACCAGGTAGGTCTTCTCGATGCCGAGGTGGTCCAGCAGGCGGCGCACGTCCTCGACGTGGTCCTGGAACGTGACCGGCTCCGGGCCCGGGTTGGAGGCGCCCTGGTTGCGCAGGTCGTAGTGGACGAGCCGGAAGTCGTCGGCGAGGGCGGTGGTGAAGTTCCGCCAGATCGGGCTGACGATGTAGAAGTTGTTCAGCAGGGTCACCGCCGGGCCCTCGCCGCTGTCCTCGTAGTACAGCTCCCCGCCACCGGGCAGGCCGAGCGCGGAGTGGTTGAGGTAGCGGACGTCGAGCTGGCCGAACTGCTGGTCCGTCATGGGGTCTCCTTGGATGGTTCGTTCGGACGTGCGACGGGGAGCGATCCGGACGGGCGACCGTCGCCGTCGTCCAGACTCCTTCGACCCGTTCAACACCCGCGCAAGGCGTGTCCAAGAGCGGGAAAACCTGCTGGTCAGAGCCGTTTCTCCGGGGTTGCACGGACGCTGCTTTCGACCGGCCCCACCCGACCGGGACACCCGCGCCGAACCGGCCACCGAATCCCCCGCCCGGGCAGGGCGGAACGGCCGGGCCGCCGAACCTCCCGACAGCGCCCGAAGGGACGGCCCGGACCCCGGACCTCCCCACCGCACCCGAAGAGACAGCCCGCAACCCGGACCTCCCCACCGCGCCCGAAGAGACAGCCCGCAACCCGGACCCACCGCCCCCTCCGCCCCCTCCGCCCGTAAAGCCCTCACCGCCCCGTTCACCGCAGCCCGCTCTGCCGCACCGGCGTGAGTGCCGCCCGTACGGGGCGCCCGCAGCCCGGGACGAACGGCTCGGCGGTGGCGGGCCCGGCAGGGGCGGGTTCGGCGGGGGCGGGCCCGGCCGGCGGTACCGCTCGCACGCCCTCCGCCGCGTGCGCGAGGACCCCGGCCCGGACCAGCTCCGGCACCTGGAAGGTGGCCGAGCCGTCCGGTGCGGCGTCGGCGAGGACCAGGACGTGCCGGTCCAGCAGCCGCCCCACGACCGACTGGGCGCTCCAGGTGTCGAGTTCGAGGACCTCTTTGACGTCCTCGGTGTCGAAGGGCCCGGGACCGGACCCGGCGAGCAGGAACACCGACCTGCGCAGCCAGGGCGCGAGCCGGGCCAGGGCGCTGTCCGCGCGGGCCAGCGCCGCACCGGAGTCGTCCTGGAGTTCGACGACCAGCCGCTCGTCGTCGAGGAGCCCGGCGGCGAGGTCGCTCAGCGTCCACATCGGCCGGGCCGCGTACAGCTCGCCCACGGCCCGCAGCATCAGCGGATGCCCGCCGAGCCGCCCGACCACGTGCCGCAGCGCCGGCCGGTGTCCGGTGACGCGCTCCTCGCCGACCAGGCGGACGAAGAACCCGGTGGCGTCCTCGGTGCCGAGCGGCCCGAGTGTCAGGCGCCGGGCACCGGGCAGCCCCGACAGCCGGACCCGGGAGGTCACCAGGGTGAGGCAGGTCTCGCCGCCGGGCAGCAGCGGCAGCACCTGGTCGGGTCCCGCCGCGTCGTCGAGGAGGACGAGCAGGGACCGTTCCCGGGCGGCGGCCCGGAACAGCGCGGCGAGCCCCTCGGTGTCCTCGGGCTGCCGGGGCCGGCCGATGCCGAGCCCGTCCAGCAGGGACCGCAGGACCGCCTCGGGGGCGCGCGGCCGGTCGGCCGAGTCGTGCAGGGACGCGTACAGCAGCCCGTCGGGGAACCGTCCGGCCAGGGTCCGGGCGGCCCGTACCGCGAGGGCGCTCTTGCCCACGCCGGCCGGCCCGAGCACGGTCAGCACCTGGGGTCCGGGGCCCGCGAACGGCTCCTGGATGCGCGCCATTTCCTGCTCGCGCCCCGTGAAGTCGGATATTTCGAGCGGCAGTTGGTCCACCGACGGAGCGGCGGGCGCCGCGGGCGCCGGGACGGGGGCGGCGGGCCGCCTCGGAGCGGCCGGTTCCGGCTTGGCCGCGGGCGGCAGGACCTCGCGCAGTATGTCCTGCTGGAGCTGGCGCACCCGCTCGGAGGGTTCGATGCCCAGTTCGTCCACGAGCCGCTGGCGCAGCCGGAGATAGGCGTCGAGGGCGGTGCTGCGCTGCCCGGAGCGGTGGGCCGCGATCATCAGCTGGGCGGTGAAACGCTCGTCGAGGGGCTGGTCCACGGTGAGCCGGCGCAGCTCCGCCACCAGCGCCTGGTGGCGGCCGAGCTGGAGGTCGGCCTCGATGCGCAGTTCCAGCGCGCCGAGCCGGGCCTCGGCGATCTGCGCGATCCGCGCGGTGAGCAGCGGGCCGGCCTCCAGTCCGGCGAACGGCTCCCCGCGCCACAGGGCGAGCCCCTCGCGCAGCAGCCGGGCGGCGTCCTCGGGAGCGTCGGCGGCGAGCGCGCCGCGGGCACGGGCGACGCGCCGCTCGAACTCCCACAGGTCCAGCTCCCCGGGGCCGGCCGTCAGCCGGTAGCCGCCGGGGCCGGTCTCCAGCCGGTCCCCGCCGGCGTCGGTGCTGCCCTTGAGCGCCTGGCGCAGTTGGTAGATGTAGGTCTGCACGGTCTTGCGGGCGAGCCGGGGCGGCTCCTCGTCCCACAGCTCCTCGACGAGGGCCTGGGTGGTGACCAGGTGGTTGGCGTCGAGCAGCAGGACGGCCATGGCGCGGCGGGCCATCGGCGCGGTGAGGGTGCGGCGCTCGCCGCCGACGTGGATCTCCAGCGGGCCGAGCACCTTGATGCGCAGGTCGGACAGTCCGGCGGTGGTGGCGGTCATGGCTTCCTCCTGCGGCCGGCGGCCCGGTCCCGGTCCCGTGCGGCGGGGCGCGGTGCCTGGTTCTGGAGCGGCAGCGTCCGGGTGGAGACCAGCCGGCCGGGGCAGGCGGACTCCGGCGGCAGTCCGCCGGGCAGCAGCAGGCCGAGGAAGTGTTCGACGGTTCCGTAGCGCGCCGTCGGTGCGGCGCCGGTGTTCGCGCTCACGGCCGGGCTCCGGTGTTCGCTGCGGGCTGGTGGTCCATGGCGCGGCGCTCCTTCCGGAACTCGCTGGGGGTGACCCCGTACCGGCCGCGGAAGAGGCGGCTGAAGTGGGAGGCCCCGTAGAGGCCGGCCCGTTCTCCGATCAGGGCGACGGGCAGGTGGTCCAGGGTGTGGTCGGCCAGTTCGGACCGGCAGCGGGCGAGCCGCTCGTCGCGGATCCAGCGGGCCGGGCTGACGCCGAACTCCTGGAAGATCTTCTGCAGGTAGCGCAGGGAGATGTTGTGCCGGCGGGCGACCTCGACGGGGCTCAGTGTCGGCTCCGCCAGGTGCTCGCGGACATGGGCCTGGATCCGCAGCATCAGGGCCTGGCGGGCGATCTCGCTGTCGGCCGCGACCTCGCGCATCCGCTCGGCGAAGAGGACGGCGGTGAGGCCGGCGACGCTCGCGCCGAGCAGGTCGACGGCCGTCTCCACCTCCTCGCCGTGCCGGTCGAGCCCTTCCAGCAGGCTGCTCAGCAGGGCGGCGGCACCCTGGTCGCCGCTCCAGGCGCGGGCGGTCAGCCGCCGGCTGTCGTCGGCGGTCAGCCCGACCAGGGAGTGCGGCACCAGGACGTCGACCATCCGGAACTCCTCCGGCATGATCACCTTGAACGGGCGCCCGGTGTCGAAGGAGATCAGCTGCGGCGTGCGTACGACGCCGTGCCGGCCGTCCTGGAACACCCAGACCTCGCCGTGCAGCGGCCGGCACATCCGCAGCCGGGACCGCTCGCCGTCGCCGATGAGCCGGGCGGGCCTGACCAGTTCGCGCGGGCCGCCCTGCACGAGGGAGACGGTGACCTCGCCGAAGCGATGCCTCACCGCCGTCCCCTCCAGGACGTCCTCGTGGCTCTTGACGATCTGCAGGCCGCCGCGCGGGGCGGGCGGCGGATCGGCGGTGCACCGGCGCGTCTGCCGGGCCCTCACCTCACTGACACGTTGCATCGCGTACCCCCTGTACCGATGTCAGAAGCTCTCGATAAGCACCACGGGCGCTCGGTGAAGCGCTACGGGCGCCCGGTGAAGCACCACAAGAGAAACATACCCGCATGCGGGTTTTCTACTTCGATCGAGAGTTTCGATGGTTCAAGGGGCACGCGACGGTGGGGCCGGACCGTCGCCGGGCCCGGCCCCACCGTCGCGAAGGCGGGAATCCCCGCAGGTCAGGCCGCCCGTGCGATCCGCGGGCGGCCGGCGGCGGGCAGATTGCGGTCGGCGTAGAGCTCCGCGACCTGGAAGGCGAGATCGAGGGCCTGGTAGCGGTTGAGCCGGGGGTCGCAGGCGGTCTGGTAGCGCCGGTGCAGATCGGTCAGCCCGATCGGATGGCCGCCGCCGACGCACTCGGTCACGTCGTCCCCGGTCAGCTCGATGTGGATGCCGCCGGGGTGGGTGCCGAGCCCGCGGTGCGCCTCGAAGAAGCCGGCCACCTCGTCCAGTACGTCGTCGAAGTGCCGGGTCTTGTGGCCGCTGGCCGCCTCGAAGGTGTTGCCGTGCATCGGGTCGCAGATCCAGGCGACCGGCGCCTCGGCCTCGGCCGCCGCCTCGACCAGCGCGGGCAGCACGTCCCGCACCTTGTCGCGGCCCATCCGCGCGATGAACGACAGCCGGCCCGCCTCCCGGGCGGGGTCGAGCCGGTCGATCAGCGCGAGCACCTCCTCCCGGGTGGTCGAGGGACCGAGCTTGACCGCCACCGGGTTGCGCACGGCGGCGGCGAACTCCACGTGCGCGTGGTCGAGTTGCCGGGTGCGCTCACCGATCCACACCATGTGCCCGGAGACGTCGTAGGCGTGTCCGGTGCGGGAGTCGGTACGGGTCAGGGCGGCCTCGTAGTCGAGCAGCAGCGCCTCGTGGCTGGACCAGAACTCGGCGAGGTGGAACTCGCCGGGGTCGGCGCCGCACGCGGCGAGGAAGGTCAGGGCGCGGTCGATCTCGCCGGCCAGGGCCTCGTAACGGGCGCCGATGGGGGAGTTGTTGACGAAGTCCCGGTTCCACTCGTGGACCTGGCGCAGATCGCCGTAACCGCCGGTCACGAAGGCCCGTATGAGGTTCAGCGTGGAGGCGGAGGCGTGGTACATGCGTTTGAGGCGTTCGGGGTCGGGGCGGCGGGCCTCGGCGGTGAACTCCTGTCCGTTGACGGCGTCACCCCGGTACACGGGCAGGGTGAGGTCGCCGCGGACCTCGACCGGCCGGGAGCGCGGCTTGGAGTACTGGCCGGCGATCCTGCCGATCTTCACGACCGGCACGGAGGTGGCGTAGGTCAGTACGGCGGCCATCTGCAGCAGCGTCTTGACCTTGTCCCGCACCTGGTCGGCGGTGATCGCGTCGAAGGTCTCGGCGCAGTCGCCGCCCTGGAGCAGGAACGCCTCACCCCGCGCCACCCGGGCGATGCGCTCGCGCAACTGGTCGCACTCCCCGGCGAAGACGAGCGGAGGGTAGGACTCGAGTTCTTCGAGAACGCCCTTGAGAGCGTCCGGGTCGGGCCAGTCGGGCTGCTGGGCGGCCGGGAGCAGACGCCAGGAATCCACGTCCGTCGTGCGCTGGTCAGCGTTCATGTCGGGCTGAGCCTCACTCTTGTCCGGGAAGGGTGTCGGTTCGCGGGTGCGGGGAAGCGGCGGGCGCCGGGCAGCGCGCCGCCCTCGCGGGGGCGCGGCCCGAGAAGCCGGGAGGAAGAAGGGGATCGGCCCTCCCGCCGCCGGGCCCTCCTCGCCGGGGGATTACGAGGAAGGCGCCGGTCGGCGGGAGGGCCGCGACTGGGGGCGAGCGGCATCCGGCCCGCCTACGGCCCCGGACTCACCGCGATGCCCCGACTCTACGAACGCCGCCGGCCCTCTGGTTGCCGCACCGCGCACCGCGCCTTGCCGAAACACGCGCGAACGACCGCGGGCCCCGGAGTTTCACATTCCGGGGCCCGCGGTCTTACGGGGAAATCAATGGAGCGGATCATTCCGGGCGGGGAACCGGGGACCCCGCCCCGCACGACGATTTTTTCCGGCCAAACCACCCCCGCGGAATATGAACTTCCACGCTTACAACGCGAAGGGAACACAAAGGAATAATCAATTCCGCCCCCGGTACGACGCGTTCCGCTCCCAGCCCGCACGGTGCGCGGCCCTCCCCGAGCCGTCCCCGACCCCGGCCCGCCACAACCCACCCACCGGCCCCCGCCCCGAGAGCCCCGACTACCTGCCCCGCGCTCCGCCGAGCACGCCCCCGCGCACCCCGCCCCGGCCACCCCGGCCGCCGCCCCGGGCCCGCCGCACCGGAGCGGCGCACACCGCACCCGGCTCCGCCACCGCCCGCCGCCCCTCCTCGGCGGCGTCGATGATGATCCGGGCGTACGGCAACAGCCGCTCGCCCGCCTCGGTCAGCGCCAACTGCCGCCGGCTGCGGTCGAACAGCGCCGCGCCCACGGACTCCTCCAGGTTCTGGATCTGCGCGGTGACCGTGGACTGGGCGTAGTTGAGGTTGCGCGCGGCCCGGGTGACGCTCAGCTCGGCCGCCACCTCACGAAATGCCCGTAACTGCTGGATCTGCACGTGCCGCTCCTTTCGGGGCGGGCCCTGCCGGGACCGCCCCGGTACCGCCTCAGACGGGGCTGTGGAGCGCGGCCCCGCGGGCCAGCGCCCTGCCGCGGTCGGCGGTGATGCCGAGCCGGGCGTAGACCTCGGGCCTGGCCAGCGAACGGGCCATCAGGTCGTAGAGCACGGCCATCCGCTCCTCCACGTCCACCCGGTTGGTCATGATCTCCGACAGCAGCTGCACCCCGGTGAAGGCGCCCACCGCCGCCTCCGAGAGGGGCTCGACCTCGACGCCCGGCACCAGTTCGCCCAGGTCACGGGCCTCCGTCAGCAGCCGCGTACTGACCTCGATCCACGCCTGGTAGGGCACCTTGCGGTCGATGACGTCGTGCCCCAGGTCCACCGCGAGCCGGATGCTGCCCTGGAGCATCCGGTCGAAGGTGAGCCGGTGCGCCACCACCAGCGCGACGTCCACCCACTCCTGGAGCTTGGGAGCGCCCGCCTCCTGCGGCGGGGCGAAGTACCCCATCTGCTCCGCCACCTGCTCGTCCAGCACCGCCTGGGCGAGTTCGGCCTTGGAGGTGAAATGGAAGTAGAAGGCCCCCTTCGTCACACCGCACCGCTGGTAGACGTCCGAGATCCTCGTGGCGGAGTAGCCGCACTCCGCGAAGACCTCGCCGGCCGCTTCCAGAATCGCCTGGCGCGTCCTGATGGCTCGATCCTGCTGTGCCACCGGGCCCCCTTCCTTCGTCGTTGTTGATGATGAACAGGAGCGGGCTCGTATGCGGAACGACTCGCTCTCATTGAAAAACATACCCGCATGCGCGTATCTTACCGGCGGGGTTGGAACCAGTCACCCGTCATGCACCTTCTCGTTCCAGAAGGAAGAGCAATGACCACCAACATTGGTATTCACAGGGGCCGACGCCGCCACGGGGGGATCACCAGGTCGCAGTTTCCGGTCAGGCCGGCCACACCGGCAGCACCGGTCAGGCCCGTCGGCCCGCCACCCGCGGCGACGATCGACACCAGGCTCGTACACCGCACCGACCGAAGGGACGTACTGCCCACCGGTATCACCAAGCTCGACGACACCCACTACACCGTCTCCACCCAATGGCCCGCCGATCACCGCCGCTTCACCGACGCAGCGGGCAACTTCCTTCCCTCGCTGGTGATCGAGAGCATCCGCCAGGCCGTGATCCTGGTCGCCCACGACGGCCTCGGGGTACCGCTCGACCACAAGTTCCTGGTCTCCTCCGCCCATCACCGGGTGGACCCGAGCCGGCTGCTCGCCTCGCACGCGCCCGCCCGGCTCGACCTGGACGTCTCCGTGCACGACCTCAAGCACCGCCGCGGAATCCCCTCGTCCCTCACCGCCCGGGTCGTCCTGCGCGTGAACGGCGAGATCATAGGCACCGGCGGCGGCGACTGCTCGGTGATGAACGCCGAGGTCTACCGCCGACTGCGCCGCGGCCTCACCGACACCGCCTGGTCACAGGCGCTCTCGGCGCCCCTGCCCGCACCCGTGCCGCCGCACTCCGTCGGCCGGACCCACGCCTGCGACGTGGCCCTGGCCCCCGGTGACGGCACCGGCCCCTGGCTGCTGCGGGCGGACGTGTCGAACGAGCTGATGTTCGACCACCCCAACGACCACCTGCCCGCCATGGTCCTCCTCGACGCCGCCCAGCAGGCCGCGCACACCCTCTTCGGAGCGCGCCCCTTCCTCCCCTCGTCCTGCGAGGTCTCCTGCTCCCGCTACGTCGAGTTCGACGCGCCCTGCACGGTCCGCACCCACCTCACCGAAGAGGACGGCCGCGGATACGTCCTGTCCGTCACCGGACACCAGGGCGGCGAGCAGGTCTTCGAGATCCTCTTCCACGAGGGCACCCGGGCGGCCTGTCCACGCTGAACTCCCGGCCGGCCGTACGGTGTCGGACCGCCCCGGGGCCCCGGCTCCGCCGTGGCACCCACCGGGCCGCCGCCGTCCGCGGGCCGTTGTCCGCGGGCCGCCGTCCGTGAACCGCGAGACCGGACACCACCGCGCCCACCGGCCCCACCCGGCAGCCCGGCGCACCGCCCCGGCCACCGCGCCGCACCCACCGCGCCCTAGTAGGCGCACCGCCCGCTCCCGCATCGCACCGGAGGGGCCGCGTCCGCACGGCCCGCCGCCCCCGGACACCGCCGCCCCCACACCGATCCGCCACCAGCACCGGCCCCCGGGCGTTCCCTTCGCCCGAGCCGTACGTCCGTGCCCCGGCACCGGTGCCGCGGCGCGCGGTCCCCACCCGCCGGATCCTCCTCGGCGTCACCCGGCCGACATCCGCCCATCCACCCTCACCGCCCTTCTCCCGCTGTCCCGCCACCGATCCCCCGCCCGCCGCGGTCCCGCACCCCGGGACCCCCTTCCCGCATCACCCGCCCGAACCCGGGTCCGCCGCGCACAGGCGGACCCGGGTGGGCGGCACCCCGCCCGCACCGGACACCGCACCCCGTTCCGGCCCAGCCCAGGAGCCCGTCCATGACCCGCACCGACGGAGCCCGCACGGCGCGAGGCGCCACCGCGGCACCCCCTCCGCCCCGATCCGGGGCTCCCGAACGCCGCGCCGGCTCATCGCACCGTCCACCCGCCGTCCACCGGCATCGCCGCCCCGACCACGAACGAGGCCCGGTCACTGCTCAGCCAGGCCGCCGCCTCGGCGATCTCCTCCGGCTCCGCGATCCGCGGCAGCAGAGCCGCCCGCACCAACTCCTCCTCCACCCCCGGAAAAGCCGCCATCCACGCGTCCGTCATTTCACTGTGTGTGGCGCCGGGCACAATCGCATTGACCCGGATTCCGCGCGCGGCATATTCTGTAGCCACAGCTTTCGTCAGCCCGATGACGGCATGTTTCGCGGCAATATAGGGAGCGGCCACCGGAGTAGCCACGAGCCCCGCCGTACTACTGGTGTTCACAATCGATCCGCCCTCGTCGAGCATGGCGGAGATTTCATGTCTGAGACAGTTCCACATTCCTCGGACATTGACGTCCATCACGGTGTCGTAGACCTCGTCGCCCATCATGTGCATGGGCGTCCCCGCGGCTGCGACACCGGCGTTGTTGAAGGCCACGTCGAGTCTCCCGAATCTCTCCACGGCCCGCGCCACCCCCTCCTCAACCTGCTCTTTCCTCACGACGTCGACCACGACGTACTGCGCCTCGCACCCTGTGGCGCGCAGCTCGTCGACGAGTGCGGACAGCCGCTCCTCACGACGGGCGGCCAAGGTGACCGCGGCACCCTCCCGGCAGAAGACCCGGGCCGCCGCGGCCCCGATCCCACTGCTGGCCCCGGTGATGAACGCGTGCTTTCCCTCAAGAAGTCCGCGATACCGCATGCATGGCCTCACATTACCCTCGAATTGAGCCTGTGATTCGCGCCCCGGTCAAATATGGCTCGAATGCATTTCCCGGCCCCTCGCCCGGACCACGGCATCCCCGCACGCCGTTCTCCTCTCCCCCTTCCGTTCCGCACCGCCCGCCCCGCCGCCTTTTCCCGAGACGAGACCGGAAAGAATTCACATGGCATCGACGCGACGGATACTCATCACCGGTGGGACCGGCTTCGTGGGCTCCCACGTCACCCGACGACTGACCGCCGGCGCCGACCCGGCCCACGCACCGCACATCCGCCTCCTGACCCACCACCGCGCCCCCGCCGTCGCCGGCCCGGGCCCGGTGGAGATCCGCCGCGGCTCCCTGACCGATCCGCGCTCCCTGCGGGGCGTCTGCGACGGCGTGGACACCGTCCTGCACCTGGCCTCACTGATCGGCGGCAGCCCCGAGGACTGCGCGGCCGTCAACGACACCGGCACCGGCGCCCTGTTGGCGGAGGCCGCCCGCGCGGGCGTCGAGCGGATCGTCCAGCTCGGCACGACGGCCGTGTACCGGGACGAATCCGCGTCCGGGGCGAAGGAGGGCGAACCGGAACTCGGCCCCTCCTCACCCACCAGCGTCAGCAGGCTCGCCGGGGAGCGGCGGGTCCTCGAAGCCGGCGGCCTGGTCCTGCGCCCGCACCTGGTGTACGGCGCCGGAGACGTCTGGGTGGTCCCGGCCCTGGTGGACCTCCTCACCGCCTTCCCCCACTGGATCGACGGCGGACGGGCCCGCACGTCGATGATCGGTGCGCACGAACTGGCCCGGATCGTGGCCGCGTTGGCCGTACGGCCCGAACTGCCGCGCGCCGAGGTCCTGCACGCCTCCCGGCCCGAACCGGTGACCGCGCGGGACCTCATCGAGACGGTCTGCCGCGAACTGCGGCTCGACCCGCCCCGCGGCGAGGTCACCTACGCCCGGGCGGCCGCCCTGACCGGCGCCGACCACGATGGGCGGGTCCGCAGGCATCTGTCGTTGCTGGCGGTCGACCACTGGTACGACAGCTCCCGTCTGTGGCAGTTGCTCGACACGGCGCCCACGAACGACTTCGCCCGCGACTTCGCCGTCGGTGCCGCCTGGTACCGGTCGCACCTCGCCCGCCGCACAGGCGGCGAACCGTTCCCCACGGGATGACGACCCGCACCGGCCCACACGGCCGCGAACCCCACCGGACTGTCCCCGGTCCGATGGGGCACCGCTGCACCGTCGCTCACGCTACGTGCCCCACCGGTGACCGTCTCGCCCGGCAGCGCACGCACTGTGGCACATCCGCGCACGCCGCCGCCCGCCCCGGAACGCCGACTTGACCTGCCGCGATCCGATGCCGCGTTCACGCAGGATCTCTTGCCCGTTCGCGTCCCGCGGGCCCGCCCGGCCCACCCCCGGGCAACGCTGAGGGGACGTACCCGAATCCGAGGAGACACGAGATGGCCCCGCACACGGACGACGTACTGGTGACGGGTGTCGGTGCGCTGACGCCACTGGGCGCGAGCGCCGACTCCTCCTGGGCGGGCCTGCTGGCCGGGCACTCCGGCGTCCGCGACCTCGGCGCCGACTGGCCCGCCGAACTGCCCGTGCGCATCGCCGGCACGGTGCCGGCCGACCCGGCCGAGGCCCTCGGCAAGGTCCGGGCCCGCCGGCTGGACCGCGGCGAACAGCTGGCCGTCCTCGCCGCCCGCGAGGCCTGGCAGGACGCCGGCGGCCCCCCGGTCGAACCGGAGCGCCTCGCCGTCGTCGTCGGCACCGGTATCGGCGGCATCCTCACCGCCCTCACCCAGGACGACCTCTACGAGAGCTCGGGGATGCGGCGCCTGTCACCGTTCGCGGTGCCCATGCTGATGCCCAACGGCCCCGCCGCCTGGGTCTCCATGGAACTGGGCGCACGGGCCGGCGCCCGCGCCCCCGTGAGCGCCTGCGCCTCCGGCGCGGAGTCCATCGCGCTCGGCCTGGACCTGATCCGCGCCGGCCGCGCGGACGTCGTCGTCGCCGGCGGCACCGAGGCCACCCTCCACCCGTTCATGATCGCCGCGTTCGCGCAGATGAAGGCACTGTCCGCGCAGGGCGGCGACCCGGCCGCGGTGTCCCGCCCCTTCGACCGGGACCGCACCGGATTCGTGATCGCCGAGGGCGCCGCCCTGGTCGTCCTGGAACGCGCGGAGTTCGCCCGCGCCCGCGGCGCCCGCGTCTACGGCGCCCTCGCCGGCGCGGCCGTCCACTCCAGCGCCCACCACATCACCGCCTCCGACGCGGAGGGCCAGGTACAGGCGATGCGCACCGCGCTGGCCGACGCGGGCGTCGAGGCCCGCGACATCGGGCACGTCCACGCGCACGCCACCTCCACCCCCAGCGGCGACCTCGCGGAGGCCGAGGCGCTGGCGAAGGTCGTCGGCGAGGACGCGGCGGTCACCGCCACCAAGTCCATGACCGGCCACATGCTCGGCGCCTCGGGCGCGTTCGGCGCCCTGTCGACCCTGCTCTCCCTGCACCACGGGGTCGTACCGGCCGTCCGCAACCTCGACGAGCAGGACCCCGAGGTCCGCCTCGACGTGGTCCGCGGCGAGAACCGCACCGGCACCTGGGACGCCGCCCTCGCCAACTCCTTCGGCTTCGGCGGCCACAACGTCACCCTGGTCATGAAGCGCGCCTCCTGAACCGGCCCGCCGACCCCCCTCACCGGCTGTGAGACGGACGTCACACAGCCGGGAAAATCACACCACGAGCACCGGCAACCGGAGCCCGGGAGAACCCGGGAAACGCGGAACGGCCGGCATCGTGATCGATGCCAGCCGTTCCGGATGGTGCGCGAGGGGGGAGTTGAACCCCCACGCCCTTGCGGGCACTGGAACCTGAATCCAGCGCGTCTGCCTATTCCGCCACCCGCGCATTGGGTGCGTCCTCGGGCCCCGATCCCTTGCGGTGCGGCGCCTTCCGACATGCAGAACATTAGCACGGGGTCCAGGGTGGGTTCACATCCCTTTCCCCGGGGCAGCCGCCCACCAGCACGGTCGACCGACCGGTGCCCGGAACCCACGTATCAGGGTGTGCTTGTTCACGTATCAACCTCGTACCGGTCCGGCCCGTCCGCCCCGGAGCCGGTCCAGGTCCACAGTCAGGTGCGGGACACTGGTCTGCGACCGCCTCTACGATCCTTATGCAGGACGTCGCCCGAGACGAGTTCGAGGGCACACTCCACAGGGAACTTCGTCAGGCGTCGACACCGGTCGGCCCGTGCCGACAGGGGGAACCAGCCGATTCACCGGCGCGTGGATACGATCAGTAAGCAGTACCGGGCAAGGAAGCACCCGCGAGGCGGGACGCAGGACGCAAGCAGCTACGGAGGAGGTGCCCCATGGGAGTCCTGAAGAAGTTCGAGCAGCGTCTCGAAGGTCTGGTCAACGGCACGTTCGCCAAGGTGTTCAAGTCCGAGGTCCAGCCCGTGGAGATCGCCGGCGCGCTCCAGCGCGAGTGCGACAACAACGCCACCATCTGGAACCGCGACCGCACGGTCGTCCCCAACGACTTCATCGTGGAACTCAGCGCACCCGACTTCGAGCGCCTGAGCCCCTACTCCGGCCAGCTCGGCGACGAGCTCGCCGGCATGGTCCGTGACTACGCCAAGCAGCAGCGCTACAGCTTCATGGGCCCCATCAAGGTCCACCTGGAGAAGGCCGACGACCTCGACACCGGCCTGTACCGCGTCCGCAGCCGCACCCTGGCCGGCTCCACCGACCAGCAGGCCGGCGGCCCCCCCGGAGGCGGCGCCCGGCCCGGCGGCTACGGCTACCCGCAGCCCGCCGCACCGGCCGCACCCACCGGAGCCCCGCCGCCCATGCCGAGCGCACCGCCCCCCGGCGGCGGCGCCCGACCCGGCGGCTACGGCTACCCCCAGCCCGCCGGCGGCCAGCGCCCCACCGCACCCGCGGCCGGCAACCGCACCCGCTACTGGGTCGAGATCAACGGCACCCGCCACCAGATCTCCCGCGCGACCCTCGTCCTGGGCCGCAGCACCGAGGCCGACGTGCGGATCGACGACCCCGGCGTCTCCCGCCGGCACTGCGAGATCCGGACCGGAAACCCCCCGACGATCCAGGATCTCGGGTCCACCAACGGCATCGTGGTGGACGGACAGCACACCACCCGCGCTACGCTCCGCGACGGCTCGCGGATCGTCGTGGGCAGCACCACCGTTATCTATAGGCAAGCCGAAGGGTGAAGCGGGGGCAATGTCAGAGCTGACCCTCACGGTCATGCGGCTGGGTTTCCTGGCCGTCCTGTGGCTGTTCGTGATCGTGGCCGTACAGGTCATCCGCAGCGACCTGTTCGGAACGCGCGTCACACAGCGCGGATCGCGCCGGGAAGCGAACCGGCCGCAGCAGGCGGCCCGCCAGGCCGCGCCGCCTCAACAGCGCCAGCAGGCCGGCGGGGGCGGCCGGCAGCGCCGTAACGCCCCCAGCAAGCTCGTGGTCTCCGAGGGCATCCTCACCGGCACCACGGTCGCGCTCCAGGGCCAGACCATCACCCTGGGCCGGGCGCACGACAGCACCATCGTGCTGGACGACGACTACGCCTCCAGCAGGCATGCCAGGATCTACCCGGACCGCGACGGCCAGTGGATCGTCGAGGACCTCGGATCCACCAACGGCACGTACCTCGACCGAACGCGGCTGACGACCCCCACACCGATTCCGCTGGGCGCGCCGATCCGCATCGGCAAGACCGTCATCGAGCTGCGGAAGTAGTGCTACATCATGATTAGGCGCGAGCGGAGCGAGCACGCGGAGGCGGCCCCCACGACGGGCCCCGGCGCGCTCCCGACCGGAGGGTGGGCACCGTGCGGATGTACCCGGAGCCGACGGGCGAGGTGCGCATGAGTCTGTCACTGCGCTTCGCCGCCGGATCGCACAAAGGCATGATCCGAGAGGGCAACGAGGACTCCGGATACGCCGGACCCCGGCTCCTCGCCATCGCCGACGGCATGGGCGGCGCCGCCGCCGGCGAGGTCGCCTCCTCCGAGGCCATCTCCACCATCGTCGCCCTCGACGACGACGTCCCCGGATCCGACATCCTCACCTCCCTCGGCACCGCCGTGCAGCGCGCCAACGACCAGCTGCGCTCCATGGTCGAGGAGGACCCTCAGCTCGAAGGCATGGGCACCACGCTCACCGCCCTGCTGTGGACCGGACAGCGACTCGGCCTCGTCCACGTCGGCGACTCCCGCGCCTACCTCCTGCGCGACGGCGTCCTGACCCAGATCACCCAGGACCACACCTGGGTCCAGCGCCTCGTCGACGAGGGCCGGATCACCGAGGAAGAGGCCACCACCCACCCCCAGCGGTCCCTGCTGATGCGGGCCCTGGGCAGCGGCGACCACGTCGAACCCGACCTCTCCATCCGCGAGGTCCGCGCCGGCGACCGCTACCTCATCTGCTCCGACGGCCTCTCCGGCGTCGTGTCCCACCAGACCCTGGAGGACACCCTCGCCAGCTACCAGGGCCCCCAGGAGACCGTCCAGGAACTGATCCAGCTCGCCCTGCGCGGCGGCGGCCCCGACAACATCACCGTCATCGTCGCCGACGTCCTCGACCTGGACACCGGCGACACCCTCGCCGGACAGATCTCCGACCAGCCCGTCATCGTCGGCGCCGTCGCCGAGAACCAGCTCCAGCTGCACGACAACGGCATCATGCAGACCCCCGCCGGCCGCGCCTCCGGCCTCGGCCGCCAGGTCCCCGGACAGGGCGGCTCCGGCGGCGAGTTCGGCCCGCCCGGCTCCGGCGACGTCACCGGCTACATCGACACCGCCGGCTTCGGCGCCTACTCCGACGACGACTTCGTCAAGCCCCGCACCGGCCGTAAGTGGCTCAAGCGGACCTTCTACACCGCCCTCGCCCTGGCCGTCGTCGGCGGCGGCCTCTACGGCGGCTGGCGCTGGACCCAGACCCAGTACTACGTCGGCGCCAACGGCGAACACGTCGCCCTCTACCGCGGCATCAGCCAGGACCTGGCCTGGGTCTCGCTCTCGGACGTCGAGAAGGACCACCCCGAGATCGAACTCAAGTACCTACCGCCGTACCAGCAGGAACTCGTCGAGGCGACCATCGCCGAAGGCGGACTGAAGTCCGCCCAGGAACAGATCGACGAACTCGCCCTGCAGGCCTCCGCGTGCAAGAAGCAGTCCGAGCGGCAGCAGGCCGAGAGCGAACAGAACTCCAAGACCGGCGAGGGCGAGGCCGGAGGCGTCACGGGAACCACCCGTACCGCTTTCACGTCCAAGGCGTCACCGACACCCAACCCGTCGGAGAAGCCCTCGGGCACCCCGTCCACCTCCCCGTCCCCGTCCACCACGACCGCACCCACTCCCAGCCCCGGCCCCACGCTCTCGGAGGAAGAGAAGAAGGTCGTCTCGAAGTGCGGTACGCAGTAGACAAGCCGTGAGAGGCCCCGTCACACGATGAGCAGTACGTCCAACACGCCGACGCACCACACGTCCACGATCGGCTCCATCGGCGCACCGAGCCGACGCAACACCGAGCTCGCGCTCCTGGTGTTCGCCGTCGTCATCCCGGTCTTCGCCTACGCCAACGTGGGCCTCGCGATCAACGACGAAGTACCGGCCGGCCTCCTGGGCTACGGCCTGGGCCTCGGCCTGCTCGCGGGCGTGGGCCACCTCGCCGTACGGAAGTTCGCCCCGTACGCGGACCCCCTGCTGCTGCCGATCGCCACCCTCCTCAACGGCCTCGGACTCGTCGCCATCTGGCGCCTGGACCAGTCCAAGCGGCTCAGCAACTACGCCGAGGCCGCACCACGCCAGCTCCTCTACTCGGCGATGGGCGTCGCCCTCCTCGCGGTCGTCCTGATCTTCCTCAAGGACCACCGCGTCCTGCAGCGCTACACCTACATCTCCATGGCCGGCGCCATGGTCCTGCTGCTCCTGCCGCTGGTGCCCGGCCTCGCCGCCCCCACCTACGGCGCCAAGATCTGGATCAAGATCCCCGGCCTCGGCACCCTCCAGCCCGGCGAATTCGCCAAGATCGCCCTGGCGGTCTTCTTCGCCGGCTACCTCATGGTCAAAAGAGACGCACTCGCCCTGGCCAGCCGCCGCTTCATGGGCCTGTACCTGCCACGCGGCCGCGACCTCGGCCCGATCCTCGTGGTCTGGGTGATGTCGATCCTCATCCTGATCTTCGAGACCGACCTCGGCACGTCCCTGCTGTTCTTCGGGATGTTCGTCATCATGCTGTACGTCGCCACCGAGCGGACCAGCTGGATCGTCTTCGGTCTGCTGATGTCCGCGGTCGGCGCCGTCGGCGTGGCCAGCTTCGAACCCCACATCCAGACCCGCGTACAGGCATGGCTCGACCCCATGCGCGAGTTCACCCTCAGCCGCGAGGGCGTCCAGGACGGCGTCGTCCACTCCGAACAGGCCATGCAGGCCCTGTGGGCCTTCGGCTCCGGCGGCACCCTCGGCACCGGCCTCGGCCAGGGCAACTCCGACCTCATCGGCTTCGCCGCCAACTCCGACTTCATCCTCGCCACCTTCGGCGAGGAACTCGGCCTGGCCGGCGTCATGGCGATCCTCCTGCTCTACGGGCTGATCATCGAACGCGGCATCCGCACCTCGCTCGCCGCCCGCGACCCCTTCGGCAAGCTCCTCGCCGTCGGCCTCTCCGGCGCCTTCGCCCTCCAGGTCTTCGTCGTCGCCGGCGGCGTCATGGGCCTCATCCCGCTGACCGGCATGACCCTGCCCTTCGTCGCCTACGGCGGATCCTCCGTGATCGCCAACTGGGCCCTGATCGGCATCCTGCTGCGCATCAGCGACACCGCGCGCCGACCCGCGCCCACCCCCGCACCCAACCCCGACGCCGAGATGACCCAGGTGGTCCGCCCGTCATGAACAAGCCCCTGCGCCGGATCGCGCTCTTCTGCGGACTTCTGATCCTGACCCTGCTGCTGCGCAACAACTACCTGCAGTACGTCAAGGCCGACGACCTCGCCACCGACAGCGAGAACCGCCGCGTCAACATCGAGCGGTACTCCACCCAGCGCGGCAACATCATCGTCGGCGGCAAGGCCATCACCGGATCCACCGAGTCCAAGAGCGGCGACTACAAGTTCAAGCGCACCTGGACCAACGGCTCCATGTGGGCACCGGTCACCGGCTACTCCTCACAGGCCTTCGGCGCCAACCAGCTGGAGAAGCTGGAGGACGGCATCCTCACCGGCAACGACGACCGGCTCTTCTTCCGCAACACCCTCGACATGATCACCGGCAAGAAGAAGCAGGGCGGCAGCGTCGTCACCACCCTCAACGCCGCCGCGCAGAAGGCCGGCTACGAGGGCCTCGGCGGCAAGAAGGGCGCCGTCGCCGCGATCGACCCCGCCACCGGCAAGATCCTCGCCCTGGTCTCCACCCCCTCCTACGACCCCTCCAAGTTCGCCGGCAACTCCGACGCCGACGCCAAGGCCTGGAACGCGGTCCAGAAGTCCAACAACCCCGACGACCCGATGCTCAACCGGGCCCTGCGCGAGACCTACCCGCCCGGCTCCACCTTCAAGGTCGTCACCGCCGCCGCCGCACTGGAGAACGGCGAGGTCTCCGGGATCGACGACAAGACCAAGACCCCGGACCCCTACCAGCTCCCCGGCACCACCACCGACCTCACCAACGAGCACGGTGTGTGCAAGAACGCCAGCCTCAAGTACGCGCTCATGGTGTCCTGCAACACCGTCTTCGCGAAGATGGCCGACAACGTCGGCAACGAGGGCATGATCGAGCAGGCGGAGAAGTTCGGCTACAACAACCCCGAACTCGACACCCCCGTCCGCGCCGCCGAGAGCATCTACCCCGAGGACAACGCCCCGCAGAACGCCATGGACGGCATCGGCCAGGCCTCCAACCGGGCCACCCCGCTGCAGATGGCCATGGTCGCCGCGGCCGTCGCCAACGACGGCAAGCTGATGAAGCCGTACATGGTCGACTCCCTCACCTCCAACCTCGACACCATCGAGACCAACGACCCCGAAGAGCTCTCCCAGGCCGTCTCCCCGGAGACCGCCCAGAAGCTCCAGGACATGATGGAGACGGTCGTCAACGACCCGCAGGGCACCGGAGGCAACGCCAAGATCGACGGCGTCACCGTCGGCGGCAAGACCGGCACCGCCCAGCACGGCCTCAACAACAGCGAGAAGCCGTACGCCTGGTTCATCTCCTACGCCAAGCTGGCCGACGGCAGCTCGCCCGTGGCCGTGGCCGTCGTCGTCGAGGACGGCTCGGCCAACCGCGACGACATCAGCGGTGGCGGCCTCGCGGCCCCGATCGCGAGGGACGTGATGAAGGCAGTCATCGACAGCAACAAGTGACCCCGATCACGCCGCCTTCACATCGGTGCACGTTGCGATACCGGTCCTGTATCGGGTGACGGGCTTGGCCAGGTCACACAGAGCGATCCGGGTACGGTAGGCCCGGACGGCAGCCTCCGAACCGCACGCACGTACGGATCGGGACCGACGGAGAGGGCTGGTAGGTAGCTTATGGAAGAGCCGCGTCGCCTCGGCGGCCGGTACGAGCTGGGCCAGGTGCTCGGCCGTGGTGGCATGGCGGAGGTCTACCTCGCGCATGACCAGCGCCTCGGCCGCACCGTGGCGGTGAAGACGCTGCGCGCGGACCTCGCGCGCGACCCGTCCTTCCAGGCCCGCTTCCGCCGGGAGGCCCAGTCGGCCGCCTCGCTCAACCACCCCGCGATCGTTGCGGTCTACGACACGGGCGAGGACTACATCGGTGATGTGTCGATCCCGTACATCGTCATGGAGTACGTGGACGGCTCCACCCTGCGCGAGCTTCTGCACAGCGGCCGCAAGCTGCTGCCGGAACGCTCCATGGAGATGACCATCGGCATCCTCCAGGCCCTGGAGTACTCGCACCGCAACGGCATCGTGCACCGCGACATCAAGCCCGCGAACGTCATGCTGACGCGCAACGGCCAGGTCAAGGTCATGGACTTCGGCATCGCCCGCGCCATGGGCGACTCCGGCATGACCATGACGCAGACGTCCGCGGTCATCGGCACCGCCCAGTACCTCTCCCCGGAGCAGGCCAAGGGCGAACAGGTCGACGCACGCTCCGACCTCTACTCCACCGGCTGCCTGCTCTACGAACTGCTCACGGTACGGCCGCCGTTCGTCGGCGACTCCCCGGTGGCCGTCGCCTACCAGCACGTCCGCGAAGAGGCCCAGCCCCCGTCGGTCTTCGACCCCGAGATCACCACCGAGATGGACGCCATCGTCCTCAAGGCACTGGTCAAGGACCCGAACTACCGCTACCAGTCCGCCGACGAGATGCGCATCGACATCGAGGCCTGCCTCGACGGCCAGCCCGTCGCGGCCACCGCCGCCATGGGCTCCGTCGGCTACGGCGGCTACGGCGACGACCAGCCGACCACCGCCCTGCGCTCCGCGGACGCCGGCGCCACCTCGATGCTCCCGCCGATGAACCCCGACGACGGCGGCTTCGGCTACGACGACCGCCCCGACCGCCGCCGCCAGAAGAAGTCGAACACCTCGACGATCCTGCTGGCCGTGGCAGCCGTACTCGTCCTCGTCGGCGCCATCCTCATCGGCAAGTGGATCTTCGACGGGGACGGGGTGTCCAACAACACCACCACCGCCCCCTCCCTGGTCGGCCTCACCCTCAAGGAAGCGGAGAAACTCGCCGACAACGCCGAGGTCAAACTCGAGAGCACCGAGAAGCCCTGCGAGGACCAGACCAAGGGCAAGATCTGCACCCAGGACCCGCAGGCCAACGCCACCGTCGAGAAGAACTCCACGATCAACATCGTGGTCTCCACCGGCGCACCCAAGGTCGCGGTCCCCAGCGTCCTCGGCGACGACTTCGACGACGCCAAGTCCACCCTCGAAGGCGACAAGTACGAGTTCGAGGTCAAGAAGGTCGAGGAAGTCTCCTCGGAGCCCGAGGGCACCGTCACCGACCAGGACCCCGAACTCGGCGAGGAAGTCGAGAAGGGCTCCACGATCACCCTCACCGTCGCCAAGGCGGAGGAGAAGTCCACGGTGCCCGACGTCGTCGGCTCCACCTGCGACGAGGCCAAGGCCCGCATGACGGAGAACGGCCTCGTCGGCGAGTGCACCGAGGTCGACACCCAGGACGCCAACCAGGTCGGCAAGGTCATCCAGACCACCCCGCAGGGCGGCCAGGAGATCACCCCCGGCTCCAAGGTCAACATCCAGGTCGGCAAGCAGGCCAACGAGCAGGTCCAGGTCCCCCAGATCCAGGGCCAGAAGCTCAAGGACGCCAAGAACGCGCTCACCCAGGCAGGCCTGGTCGTCGGCACCATCACCGGCTCCCAGGACGACAACGCCACCGTCTTCAGCTCCGACCCCGCCCCCGGCAGCACGGTCAACAAGGGCCAGACCGTCAACATCGTGGCCATCGCCGGCAACGGCGGAAACGGCGGAAACGACGACGGCGGATTCTTCGGCGGAGTCAACGGCGTCGCCTACCGCACGGAGAACTGACCCCTCCAAGCCCCAACAGAGAGTCCCGGAACCCCAGAGGTTCCGGGACTCTTCTGCTCACCCCCACCCCTGCACACCAGTACGCACACCGAACGTGCCCTCCCCTCCCACGACTCGTTGATCAGGTCACCCCACAAACGGAAAGGCACCCCATGATCAACGAATCGGCACTCCTCGAATCCAGGACCCTGCGCGCCTCCGCACTCGACCGCACCGACGCACTCGACCGCGTCAAAGCCCTCTCACTGCTCCCCGACGGCACCCACGTGACGACGGCGATGGTGGCCACCTACTTCGGCGTCACGGTCGAGGCCGTCCGCGCCCTCGTCCTCGACCACCGCACAGAGCTGGAGACCAACGGATACCGCGTTCTGACAGGTTCAGAACTGAGTTACTTCAAGCAACTCAGTGGCACCCAGTCCCGCACCCGCTCCCTCGCCCTCTTCTCCCGCCGCGCCGTCCTCAACGTCGCCATGCTCCTCCGGGACAGCGAAGTCGCACGTCAGGTGCGTGTCTACCTCCTCGACATGGAGTACCTGGCCCGCACACAGCCTGTGGACAACCCCGCCCCACCGGACACCACCGCCCTCGACGACCGCATCGACCAGCGCATCACCCACATCCTCGGCAAGACCGTCGTACCGATGTTCAACGCCCTCATCGAAACCTCCGGCGAACACCGCCGCGAGATGATCGCCCTCCGCACGGGCGTCCAACGCATCGAGAAGCGGCTCCAGCAACACCACGCCCGACTCCGAAGGCTGGAGAGCCCCCACGAAAACCGCCCCCTCGCCGGAGTCATCGCCGCCATGGACGCCATGAACCCACGCGAGTTCGAGGAGCACATCGCCGGCCTCCTGCGACGCGACGGCTGCACCAAGGTCGTCGTGCGGGGCGGCACCAGGGACCGCGGCATCGACATCACCGCCCGCACCCCGGACGGACGCCAACTCGTCGTCCAGTGCAAGCGGTTCGCGCCCCACCTCTCCATCACCAGCCCCGAGATCCAGCGGTTCGCCGGCGCCGCCAAGGTCCTCCACAAGGGTGAGGTGGCCCTCTACGTGGCAACCTGCGCCTTCACCCGGGACGCCCTCAACATCGCCGCCGAGAGCGGCATCACCCCCGTACACCGCAGCCAGTTGGAGGAATGGAGCGCCGGAGAACCGCTCAAGATCCTCGGCTGACCGCCACCGGACACAGCGAAGGGCCCGAAACCACGAGATCAAGGCGTGGTTTCGGGCCCTCGGCCAAGTCAGCTGCTGAGCTCCTTCGGCGGAGTCCGGTTCTCGTCCACCTTCTCCACCCGCTCCAACTCGCCCCACACCACATACCGGTACCGGCTCGTGTACACCGGCGTGCACGTCGTCAACGTGATGTAGTGGCCCGCCTTCGACTTCCCCGACTCCTTCGGGACCGGACCGAGCACCTTCACGTTGTACTTCGAGGTCTCCGGCAGCATCGCGTACACCTTGTACACGTACCACTTGTCCTTCGTCTCGAAGACGATCGGGTCGCCCTTCTCCAGCTTGTCGATGTTGTGGAACTTCGCACCGTGCCCGTCACGATGAGCCGCCAGCGAGAAGTTCCCCTTCTTCCCCGACATCGGCAGCGCCGACTTCACCGGATCCGTGTAGTAGCCGGCCACACCGTCGTTGAGGATCTTCGACGACGTGCCCTTCTCCACCAGTATCTCGCCCCTGCTCATGTCCGGGACATGCAGGAACCCGACCCCGTTCTTGGAGTCGTACGCCACCGGACCGCCCCCGCTGTCCTCCTGCGCCCACCCGTCACGGACCTTGTCCCCCTGCCGGTCCGCCGCACGATCCGCGACCACGTTCGTCCACCACAACGAGTAGACGACGAACAGGCCCAGCACGAGCCCCGACGTGATCAGCAGCTCACCGAAGACACTGATCGCCGCCGCGACACGACCGGTACCCCGGCGCCGCGGCGCCACGGAAACGTCGGTGAGCTCCTGCTGCTCGGTGGTGGCTGCCACTGTTCATCTGCCCTTACTGCACGAGCGCATCCGGCTTGCCCTTGCTGCGCGGCCGTTCCTCGACCATCTTGCCCCAGACGATCAACCGGTACTTGCTCGTGAACTCCGGCGTACACGTCGTCAACGTGATGTACCGCCCCGGACCCGTGAACCCCGAGTCCTTCGGCACCGGATCCAGCACACTCACATTGCTCGGCGACGTCACCGGCAGCACCGACGCCATCTTGTAGACGTAGTACTCGTCCCGCGTCTCCACCACGATCGGATCGCCCGGCTCCAGCCTGTTGATGTACCGGAACGGCTCCCCATGCGTATTACGGTGACCCGCCAGCCCGAAGTTCCCCGACTTCGCGTCCGGCATCGCCGTCTTCAACTCACCCTCGCCGTAATGCCCGACCATCCCCCGGTCCAGCACCTTCTTGTTGCTGATCCCCTCCGCGATCGGCACCACCACGTCCAGCTTCGGAATGTGCAGGATCGCGAAACCCTGCCCCGGCTCGAACGTCCCCGGCGCACCCTCACCGCTCGCCCAGTCGTCCTGGAGACTGCTCTTCTCCCGGTCCGCCTGCGCATGCGCCCGCACATTCGTCCACCACAACTGGTAGCTCACGAACAGCAGCATCAGCACACCGGTCGTGATGAACACCTCGCCGATCGCCCGGCTCGCCACCACACCCGCACTCGGCCTGCGCGCCTTCGCCCGCCGCCGCGCCTCCACCCGCGAAAGCGGCCGCTCCCCGACCTCCGGCCGACCCGACTCCTCGGCAGCGCCCCCATGACGCCCACCACGCCGCTTGGCCGCCTTCCTGCGGGCCGCACGGCCACCCCCCGGACTCCCAGCCCCGGAAGCCCCCGACCGGCCCCCAGAAGCCGATACCGAGCCAGGCGGCAGCCGCAGCGCCACCGTCTCCTCATCGGCCGGCGGCAACCACGCCTCACCCGAACCCGACCCCGCCGCCGAGCCGTACCACTCCCCGAGCGCACCCGAATCCCCGTACGGCTGCTCCCCGTACGAGGCACCGGACTCGCGCTCGGGGCGCAGCGCGGTCACGCCGTGGCCCTGCCCACCACCGGGGCGAGCCCCGCAGACCGCGCCACGGCACCCCGGTCGCCGCACTCCTCGAGCCAGTTCGCCAGCATCCGGTGACCATGCTCGGTCAGCACCGACTCCGGATGGAACTGCACACCCTCGACCGGAAGTTCACGATGCCGCAGCCCCATGATGATCCCGTCGTGCGTCCGCGCCGTGACCTCCAACTCGGCCGGCACCGTCGCCGGCTCCGCCGCCAGCGAGTGATACCGCGTCGCCGTGAAGGGCGACGGCAGCCCCGCGAACACACCCCCGCCCCCGTGCTCCACCAACGACGTCTTCCCGTGCAGCAGCTCCGGCGCCCGGTCCACCACACCCCCGTACGCCACCTGCATCGACTGCATCCCCAGACACACCCCGAACACCGGCACCCCGGTGGCCGCACAGTGCCGCACCATGTCCACGCAGACACCCGCCTCCTCCGGCGTCCCCGGACCCGGCGACAACAGCACCCCGTCGAAACCGTCCTGGGCATGCGCCGTCGACACCTCGTCGTTGCGCAGCACCTCGCACTCGGCACCCAGCTGATACAGGTACTGGACCAGGTTGAAGACGAAGCTGTCGTAGTTGTCGACAACGAGAATGCGCGCGCTCACTGGTTGTCCACCGTCACATCGTTGAAGGGAAGCAGCGGCTCGGCCCACGGGAACACGTACTGGAACAGGACGTAGACGACAGCCACGGCCAACACGAGGGACAACAGGGCCTTCACCCACGCGTTCCCCGGCAGATGCCGCCAGATCCAGCCGTACATGCCGTCCCTTCCGTAGCGCCACGGCACCAGACTCACGCCGTACCGCCCACCAGACTAACGGCGCAGCGCCGCTGGTTTCCCGGCCTCCACAGGCTGTGTGGAGTCCAGATGCGCCCAGACGATCAACCGATGGCTGTGACCCCACTCCGGATCGCACGTCGTGAGCGTCAGATAGCGGCCCGCACGCGTATACCCCGACTTACGTGGCACAGGGTCGATCACCTCAATGTCCGACGGCACCGTCCGATAAGGACCCTTGTCGACCCGGTACGTGAACCACGTCGTCCCGTCCGTCAGCACCACCGCGTCCCCCCGACGCAGCCGGGGAAAATCCTTGAACGGATCCCCGTACGTCCGCCGGTGCCCCGCCACCGAGAAATTGCCCTTCTGCCCCAGCCGCGCCGTCCGCGCGTAATGCCCGAGCCCTTTCTTCAACGTGCCCTTCGAGGTGCCCTCCAGCACCGGCTTGTTCCACGTGAAACCAAGCCGCGGAATGTACATGATCGCGAAAGGCCGCCCCGCCCGGTACTCCGCCTGCTCCGGCGGCCCCGCCGCCCCCGCACCCGGCGCCCCGCTCGCCGTCGGCCGCACACTCCCCCGCGACCACTGCTCTTCCAACTGCTCGATCTGGTCGTCCATCACATGATCGGCCTTCACGCCCGTCCAGAAGAGCACGTAGACGACGAAGAGCACGATCACGGTGCCCACGGTGATGCACAGCTCGCTGACGGTCCTGACGACAACCCGCACCGGCGGCTCCCGATCGGTCTCACTCCACGGGCTGGGCGTACTGCAGATCCACTGTGCCCGAGTAACCCGGCAGAGTCACCGTCCCGTCCTCGGTCACTTTCCAGCCCAGGCCGTAGACATTCACGTAGACCATGTAGTTCTGGATCGCCGGGCTCTCCGCCAGCGCCTTCTGCAGCTTCCCGGGATCACCCACCGCCGTGATCTTGTAAGGCGGCGAATAGACCCGCCCCTGAAGGATCAGGGTGTTGCCCACACAGCGCACCGCACTCGTGGAGATCAGCCGCTGGTCCATCACCTTGATGCCCTTGGCCCCGCCCTGCCACAGCGCGTTCACCACGGCCTGCAGATCCTGCTGGTGGATCACCAGATAGTCCGGCTGCGGCTCGGGATAACCCGGCAGCTTCGCCGTCGCGTCCGGCGGCGCGTCGTTCAGCGTGACCGATATCGACTCACCCGTCAGCTTCTGCGTACCCGCGCTCTTCTCCAGGCCCGCCAGCTTCTCGTCCTCGGCCCGGGTACTGCCGTCGTCCCGCTCCGCCAGGGACTCGACGTCCTCCCGCAGCGCCGCGTTGGACTCGTCCAGCCCGCCGTTCTTCAGACTGCGCTCATGGATGAGATCGGACAGCTTCAGCAGCGAGTCGTCCGTACGGATGTTGGTGCCCTTGGCCGTGTTGAAGCTCGTGAAGAAGATCAGGCCCGCCAGGGCGAAGACGGCAGCGGTCAGCAGCCGCACGGGCCGCGGACGCCGCCCGCGGGCAGGGCTGGATTCCGGCGGGGTGAAGTCGGCAGAATTGCTCAACGTACCCTTATCTCCTTCGGCGCCACGGAAGCACTACGCTAACGGACGCCCGGGGGAGCGCTCAGTGTCCCCTTGTACGCTGCCCAGACCCAGCCAGAGTTCCCTGCGCGGCCACGCAGCGCATCGACAGGAGAGACCCTCGTGCCGAAGTCACGTATCCGCAAGAAGGCCGACTACACGCCGCCGCCGGCGAAGCAGGCGACCGCCATCAAGCTGAACAGCCGCGGCTGGGTCGCGCCCGTGATGCTCGCCATGTTCGTGATCGGGCTGGCCTGGATCGTCGTGTTCTACGTGACGGACGGTTCGCTGCCCATCGACGCCCTGGGCAACTGGAACATCGTGGTCGGCTTCGGCTTCATCGCCGCCGGATTCGGCGTCTCCACCCAGTGGAAGTAGCGCCCCCACGCCGGTGACCCCAGTGGTGAACCCGGCGGTCGGCCCACCTCTACCCAGGGCTGTTCACTGAGTTATCCACAGAGATATCCACAGTGGGGAAAAGAAAGACGATCTGTGGATAACCCACCGGACGTTGACGCCGGTGTGAAGGAAGTACCACCACTCAAAAACCTGCTCGCCCCCTGCCTGACCTGCGGAAACACGGGTCGGTGACAGGGGGCACAGCTGTTCCCGCACCGTGTGCACAAGATCCGGCACAGCCCGCCACGACCTGTGGACAATTCCAGCACGGTTGTGGATCGATCGACGCCGGATCGACGCAGCTCAGCTGAGCTGTGCGGTCCGCAGCAGGGTGAGTCCGACCACCACCGCCAGCATCAGCACGACGGTGCCGTACTGGACGAGGGCCCGCCGCTCGCGCGGGGCGTGCACCATGCCGTAGCCGACGACGATGCCGGCGACCAGGCCGCCGATGTGGGCCTGCCAGGAGATGTTGAAGCCGGGGCTGAAGGTGAAGATCAGGTTGATCGCCAGCAGGGCGATGATCGGCCGCATGTCGTAGTTCATGCGGCGCATCAGGACGGCGGTGGCGCCGAAGAGGCCGAAGACGGCACCGGAGGCGCCGAGGGTGGCCGTGCCGGGGGCGGTCAGCAGGTAGGCGAGGGTGCTGCCGGCCAGGCCGGAGACCAGGTACAGGCAGAGATAGCGGGCGCGGCCGAGGGCGGCTTCGAGGGGTCCGCCGAGCCACCACAGGCTGAGCATGTTGAAGGCGATGTGCCAGATCGCCTCATGGGTGAAGGTCGAGGTGATCAGGCGGTACCACTCGCCTGCGGCTACGCCCTCGATGGGTGAGAAGGGGGCGGGCGGCCACGCGCCGCGCAGGACCAGGTCGTTGAGCAGGGAGGGCTGGGCCTGTACGGCGATGAACACCAGGATGTTGATGCCGATGAGGATCTTGGTGATCAGGTGGGGGTCGGCGGCGATGCTGCCGCCGGCGAGGGTGCGGGGCCGGGAGGCGTCGGGCGGGTGGCCGGTGCCGGATCCGGTGCGGACGCAGTCGGGGCACTGGAAGCCGACGGAGGCGCTGACCATGCATTCGGGGCAGATGGGCCGGTCGCAGCGGGTGCAGCGCACGCCGGTCGCGCGGTCCGGGTGCCGGTAGCAGCCGGGCAGTTCGTGGGCCTGCTGCGCGCTGTCTGGCGCCTGGTCCATGAGGTCCCCTAAGTCATCGTCCGGACTGCTTACGCCCCGTTCATGTCCTACGGACGAGCGGGGCGTTTGGTTCCCTTCGGACAGTGCCGCGGAGGTGGTGCAGCCGGGGGGGGTCAGCGGGTCTCGACGACGACGGTTTCGATGATGACGTCGTTGACGGGGCGTGCGGTGCGGGGGTTGATCGGGGTGGTGGCGATGGCGTCGACGACCTTCTGGGCGGCGGGGTCGGTGACCTCGCCGAAGATGGTGTGCTTGCGGTTGAGGTGGGTGGCGGGGGCGACGGTGATGAAGAACTGGGAGCCGTTGGTGCGGGGGCCGGCGTTGGCCATGGCGAGCAGGTAGGGGCGGTCGAAGCGCAGGTCGGGGTGGAATTCGTCCTCGAATTCGTAGCCGGGGCCGCCGATGCCGGTGCCGAGGGGGTCGCCGCCCTGGATCATGAAGCCGCTGAGTACGCGGTGGAAGATCGTGCCGTCGTAGAGGGGGGTGGTGGAACGCTCTCCGGTGGCGGGGTTGGTCCACTCTCGCTCGCCCTTGGCGAGTTCCACGAAGTTGCGCACCGTTTTGGGTGCGTGGTTCGGCAGGAGCCGTACTTCGATGTCGCCGTGGTTGGTCTTGAGGGTGGCGTAGAGCTGCTCGGCCACGGGGTGCCTTCCTCTGTGGTGCTGATGCTGGTGCTGGTGGTGGTCCGAATCCTTGCAGAAATCCGGTCGGGTGGCCCTGGGCCGGGGGCGCGGGGAGGCGATCCGTGGCATTGTCGACGACAGGCTCTTGTTGCTCCTTTTTTGCCTGTGTGACCCGGATGCCCGTCCGCAGGTGCCCTCCGTGTC
This sequence comes from Streptomyces sp. NPDC000983, assembly GCF_040299205.1. Taxonomy (NCBI): domain Bacteria; kingdom Bacillati; phylum Actinomycetota; class Actinomycetes; order Kitasatosporales; family Streptomycetaceae; genus Streptomyces; species Streptomyces sp. NPDC000983. The sequence continues at coordinate 259,040 of NZ_JBEPBM010000002.1, read as the reverse complement.
ATTCACAGGCATGATCCCTAAAAGGGTGGAAAGTCGAATTAACGTAACGCCACCGAGGAGGAGGACCCCGTGACCCGCAAAGACAGCGTGCGCGCCGCAGCCGGCTCGGCGAAGGACAGCGTGCGGCACGCCGCGGACGTGGTGGCGCCCTACGCCGGCACAGCCAAGGACACGGCCGCACACTATGCGCACGAGGCGCGTGTGCGGCTGGCGCCGATGGTGTCCCAGGCCGCTGAGCAGGCCCGCGTCCAGTACGGCACTCATGTGGTGCCGCGTCTGGAGCAGGCTCGGACCCATGTGCCGCCGAAGGTCGACCAAGCCGCCCATGAAGCCGCGCTCCGTACCCGTATCGCTGCCCGGCAGGCGGCGGACTACTCATTGCCGAAGCTGGAGCACGCCGTGGCGGTGGCCGTGCCGGTGAAGGACGAGGCCGCGGCGCGTGGTGCGGCGGCGTTGGTCGCGTTGGGCGGCAACGTCTCCGCGGACGACATCCGGAAGCTGGCGCGTAAGCATGAGCGGCGGTCGAGGTCCGGCCGGTTCGCGAGGGCCGTGCTGGTGGTGGGCGCTGTGGCCGGTGCCGCGTTCGCGGCGTGGAAGTGGTGGGACAAGCAGGCCAATCCGGATTGGCTGGTGGAGCCGCCGGCGGCGACGGAGGTTCCGGAGTCGGGTCGGCTGACCTCGGTGGACGGGACTGTTCTCGATCCCGAGGTGGAGGCGAAGGAGGCCGAGGAGGCCGCGAACCGCGACGAGCGCCCGTGATGTAGGGGTGTCTCGCACTGACCGTCCCGTGGGGCGGGAGACCTGTCGGGGGTTTCCCGCCCCTCGGGGCTGTTTCACGTGAAACAGCCTTCTTGTGCGGTGGGGGTCAGGACATGCCGCGGAGCTTGTCGGGGTTGACCTGGAGTCGCAGGTTCTGCATGAGTCCGTTGTTGAGGTCGAAGGTGAGTGCTCCGACGGGCTGTGCGTTCCTGCGGTAGAGGACGCTGTGTTCGCCGTTGACGACGGCGTGTTCCCAGGTGACGTCGTGGAGTTCCGGCTTGGCGAGTACGCCGAGCAGCCAGCGGGCGACGGGGTCGGTGCCGTGGAGGGGGCGGCGGGCGGCGGTGACCTTGCCGCCGCCGTCGGCCCAGGCGGTGACGTCGGGGGCGAGGAGTTCCATGACGGCGTTGAGGTCGCCGCCGGTGCAGGCGGCGAGGAAGCGTTCGGTGACGGCTCTGCGCTGTTCCTGGTCGGTGTCGTAGCGGGGGCGGCGGGCTTCGACGTGTTCGCGGGCGCGGTGGGCGGTCTGGCGGACGGCGGCTTCGCTGCGGTCGAGGATGCCGGCGATCTCGGCGTGTGAGTATCCGAAGACCTCGCGCAGGACGAAGACGGCGCGTTCGACGGGGCTGAGGCTCTCCAGGACGACCATGAGGGCCATGGAGACGCTGTCCGCGCGTTCGGTGTCCTCGCTGCTGTCGGGGGTGGTGAGCCAGGGTTCGGGCAGCCATTCGCCGATGTAGGACTCGCGGGTGGCGCGGGCGGAGGTGAGGCGGTTGAGGCAGAGGTTGGTGACCGTCCGGACGAGGTAGGCACGCGGGTTGGTGACCGAACCCCGGTCAGTCCGGGACCACTTGAGCCAGGCGTCCTGCAGTACGTCCTCGGCGTCGGCGACGCTGCCGAGCATGCGGTAGGCGGTGCCGAAGAGCAGGCGGCGGTGGCTGGTGTAGTCGTCGTGAGGCGCTGGCGTGTCGATCACGGTTTTCAGGCTGTCAGCGGAAAAGCCCGTGCGGCAAGGGGTTTGGGGGGTTGTGTGCGGTGCTCGGCGCGGGTGCGGCTTCGGTGACGGTGGTGGGGGCGGGGCCGACGGGTCTTGAGACCGCTGCGGAGCTCGCTGCGGCGGGGTGTTCGGTGACGCTGGTCTGCGGTGGAGGGAGGCGCGCAGGCCCGGCTTCCGTACCTGGGCCGAGGGTGGGCCGGGTGGGTGGGCGCGGCAGGCGGGTCGGGTCGGGCTGCCGGCGGTTGCCGAGCGGTCCGCCTGAGCGGAGCGGAGGGGGCGCGCGTCGGTCGGGCGGTTGTCAGCCGGGCCGCGGCGGGTCGGGCGGTGGTGCGGGCGGCCGGGCCGGCTGGGTGTTGTGGTCGTCGTCGCGGGAGGCGAGGGCGGCTCCGAAGACCATGCCGACGGCGATGGTGGTGACGAGGGTGACCAGTTTCAGGAGGTCCTTGAAGCCTTCGATCACATGGCCGCCGGCGAGTGTGGTCAGTCCGCGCATGCCGAGGGAGCCGACGGTGAGGGTGAAGAAGCCGGGCAGCAGGAGTACGAGCCGTGGGGGCCGGTGCGGGGCGCGGGCGGGGACGGTGGCCGCCGCGGCGAGGGCGGCCGCGGCGACGAAGGTGCCGCCGGTCTCGCCGATCAGCTTGGTGAACAGGGTCTGCTGGATGCCGACCGTGGCGTAGACGAGTGCCAGGAGCGGTCAGAAGTACCTGCGGGGGATGCCGAAGGCGAGGACGGTGCCGGCGGTGAACACGATCCAGCCGAGGAAGAGGGCCCAGGGGGGCAGGTCGGAGGTGGCGGCGATGTCGAAGAGGGCGCGGGTGGAGGTGCCGGTGACGAAGACGCCGAGGAGCACTCCGACGTAGAGCTGGAGAAGGAGGAAGACGGAGTGGACGAGGCGGATCGCGCCGGTGGTGATGAGGCCGGCGGCGAGTTCCGCGGTGGCGGCGCTGAGGTAGTCGCCGGGGACGAAGAAGAAGAGCGCGGGGAGCATCAGCAGGACGGGGCCGCCGTGGGCGGGGTCGCGGGCGAAGAGTTCGATGGTGATCACGGAGATCGTGGTGGACACCAGCAGGGGGAGGCTTGGCCAGGCGGGGCATCCGGTCCGCTGCGACAGCGAAGACGGCGGCGACGGTGCCGAGGACGGCTGTGGTGGCGATCTCGTACCAGGTGGGCTGTATCAGCGGCGCGAATCCGACGGAGAAGAGCACGATTCCCACGAGTTTGAGCCACCACGGGTACGGCGCCGGTGATGTCTCGACGCGTCACAGGCTCCGGTCTGCCTGCGCGAGGCCGGTGCGGCCGGCGCGGAGGCCGGCGAGCAGGGGTTTGAGGGCGGTGGGCCGGTCGAGGCGGAACACTTCGGGGAAGCCGCGGACGATGGTGGTCCGTGCCTGGTCGTGGTGGGTCACGGTGAGGACCGCGCCGTCCGGTACGAGCAGGACGTGTGCGGTGCCGCCGAGGGCTTCGGCCGCGGTCCTGACGTGGTGTTCGATCAGTTCGGCGCCCTCGCCGCTGCACCGGAGCAGCAGTCGGGTCAGCCGGGTGAGGAACTAGGTGAGCGCGTCGAGGTCCACCACCTCATCGGTCCGCTCCACCGGCGCCCTCCTCGTCCGCCCGGCCGGGCTCGCTGTGGCTTCAGGCTGCACCGGTCGGGGCCGTCCGGCATTCCGGCGGCGGGGGCTTGCGGAGGCGGAGCGGTCCCCGAAGGGCGCTGTCCGCCTGGCGCCCGCCCCTGATCCCTGCGCATGCGAAAACACCCCCTGGGACTGCGTTTCCGCAGTTCAGGGGGTGTTCTTCTGTGGAGCCTAGGGGAGTCGAACCCCTGACATCTGCCATGCAAAGACAGCGCTCTACCAACTGAGCTAAGGCCCCGGGACAGGAGACGTCCGGCCGGATGAACAGCGTTTCCGGTGGCCGCCGCGAACCAGAGTACCGGGTCGCCCGGGGTATCTCGCAAAAAGATTGGGGGTCCCGGTGACCGACCACTCTCCGTAAGATGCTGCCGCGTGGTTCGCTACAGCGAACCGCGGTTCTGGGGAAGCGATGGGGAGACGCAATGGACGCCGCACAGCAGGAAGCCACCGCAAGAGCGCGGGAACTGCAGCGGAACTGGTACGGGGAGCCGCTGGGGGCGCTCTTCCGTAAGCTCATAGATGATCTTGGCCTGAACCAGGCTCGTCTGGCGGGGGTACTGGGGCTGTCGGCGCCGATGCTGTCGCAGTTGATGAGCGGTCAGCGGGCGAAGATCGGCAATCCGGCGGTGGTGCAGCGGGTGCAGTTGCTGCAGGATCTGGCGGGGCAGGTGGCGGACGGCAGCGTGAGCGCGGCCGAGGCCACCGAGCGGATGGACGAGATCAAGAAGTCCCAGGGGGGCTCGGTGCTCAGCAACACCACGCAGTCGACGAGCAGTTCGGGTGCTCCGACGGTCAAGCGGGTGGTTCGGGAGATCCAGTCGCTGCTGCGCTCGGTCGCGGCCGCCGGCGACATCATCGACGCCGCCGACTCCCTCGCCCCGACCCATCCGGAGCTGGCGGAGTTCCTGCGGGTGTACGGAGCGGGCCGTACGTCCGACGCGGTGGCGCACTACCAGTCGCACCAGAGCTGACCCCCGGTCCCGGTCGCCGAAGGGGGTTCGGCAGCCGGGCGGGCGGAGCCGGGACACGGGGGTGCCGTGTCCCGCGGCTCGAAGGGGGCGTGTGTCACAGGGCGAGGGGGAGTCGTACCGCTCGCCGCGGGGGAAGCAACGGGGGTACGCGGAGGGGGAGGAGCGACGCACGGTCATGGGTGAGGTCTTCGCCGGGCGGTACGAACTGGTCGACCCGATCGGACGCGGAGGGGTGGGCGCGGTGTGGCGCGCCTGGGACCACCGCAGGCGCCGCTATGTGGCCGCCAAGGTGCTCCAGCAGAGCGACGCGCACTCCCTGCTGCGTTTCGTGCGCGAGCAGGCCCTGCGGATCGACCACCCCCATGTGCTCGCGCCCGCCAGCTGGGCCGCCGACGACGACAAGGTCCTGTTCACCATGGACCTGGTCACCGGCGGCTCGCTGGTCCATCTGGTCGGCGACTACGGCCCCTTGCCCACGTCGTTCGTCTGCACCCTGCTCGACCAGTTGCTGTCCGGGCTGGCCGCGGTGCACGCGGAGGACGTGGTGCACCGCGACGTCAAGCCCGCCAATGTGCTGCTGGAGGCGACGGGCACGGGCCGGCCGAGGCTGCGGCTGTCGGACTTCGGTATCGCGATGCGGCTGGGCGAGCCGCGGCTGACGGAGACCAACCTCGTGGTGGGGACGCCGGGTTATCTCGCCCCGGAGCAACTGCTGGGCGCGGAGCCGGACTTCCCCTCGGACCTGTTCGCGGTCGGGCTGGTGGCGCTGTATCTGCTGGAGGGTGCCAAGCCGGACGCCAAGGCGCTGATCGAGTATTTCGCGGCGCACGGCACACCGGGTGCGCCCAAGGGCATCCCGGAGCCGCTGTGGCAGGTGGTGGCGACGCTGTTGCAGCCGGTTCCGCAGGCCCGGTTCCGCACGGCGACGGGGGCGCGCAAGGCGCTCGCGGCTGCGGTCGAGCTGCTGCCCGATCCGGGCGCCGACGACGAGGCGATCGAGATCTTCGACCAACTCGGTCCGCTGCCGAAGGGGTTCGGCCCCCAGGGCCCGCTCAGGAAGGCGCCGGGCGTGGATCCCACCCCCGCGCGGCCCGTGCCCGGCGGGTCGGACAGCGGCGGCTTCCCGCCGGCCCCGCCCCAGGCACCCCGAACCAACCCCGAGCACCCACAGTCCCCACATCACCAGCACCCGCAAGGTCCGGAGCAGCCCTCCGACGGCCCCACGCATCACCTGTCCACCCCCCGCTCCCACATCCCGCAGTACCCGGCGCAGCCCCCGACCCCGTCGACGAGTCCCACACCGACCCCGACCCCGTCCACGGCGACGAACACCGCCCCCACTGCTTCATACACCGCCCAGATCCCGGAGGTTCCCGCCCCGGTCGGCCGGCGTGCCGCACGCCGCCGCGCCGCACGCCGGCCCGGGCCGCCCGCGAAGGTGGCGATCCCGCTGCTGCTGCTCGCCCTGGCCTGCTACGCCACGGGATTCTGGGCCCTGGCCCGGATCTGAGCGCCGAAGCTCAGCGGGGCGAGTACACAGCCCGTCGAAGCTCAGCGGGGCCGGCACAAAGGCCCGCCGAAGGCAGCGGGGCCGACGCAAAGGGGCGCCCGCCAAAGCTCAGCGGCACCAGGACAAGGCCGCCCGCCCGACCTCAGCGGGACCAGGACGACGGCGCCCGCCGCCGTCCCGCGCCCGCCCACACCGCGAGCACCGCCAGGATCGCCGTGCCGCCGCCGAGGCCGCCGACCGCGACGATCGTCATCAGCGTGCCGCCGCCGTCGCCACCGCCCGTGCCGCCGCCGGACGACTCCGCGCCCGGCTCCCCCGCCTCCACGGCCGTGAACACGTCCCGGGGCGCGAACCGGCCGGCGTAGGCGGGTCCGCGCTGTGCCTGGCCGTCGAGGCGCACCCGCAGTGTCAGGGCGAAGGGTCCCTCCCCGAACCGTTCCGCCAGCTGCGGGGCGACATGCACGACCAGGTAGTAGGAGCCGCCGAAGCGCACGCCGCCGATCTGGTCGGTGTTCCCGTACCGGTTCTCGTAGGCGACCGGTGGCAGCGGGTCGAGGGCGGCGGAACCCCGCTCACCCCGGTAGTTGAGGCTCACGTCGTCGAGCGGGGCGCGCACCGGGTTGTGGACGGAGAGTTCCAGCGCGCCGACGGCGATCCGGGAGCCTCCGGCCGATCCCGCCAGCTCCGCGGAGGCGGACAGCCGTTCGCCCCAGGCGACCGGCACCTTGTAGAACGCGGTCTGCCCGGGGACGGCGTCGGAGCGCCAGACGCCCTGCGTCACGGGGACGGCCGAGGCGAAGCCGGTGCCGCCGGCGCGGGTCTCGGCCTCGCCGGTCACGGGTTCGGGGGAGGCGGAGTCCCAGCTCTCGGGGGCGGTGGTGGCCGCGGTGTCACGCAGGGGCGGTTCCGAGAAGGTGGCGAGTTCCAGGTCCCAGGCGGCGTCGTCGGGGGCGGTGGTGCCGACGCGTTCGACGACGGCGTAGTACGTGCCGGCGGCCGTGCAGCGCGAGCTGCGCGTCGAGGGTTCCCGGGCGCCGACGGCCGTGATCGGGCGGGCGCTGCGGCCGCCGCCGTAGGTCTCGGTCTCGAAGGAGCAGGAGCCGCCGTCGGCGTCGCGCACCGAGACCCGGATGCCGTCGGAGGCGGAGACGGTGGCGTCCGCCGGGGGAACCGCGGTGGCGGAGACGTAGATCCGGGAGGCGGCGTCGAGTTCGAGGCGGTAGTGGACCTCGCCGGTCACCGGAAGGGAGCTGCGGTAGGTCCGTCCGGGTTGCAGGACCGCGGCATCGGCGGTGCCCGCGACGCCGGGGACGGTGGTGGCGTCCGGCGAGAAGCCGTAGGGGGTGGGGGCCGGGGCCGCAACCGCGGACGGCGTTCCTGACCCGGTGCCGGTCGCGCCGAGCGCCCCGGCCACCGCGGCCACGACGGCCACGCGGCACACCGCACGCCACCACGCCGTACGCCGCCCCATCTCGCGTCACCCCTTGTCGTCGCCGGACCGCGGAACGTGCCCCATCCTGCCCATCCGGGCAGCGCACCGCCCACACAATCCGTACAGGCGTCCGAAACGCCCGGATCCGGGCGGCGCGGCGCGGCATCACACGGTGCCGGGACAACACAAAACCCCGACCGCAACGACGGTCGGGGTCTGTTCTCAGTTCAGGCTTGTCACGAACCCGTGGGCACGGAGTCAGTCGCCTCCGTCCACAGATCCTGCTCGGCGCGATCCGCCTGGATCTGGCGGTACACGAGGAGCCCGCCGATGGCGGCCAGTGCGACCAGGAGAAGCTTCTTCACCGCGCGACCTCGTCTTTCCTTGACGTAGGGGACCTCTGGCGCCCGACTATACACACCGGCCGATACCGATCGGTGACCTGCGTGGAGGCCCTCAACTCACCTCCCGCGGGCCGCAGTAGAGCGGAGGTCACCGCTCCGACCGGAGGGTGATCACACCCTTACGCACGGTCACTTTCATCACTCTTCTCCATTTTTCTGGCTGCTTGCACCCATCCGGGTGGTGTTCATCCGAAGATCGACGCGCCACGGGCCCGGGTCCGACACTTCACGACCGCCATACACATCATGAGGAAAGTACGCAAATCGCCCAACCTGAAAGTGAGGGACCATGGCCCGGAACCAGGTCATGAAGATGTGGACCGCCATCGTCACCGCCTTCCTCGCGCTCTGCACGGCGCTCGGACTCGTCACCTCCACCGCCGCGGCGGCCGTCCCGCAGACCGAGTCTGCCCGCAGCGGCAGTGACAGCGACAGCGACCGCGCCGAGGAACTCGCGGCACCGGCGCTCGTCCCGCTGCCCTGGTCGTTCTCCAGGTCGCTGCCGCCCACGATGAAGCAGCGCATCCGCGCCGAGGCGCACGGCAAGACCCCGAGCTGCCGCCACCGCGCACCCGCGGACACCGAGACCGACGAGTCCGCACCACTCGACTGCGCCCCGGCCGCACCCGCCGCCCCGGCCGCACCGACCGCCACCGGCACCGGCACCGCCACTCGCACGACGGAGGCCACCACCACGGGCAGCACCGATGCCGCCGGCACCCCTGCCGACCTCACAGCCTCTGCTGACTCCGGCGCCTCCCCCGCCTCCACCGCCTCCACCACCTCTTCCGCCAACGCCGCCGACGCCACCCCCGCCGCCACCCGCATCCCGGCGCAGACCACGCGCATCCCGCTCCATCGGTGACCGGCGCCTTCCCCCTCAACTCCCCGTCCCGCACTTCCCGTTCCGGTGAGTCATACGTCTCACCGACCCGGGGCCGGCCGGACGACACGTCGTCAGGACAGCGTCGTAGCCTTGCTCCATGCCTCGCACTCCCGCGGTCCGCGACAGCCGGCACCACCAGGGAGAGAGGACCCGAGCGCACCGCTCGCACTCGGAGCGGACCGCCCTCGAAGCCGCCCCGCACGAAGCCGCCCCGCACGACGCGGAGCAGCACACCCCGCACCACCCCGAGCACGACACGAGCCCGAACAACGGCTCCGACCCGGTCTTACCGGCCCAGCGCGGCGAGACCGAGCACCGCAGGACCGAGTGCGGCAAGACCCAGCGCCGCAAGACCGAGCACCGCAAGACCGAGGCGGCCGAGGAACCAGCGGACGCGTTAGGCGTCCCCGTCGGCATCCCCCTCCTCCGACAGGCCCACCGCAACCGCCACACCGCCGAGTACGCCCCCTCGGAGCCGGTCACCTCCCACCCGCTCCGCGAGCCGATCGCGGCCGACCCCGACCTGCTCGACCCCGGCGACCAGCCGTGGCCCGGCGGCACCCGGCACCGACTGCCCACCGGCTTACCGGCACCGACCCCGCCCAGGACGTCGTACGACCTCCACGACCCTGTCGTGAAGCGCTCCCGTCCCACCCCGCCCGGCGACCGTACCGAGCCGCTGTTCACCACCGATCAGGAAAGGTGGTGAGGGCCGCCGTGCGCCGGCGCATCATCATCGTCACCGCAGTCCACGGCCCCTCGGCACGCTTCCTGCCGGAGGCCTACGCGTCGTTGTGCGAGCAGGAGCTCCCCGACGGCTGGGCGTGGCAGTGGGTGGTGCAGGAGGACGGGACCGGCGAGACGGTCGCGCCCCACGTCCCCGACGACACGCGGGTCACCTTCCGGCAGGGCCGGCCCGGCGGCCCCGGAGTCGCCCGCACCATCGCGCTCGCGCACGCCGACGGCCCGTACGTGAAGGTGCTGGACGCCGACGACCGGCTGACGCCGGGCGCGCTCGCCCGCGATCTGGCCGTCCTGGAGGGCGGATCGGGCGTCGGGTGGGTCACCTCGCGGGTGCTGGACCTGCTGCCGGACGGCTCCACGGCCGGTTTCCCCGACGACCCCGGGGCCGGGCCGATAGAGCGGGGCGCGGTGCTGGACTTCTGCCGGGCCAACGACTTCCGCGCCCCGGTGCACCCGGCCTCGCTGTGCGTCCGCCGGGATCTGCTGCTCGCCCTCGGCGGCTGGATGGCCCTGCCCGCCTCCGAGGACACCGGGCTGCTGCTGGCCCTGAACGCCGTGAGCCGGGGCTGGTTCACCGCCGAGACCGGCCTTCTCTACCGCAAGTGGCCGGGCCAGGCCACCGGCCAGGCGTCCCACGTCGATCCGGCGGAGCGGGCGGCCAGGATGGCGGTCGCGGAGTCCAGGGCCCAGGCCCTCGCGGCCTCGCACTGGACCTACGCCCCCGGCCGCCCCACAACCTGCCCGGCCACGACCTGAACCAGGCCGCTAGCCCAAGCCCCAGAACTACACCCCCGCCCCCTCACCACCCCGCCCCCGGCGGCTTCCCCCCAACCAAAATCGCCTGCGAAGGACACCGCTCCGCCGCCTCCCGCACCCCCGGCTCCCCGCCGCTGTCCTCGCGCCCGGCGACCACGGCCCCGAGCCCGTCCCGTGCGGTGAAAACGGACGGCAGCCGGAAGACGCACTCCCCGGAGCCGTAACACAGGTCCGGATCGACGGACACCGAAGTCATCTGCGCTCCCCTCGCGCGGCGGGCATTGCCTGGTCCCTGGGGTGCCTGCCCCCGCCGCGCGCCGCTCAATCAGCGGTCGAAGGGCAGATCGAGCATCCTGATGGCGTTGCCCCGCAGCAACTTGTAGGTGACCTCGTCGGACAGGCCCGCGACATGCTCCTCGGCCACCTGCTTGGTGTGCGGCCAGGTCGAGTCGACGTGCGGGTAGTCCGTCTCGAAGGTGGCGTTGTCCACCCCCACCGTGTCGATCGCCTCGATGCCGTGCCGGTCCCGGAAGAAGCAGCAGAAGATCTGCCGGTAGTAGTACGTCGACGGCGGCTCCGGGATCAGGTCCTTCACCCCGCCCCAGGCCCGGTGCTCCTCCCACACGTCGTCGGCGCGCTCCAGGGCGTAGGGGATCCAGCCCATCTGGCCCTCGCTGTAGGCGAGCTTGAGCCGCGGGAACCTCACCAGGACGCCGGAGAACAGGAAGTCCATCATCGAGGCCATGGCGTTGTTGAAGCTCAGCGAGGCCTGCACGGCGGGCGGCGCGTCGGGGGAGGCGGCCGGCATCTGCGAGGAGGACCCGATGTGCATGTTCACGACCGTTCCGGTCTCCTCGCAGGCCGCGAAGAAGGGGTCCCAGTAGCCGGAGTGGATCGAGGGCAGCCCCAGATAGGTGGGGATCTCGCTGAACGTCACCGCCCGCACCCCGCGCTCGGCGTTGCGCCGGATCTCCGCGACGGCGAGGTCGATGTCCCACAGGGGGATCAGGCAGAGCGGGATCAGCCGGCCGCCGCTGTCGCCGCACCACTCCTCGACCATCCAGTCGTTGTAGGCGCGCACACAGGCCAGCCCGACCTCCTTGTCCTTGGCCTCGGCGAAGGTCTGTCCGCAGAAGCGGGGGAAGGTGGGGAAGCAGAGCGAGGCCTCCACATGGTTCATGTCCATGTCGGCGAGCCGGGCCTTGGGGTCCCAGCAGCCCCGCCGCATCTGCTCGCGGGTGATCCCGTCGAGCGTCATCTCGTCCCGGGAGAACCCGACGGCCGCGATGATCCGCTTGTAGGGGAACAGCTCGCCCTCGTACTCCCACCAGTCGGTGATCTGGCCGTCCGGATCGGTGGTGAACCGGTACTTCCCGCCGACGTAGGCGAGTTCACCGATGCCCGCGGTGAGTGGTTTGGGCCCTCTGTCCCGGTACTTCGCCGGAAGCCAGGTCTCGAACATGTGCGCGGGCTCGATCACATGATCGTCCACGCTGATGACCCTGGGCAGTTCCCTGGTGCCGTTCCCGACCTCGACCACTCCGGCTACCTCCCGCCTCGCATCTGACGGTTCGTCAGAAACGACGGTACGGCCCCGGGGTGAAAGCGGCAAGCGTCGGGCACCGGACGGGGGAGGCGAAGAGTGCCGCGTCGTTCGGCACCGGTCCCTCCCCTCGCGGGGACCGGTGCCAAACGACGCGCTGGAGTCGGTCCACATGAGGACGCGGACCGAAGGCTCGGAAGGGCTTGAACGGCTCATGGACGGGAAGCGGTACTCCCGTCACGGCGGCGAGGACGGCGGGCGCCCGCAGCCTCTCCGGACGACGCGCGGTTGACCGGCTACGCGGTGTGATCCTGCCAGTTGGGGCCCGCGACGAGGAGGCCATGGTCGTCCGCTCTGGGCTTGTGCCCAGGTCAGCCGTATAAAGTGAGTTTTCCGGTCCGGACGTCCAGCGGCGCAGGAAGTGAGGGTGGAGGCCTTGAGTTCCGACTCAGGGGCACGCACGACCTTCGCGGAACGCCTCGCGCTCCTGTACCGGGAAGCGGGCAATCCGCCCCTCAAACGCGTCTCCGAGGCCGTCGTCCAACTCCAGCGCGTAGACGAGCGGGGACGCCCGGTACGGGTCTCCGCGCAGCGCATCAGCGACTGGCGGCGCGCCAAGAACGTACCGGCCCAGTTCACCGCGCTCGCCGCCGTCCTCCAGGTCCTGATCCCGCAGGCGCGGCGCGCACGCCCCACCCCGGTCTCCCCCGGCCTGTACGACGTCCCGCAGTGGCAGCTGCTGTGGGAACGGGCCGTCGCCGACCCCGCCACCGCGGAGGAACCGCCCGCCGAGACCCCCGCCGTCCCCGGCGTCGTCTGCCCCTACCGCGGGCTCGCCTCCTACCGCAGGGAGGACGCCCTGTGGTTCTTCGGCCGGGAACGCAGCACCGCCGCACTGGTCGGACAGCTCCGGGCCGCCGAGCGCACCGGCGGCCTGCTGATGCTGGTCGGCGCCTCCGGAGCCGGGAAGTCCTCCCTGCTCAACGCCGGCCTGGTACCCGCCGTACGCAAGGGCGCGCTGGACGGTGAGCGGGAGGTGCTGCACCTCGTGCCCGGCGCCGACCCGCGGGCCGAACTGGTCCGGCGGATCCCCGAACTCGCCGACCCGGCCGTGGACGCCGACTTAGAGCAGTCCGTCCGGGACGCCGTCACCGCGTGGGCGGAGCGGACCTCCAGCGGCCGGCCCGTCGTCATCGTGGACCAGTTCGAAGAGGCGTTCACCCTCTGCTCCGACGAACGCGAACGGCACGCCTTCATACGCCTCCTGCACGCCGCGTCCTCACCCGCCGCCGACGGCACCCCGGCCCCCGCCCTCGTCGTCCTCGGCATCCGCGCCGACTTCTACGAACAGTGCCTCGGCTACCCCGAACTCGCCGACGCCCTCCAGCACCGCCACATGGTCCTCGGCCCGCTCACCGGCGCCGAACTGCGCGACGCGGTGACCGGCCCCGCCAAGGCCGTCGGCCTGGAACTCGAACCCGGACTCGCCGAGCTGATCGTCCGCGAGGTCAGCGCCGACGGCCCCCGCGGCGCCCACGACGCCGGCGTGCTCCCCCTGCTCTCCCACGCCCTGCTCGCCACCTGGCAGCGCCGCAAGTCCGGCCGGCTGACCCTGGCCGGCTACCGGGCCGCCGGCGGCATCCAGGGAGCCGTCGCGGCGACCGCCGAACGGGCCTGGTCCAGCCTGGACCCCGCCGCCCGCACCGCCGCCCGGCTGCTGCTCCTGCGGCTGGTACGGCTCGGCGAGGACACCCAGGCCACCCGCAGACGCGGCACCCGCCGCCAGCTGGCCGCCGAGTCCACCGACCCCGACAAGACGGAGGAGTCCCTGGAGGCGCTGGTCCGCGCCCGGCTCGTCACCCTCGACGCCGAGACCGTGGAGATCACCCACGAGGCCCTGCTGCACGCCTGGCCGCGGCTGCGCGAGTGGATCGACGAGGACCGCGGCGGCAACCTCCTGCGCCAGCGCCTGGAGGAGGACGGCCGCTCCTGGGACGACTCCCACCGCGACTCCGCCCTCCTCTACCGCGGCTCACGGCTGGAACAGGCCGACACCTGGGCCGGCTCCGCCGGCGACACCTTCCTCACCCGCAGCGCGGTGGAGTTCCTCGCCGCGTCCGTCCGGCTGCGCCGGCGCACCCTGTGGCTGCGCCGCGGGGCCGTCGCCTCGCTCGTCGTGCTCGCCCTGGTCGCCGTCGGCTCCGCCGTGGTCGCCTGGCAGCAGCGCAACGACGCCGTGTTCGAACAGGTGGTCGCCGAGGCGGACCGCGTGCAGTACACCGACCCGTCGCTCTCCGCCCAGCTCGACCTGGTGGCGCACCGGCTGCGCCCCGGCGACGAGGGCACCAACAACCGGCTGGTGTCCATCGTCAACGCCCCGCTGGCCACCCCGCTCCTCGGCCACACCGGCGCCGTCTACCTCACCTCCTTCAGCCCCGACGGCAGGCTCCTGGCCACCGCCAGCTACGACCGCACCGTCCGGCTGTGGGACGTCTCCGACCCCGGGCGCCCCAAGCCCCTGGGCGAACCCCTGTACGGGCACACCAGCTGGGTGAGCAGCGCCGTCTTCAGCCCCGACGGCCGCACCCTCGCCACCGCCTCCGACGACGGCACCATCCGCCTGTGGGACGTCTCCGACCCCCGCCGGCCCGAACCGCGGCGCACCCCGATGACCGGCCACCGCGACACGGTCTACCTGATCGCCTTCAGCCCCGACGGCCGCACCCTGGCCTCCGCCGGCGAGGACCGCACGGTCCGCCTCTGGGACGTGGACGGCCCCGGCCGGCCCAAGACCGTCAGCACCCTCAGAGGCGCCGGCGCGGCCGTGCGATCGGTGGCGTTCAGCCCGGACGGCACCACCCTGGCCGCGGGCGGCGACGACGACACCATCCGCCTGTGGAACGTCACCGACCCCCGCGCCCCCGAGCCGTACGGCACCCGGCTGACCGGACACACGGACCTGGTCCACTCCGTCGCCTTCAGCCCCGACGGGCGCACCCTGGCCAGCGGCGGCGCCGACGACACCGTCCGCCTGTGGGACGTCGCCGACCCCCGCCGCGCCGCCACGCTCGGCCCGCCCCTGACCGGGCACACCGGGCCCATCTGGTCCGTCGCCTTCAGCCCCGACGGCGGCACCCTCGCCGCCGCCAGCGCCGACAGCACCGCGAGCCTGTGGAACATCAGCGACCCGGCCCACCCCTCCCGGGTGGGCGAGCCGCTGGCGGGCAGCAGCGGCGAGATGTACGCGCTGGGCTTCAGCCCCGACGGGCAGACCCTGGCCACCGGCAGCGGCGACAGCAAGGTGCGCCTGTGGTCGATCCCCACCTCCGACATGTTCGGCCGCAGCGGCGCCTTCAGCCCCGACGGGCAGGTCCTCGCCACCGCCGCCCGCGACGGCAGCGTCCGGCTGTGGAACGTCCGCACCCCGCACCTGCCCAGGGCCCTGAACAAGCCGTTCATGCCTGACGACGGCGGCCAGCGCTCCCTGCTCTTCGCTCCCGACGGCCGCACCCTGGCGGTACTGACGGGCAACCGCTCGGTGTACCTGTGGGACGTCTCCGACCCCGCCCACCCCGTCTCCCACGGCCCGCCCCTGACCCTGCGCACCCGTTTCATGGGCGCCGACGCACTCGCCTTCAGCCCCGACGGCCGCACCCTCGCCACCGCCTTCGACGACCGCACCCTCCAGCTCTGGGACGTCTCCGACCCGTCCCGCCCCACCCCCGCGGGCGAACCCCTCACCGGCCACCGCGGCTACATCAACGCCCTGCGCTTCTCCCCGGACGGCCGCACCCTGGTCAGCGGCAGCGCGGACGGCACGATCCGGCTGTGGAACACCACCGACCCCCGGCACCCCACCACCCTGGCCGGCCCGCTCACCGCCCACGCCAGCCCCGTCAACGTGCTCGCCTTCAGCCCCGACGGCCGCACCCTCGCCAGCGGCGGCGACGACGACACCGTCCGCCTGTGGAACGTCACCGACCCCGCCGCCACGACCGACCCCACCGCGACCCTGCCCGGCCACACCGAGGCCGTCGTCTCCCTGACCTTCGACCGGGACGGCCGCACCCTCGCCAGCGGCGGCAACGACAACACCGTCCGCCTGTGGAACGTCACCGACCCCGTCGGCGCCGCCCCCATCGGCCGCTCGATGAGCCCCAACGCCAAGACCGGCAACTTCCTCGCCTTCAGCCCCACCAGCCCCCTGCTCGGGGTGTCCAGCGGCACCGACACCGTCCGCCTGTGGGACCTGGACGTCGACCGCGCCGTCGAACGCATCTGCGCCACCACCCGCGGCGTCCTGACCGAGGAGAAGTGGCAGGAGTACCTCCCCCGCCTCTCCTACGACCCCCCGTGCGACACCTGACCGCCCGACGTGATCCCGCTCACACCACCCACCCGGTCCCCGGCGGCCGCCTCCCACCGTTCAACCAGCCTTGTTACTCTGACCACAGCCCGATCGCTGGTGCATCCCCCGTCGCCAGCGATCGGGCGCTCGCATGTCCCGCCC
This sequence comes from Streptomyces sp. NPDC000983, assembly GCF_040299205.1. NCBI lineage: Bacteria > Bacillati > Actinomycetota > Actinomycetes > Kitasatosporales > Streptomycetaceae > Streptomyces > Streptomyces sp. NPDC000983. Next base: position 242,897 of record NZ_JBEPBM010000002.1, on the reverse strand, counting down.
CGAACCCGCACCCCGCTCCACGCAAAAGACCCCCGGTCCGAATGGACCGAGGGTCTCGATGCTGTGGGGCTAACAGGATTTGAACCTGTGGCCTCATCCTTATCAGGGATGCGCTCTAACCAACTGAGCTATAGCCCCGCCGCGCTGTGCGGAGTGTGTCCCGCGCGCTGACTCCTGAAGATTAGCGCACGACGTGCGCAGTCCCAAAATCGGTTGTCGGGCGACCGTCAGGAGGGGTGTGAAGCGGCGTTCACTCGTCCTCGGCCAGGGTCAGTTCGACACCGCCCACGAAGCCCGCGGAGAGGTTGTAGATGAACGCGCCGAGCGTGGCCAGCGCCGTCGCGAGGACGACGTCGATGACAGCGATGATCGACGTGAACATCAGGACGTTCGGCAGCGACAGGAAGGACTGCAGGTCGAAGCCGTTGGACTCGTTCGAGCCGGTCGCCTCGGAGATCGTGCCGCCGACCGTCGAGAAGACGCCCATCGCGTCCATGACCATCCACAGCACCGCCGAGGCGACGATCGTGCAGATGCCGAGCGCGATGGAGAGCAGGAAGCTGACCTTCATCACCGACCACGGGTCGGCCTTGGCGACCCGCAGCCGCGCCTTGCGGGTGCGGGGCATCGTACGGGCCCCCGTGCGGGGCCTGCGCACCGCGCCCGCGGGAGAGCCCGCGGGCGCACCCGCCGGAGCGGCCGCGGGGTACGCCTGCGGCGGGTGGTAGGGCCCCGAAGAGGGCTGCGGCTGCCGCTCGCCGGGCAGCGGCGAGGCCGTCGGCGCGGGATGCGCCGGCTGCTGCCGGTCCGCCGGGGCCGGGCCGGCCGCGTACTGCTGGGCCTGCGGGCCTCGGGTGTCCGTCACAGTTCCCCCCTGGGATCCATGCGTGTCGGGTGAGGGCGAGTCGCCCGTGTGCGCGGCGGAGCCACGGCCGCCGCCGTCCGTGTCCGTACCCCTGGGGGTCCCGGCCGATCCGGCGCCCGTGGCTCCGCTCACGTGACTCACTCCTCGTGCTACTCGGGCGAGGGCGCTTCACCCTCGTCCGTGCCGGTGGTCGCGACGTCCTCGGCGGACTCGTCGACGGCGCCCTCGCCGTCGACCTCCTCCGCCTCACGCCCCGCCTCGGCGTTACGTGCGATGCCGACCACGGCATCGCGCTTGCCCAGGTTGATCAGTTGGACGCCCATGGTGTCACGGCCCGTCTCCCTGACCTCGCTGACTCGCGTACGAATCACACCGCCGCCCAGCGTGATGGCGAGGATCTCGTCGCTCTCCTCGACCACCAGCGCGCCGACCAGAGAACCGCGGTCCTCGACGATCTTGGCGGCCTTGATACCGAGGCCGCCACGCCCCTGGACGCGGTACTCGTCGACGGGAGTCCGCTTCGCGTACCCGCCGTCGGTGGCAGTGAACACGAACGTACCGGGTCGAACAACATTCATCGAGAGCAGCTCGTCCCCCTCGCGGAAACTCATGCCCTTCACGCCCGAGGTGGCACGGCCCATGGGCCGCAGCGCGTCGTCCGTCGCGGTGAACCTGATCGACTGCGCCTTCTTGCTGATCAGAAGCAGATCGTCCTCGGACGAAACCAGCTCGGCACCGATCAGTTCGTCGTCGGAACCGTCCTCACGCTCCCGCAGATTGATCGCGATGACACCGCCCGAACGCGGCGAATCGTAATCCTTCAGCGGCGTCTTCTTCACCAGACCGGCCTTGGTCGCCAGGACCAGGTACGGCGCCGCCTCGTAGTCGCGGATCGCGAGGATCTCCGCGATCGCCTCGTCCGGCTGGAAGGCCAGCAGGTTCGCCACGTGCTGACCGCGCGCGTCCCGGCCTGCGTCCGGGAGCTCGTACGCCTTCGCCCGGTAGACCCGGCCCTTGTTCGTGAAGAACAGCAGCCAGTGGTGCGTGGTGGAGACGAAGAAGTGGTCGACGATGTCGTCTTCCTTCAGCTTCGTACCGCGCACACCCTTGCCGCCGCGCTTCTGCGAACGGTAGTCGTCCGTCTTGGTCCGCTTGACGTACCCGCCGCGCGAGATGGTGACGACGATGTCCTCTTCGGCGATCAGGTCCTCGATGGACATGTCACCGTCGTAGGGCACCAGCGTGGTCTTGCGGTCGTCGCCGTACTTCTCGACGATCGCCGCCAGCTCCTCGCTGACGATCCCCCGCTGACGCACCGGCGAGGCCAGGATCGCGTTGTACTCGGTGATCTTCGCCTGGAGCTCGTCGTGCTCCTGGATGATCTTCTGGCGCTCCAGGGCCGCCAGCCGGCGCAGCTGCATCTCCAGGATGGCGTTGGCCTGGATCTCGTCGATCTCCAGGAGCTCCATCAGGCCCGTACGCGCGACGTCGACCGTCTCACTGCCCCGGATCAACGCGATGACCTCGTCGATCGCGTCCAGCGCCTTCAGCAGACCGCGCAGGATGTGCGCCCGCTCCTCGGCCTTGCGCAGCCGGAAGCGCGTACGGCGGACGATGACCTCGATCTGGTGCGTCACCCAGTGCCGGATGAACGCGTCCAGGGAGAGCGTGCGCGGCACGCCGTCCACCAGCGCCAGCATGTTGGCGCCGAAGTTCGTCTGCAGGTCGGTGTGCTTGTACAGGTTGTTCAGCACGACCTTGGCGACCGCGTCCCGCTTCAGCACGATGACCAGGCGCTGACCGGTACGGCTGGACGTCTCGTCGCGGACGTCGGCGATACCGCCGATCTTGCTGTCCTTGACCAGGTCGGCGATCTTCTGCGCGAGGTTGTCCGGGTTCACCTGGTACGGCAGCTCCGTCACCACCAGGCACTGGCGGTTCTGGATCTCCTCGACCTCGACGACCGCCCGCATGGTGATCGAGCCGCGGCCCGTGCGGTACGCCTCCTCGATGCCCTTGCGGCCCACGACCAGCGCGCCGGTCGGGAAGTCCGGACCCTTGATCCGCTCGATGAGCGCGTCCAGCAGCTCCTCGTGCGAGGCCTCCGGGTTCTCCAGGTACCACTGGGCGCCCGACGCCACCTCGCGCAGGTTGTGCGGCGGGATGTTCGTCGCCATACCGACCGCGATACCGGCCGAACCGTTGATCAGCAGGTTCGGGAAGCGGGCCGGCAGGACGGTCGGCTCCTGCGAACGGCCGTCGTAGTTGTCCGTGAAGTCGACGGTCTCCTCGTCGATGTCACGGACCATCTCCATCGACAGCGGCGCCATCTTGCACTCGGTGTAGCGCATGGCGGCCGCCGGGTCGTTGCCCGGAGAGCCGAAGTTGCCGTTGGAGTCGACCAGCGGCATCCGCATCGACCACGGCTGCGCCAGACGCACCAGGGCGTCGTAGATCGAGGAGTCGCCGTGGGGGTGGTAGTTGCCCATGACGTCGCCGACCACGCGCGCGCACTTGTAGAAGCCGCGCTCGGGGCGGTAACCGCCGTCGTACATCGCGTACAGCACCCGGCGGTGGACGGGCTTGAGACCGTCCCGCACGTCCGGCAGCGCGCGCGAGACGATGACGGACATCGCGTAGTCGAGGTACGAACGCTGCATCTCCGTCTCGAGCCCGACGGGCTCGATCCGCATCACGATGTCGCCGCCCTCTTCGGAGGTGGCAGAAGTGTTCTCGTCGGCCATTGCTGGTGAAGATCCTTCCCTGTGCGGTCAGCTGAGACCGACTCAGATGTCGAGGAAGCGGACGTCCTTGGCGTTGCGCTGGATGAACGCGCGGCGGGCCTCGACGTCCTCGCCCATCAGGACCGAGAACAGGTCGTCGGCCTGCGCGGCGTCGTCGAGGGTGACCTGACCGAGCACCCGGTGCTCCTGGTCCATGGTCGTCACCCGCAGCTCCTCGGCGTTCATCTCGCCGAGACCCTTGAAGCGCTGGATGGAGTCCTCACGGACCCGCTTGCCCCGCTGGCGGCCCATCTCCAGCAGCGCGTCACGCTCACGGTCGGAGTACGCGTACTCCACGTCGTCCCGACCCCACTTGATCTTGTACAGCGGAGGACGCGACAGGAACACGTGCCCGGCCTCGACCAGCGGCCGCATGAAACGGAACAGGAAGGTCAGCAGCAGGGTGTTGATGTGCTGGCCGTCGACGTCGGCGTCGGCCATCAGGATGATCTTGTGGTAGCGCAGCTTCTCGATGTCGAAGTCCTCGTGGACCCCGGTACCGAACGCCGAGATCAGCGCCTGGATCTCCTGGTTCTGCAGGATCTTGTCGATCCGCGCCTTCTCCACGTTGAGGATCTTGCCGCGGATCGGGAGGATCGCCTGGTACTGCGGATTGCGGCCCGACTTGGCCGAACCGCCGGCGGAGTCACCCTCGACGATGAAGATCTCGCACTTGGTCGGATCGTTCGACTGACAGTCCGACAGCTTGCCCGGCAGCGACGCCGACTCCAGCAGACCCTTACGACGCGTCAGATCCCGCGCCTTGCGGGCCGCCACCCGCGCGGTCGCCGCCTGGATGCCCTTGCGGATGATGTCCGCGGCCTCGTTCGGATTGCGGTCCAGCCAGTCCGCCAGGTGCTCGTACACGACCTTCTGCACGAAGGTCTTCACCTCGGTGTTGCCCAGCTTCGTCTTCGTCTGGCCCTCGAACTGCGGCTCGCTCAGCTTCACCGAGATGATCGCCGTCAGACCCTCGCGGATGTCGTCACCCGTGAGGTTGTCGTCCTTCTCCCGCAGCAGCTTCTTGTCCCGCGCGTACTTGTTGATCAGCGACGTCAGCGCGGCACGGAAACCCTCTTCGTGGGTACCGCCCTCGTGCGTGTGGATGATGTTCGCGAAGGAGTAGACACCCTCGGTGTAGCCGCTGTTCCACTGCATCGCGACCTCGAGGGACAGGAGCTTGTCCTTGTCCTCCGCCTCCAGGTCGATCACCGTGGCGTGCACCAGGTCGCCCTTGCGCGAGTTCAGGTACTTCACGAAGTCGACGATGCCGCCCTCGTAGTGGTACGAGACCCGCTTGACCTCGTGCTTCTCGTCCTCGCCCGCCTCGTCCGCCCCGGCCGTGGCCTTCGCCGACTCACGCTCGTCGGTCAGGTTGATCCGCAGACCCTTGTTGAGGAACGCCATCTCCTGGAAACGCCGCGACAGCGTCTCGAAGGAGTAGTCGGTCGTCTCGAAGATGTCCGGGTCCGCCCAGAAGGTGACCGACGTACCGTGCTCGTCGGTCGCCTCGTGCTGGGCCAGCGGAGCCGTCGGCACACCGAGCTTGTAGTCCTGCGTCCAGCGGTGGCCGTCCGTCCTGACCTCGACCGCGACCTTCGTCGACAGCGCGTTCACCACGGACACACCGACACCGTGCAGACCGCCGGAGACCGCGTAACCGCCGCCGCCGAACTTGCCGCCCGCGTGCAGCACCGTCAGCACGACCTCCAGGGCCGGCTTGCCCTCGGACGGCACGATGCCCACCGGGATGCCACGGCCGTTGTCGACGACACGCACACCGCCGTCGGCCAGGATCGTCACATCGATGGTGTCCGCGTGACCGGCCAGCGCCTCGTCGACGGAGTTGTCCACGACCTCCTGCACCAGGTGGTGCAGACCGCGCTCACCGGTCGAGCCGATGTACATACCCGGTCGCTTGCGGACCGCGTCCAGACCCTCGAGGACGGTGATGGCGCTTGCGTCGTACGCCGTGGCGTTGGCCTCGGCCGCGCCGGCCATGGCGTCGGTGGACGGGATGTTCTCGTTGGGGTTGCCGGAATCGGCCACGAAGCGCCCTTTCTGGCACAGCACGAGCCGGGCTCGTCGGCGGATTGCCGGAGCGGCTGCGGCATGTTGCGTTGGTAAGCCTTGATCAGCGTTGCTCAGCTTCTCCCGGGCGGTCCCCACGAATGGGGCGGGATTGGCTTCCAGTCTACCGGTAGCGCCGACAGTGATGGGGGTTTGCCGGTACCTGAGTCCGCATGTGCCGCCCTGAACCGGCGTCTCCCGACTCCCCATATGCGGAACGGGGCTCCAAGAGGCTCACAGAGGCACTCAGCGCTTCGAGGTGTCAACCCGTTGCTACTTGGCAGTCACGTCGACCGCACCACCCGATTCGCAACCGCGCGCGATTGCACGAACCGACCCCGCCCGAACCCCACGACGTGATGTACGTCACCCATAGGTGTCGCCGGGCCCCGTGCTCCCCGGAGCCCGCAACGGACCGAAGCGACGGGCGGGACCACCGGGATTCAACACCTTGATCAACCGCACCGTGCCGTGCCCCAGATCCTCGTTCAGCCGCGCCACCAACGTCGGCGCCAGATGCCGCAACTGCGTCGCCCACGCCGTCGAGTCGCACTGCACGACCAGCACCCGCTCGTCCTCGTCATAACTCTGCGGCACACAGTGATTGGCCAGATCCGCACCCACGATCTGCGGCCAGCGCCCCATCACCCCGCCCACCGCCGCCGGCGTCTCCCAGCCCCGCTCGGTGATCAGCCGATTGATCGCCGCACCCAACGCCATCGGATCCCGCCCGTCCGCACCCGACCCCGACCGCAGACCACCCCCGCGCCGCGCCTGCTTCCGCTGCTGCTGCGCATCCCCACGCGCCCGCGCCTGCTCCTTCGCCGCGCGCAACGCCACCCGCGCCAGATCCACACCCGACGGCTCCGGAGCCTTCTTCTCGGGACCCTCGGCGCTCATACCCGCTCCACCGTCCCCTCCGACACCGCGAACCGCGCCCCCGCCAGCACATGCGGCACATCGTCACCGACCGCCGCCGTCACCAGCACCTGCTCCCCGGGCACCACCAGCTCCGCCAGCCGCTCCCGCCGCCGCGCGTCCAGTTCCGCGAAGACGTCGTCGAGCACCAGCACCGGCTCATTGCCCTCGGCCCGCAACAAGTCGTACGAAGCCAGCCGCAACGCCAGCGCGTACGACCAGGACTCCCCGTGCGAGGCGTACCCCTTCGCCGGCAACTGCCCCAGCCTCAGCAACAGATCGTCCCGATGCGGACCCACCAGGGTCACACCCCGCTCAATCTCCTGCTTACGGACCTCGGCCAACGCCTCCAGCACCTGCCCGTACAGATCCTCCCGCGACTGCGCCCCACCCGGCGCCGACGGCCGGTACTCCAGCGCCAACGGACCCCCGCCCGGCGCCAGCTGCTCGTACGCCTTGTCCGCCAACGGCTGCAACGCCGCGATCAGATCCAGCCGCTGCGCCAACAGCTCGGCACCCGCACGCGCCAGATGCTGGTCCCACACGTCCAGCGTCGACAGATCCATCGACCGACCACCGTGCCTGCGCGCCAGCGCCGCCGACTTCAGCAGCGTGTTCCGCTGCTTCAGCACCCGGTCGTAGTCCGAACGCACACCCGCCATCCGCGGCGAACGCGCCGTGATCAGCTCGTCCAGGAAACGACGCCGCTCACCCGGATCACCCTTCACCAGCGCCAGATCCTCCGGCGCGAACAGCACCGTCCGCACGATCCCCAGCACATCCCGCGGCCTGACCTGCGAAGACCGGTTGATCCTCGCCCGGTTCGAACGGCCCGGGTTCAGCTCCAGCTCCACCAGCTGCTGCCGCTCGCCCTGCCGCACCTGCGCCCGGATCACCGCACGCTCCGCACCCATCCGCACCAGCGGCGCGTCCGAGGCGACCCGATGACTGCCGAGGGTCGCCAGATAGCCGACCGCCTCGACGAGATTCGTCTTCCCCTGACCGTTCGGCCCCACGAAAGCCGTGACGCCCGGATCGAGCGGAACTTCGACCCGGGCGTACGAGCGGAAGTCGGCCAGCGACAGATGCGTCACATGCATGGTCGTTTCGCCGACCTCCCCACGCGTTGTGGACCGCTCGGCGGCCCTGTGGAAACTACTTCTTCTCGACCGCGTGGCCGCCGAACTGGTTGCGCAGCGCCGCGATCATCTTCATCTGCGGGGAGTCGTCCTGACGCGAGGCGAACCGCGCGAACAGCGACGCCGTGATCGCCGGCAGCGGCACGGCGTTGTCGATGGCCGCCTCCACGGTCCACCGGCCCTCACCGGAGTCCTGCGCGAAGCCCCGCAGCCCGTCCAGGTGCTCGTCCTCGTCCAGGGCGTTCACCGCCAGGTCCAGCAGCCAGGAACGGATGACCGTGCCCTCCTGCCACGACCGGAAGACCTCCCGGACGTCCGTCACCGAGTCGACCTTCTCCAGCAGCTCCCAGCCCTCGGCATAGGCCTGCATCATCGCGTACTCGATGCCGTTGTGAACCATCTTCGCGAAGTGCCCCGCACCGACCTTGCCCGCGTGCACCGCACCGAAGTCACCCTCCGGCTTCAGCGCGTCGAAGACCGGCTGCACCTTGGCGACGTTCTCCGCGTCACCGCCGTACATCAGCGCATAGCCGTTCTCCAGGCCCCAGACACCGCCCGAGACACCGCAGTCCACGAAGCCGATGCCCTTGGCCGCCAGCTCCTCGGCGTGCTTCTCGTCGTCCGTCCAGCGAGAGTTCCCGCCGTCCACGACGACATCACCGGGCTCCAGCAGCTCCGCGAGCTCATCGACGGTCGACTGCGTCGCGGCCCCGGCCGGAACCATGACCCACACGACCCGCGGCCCCCTGAGCTTGCCCACAAGTTCTTCCAGGCTGTGGACATCTGCGAGGTCCGGGTTGCGGTCGTATCCGACGACGGTGTGGCCGGCGCGGCGAATCCGCTCGCGCATGTTGCCGCCCATCTTGCCGAGGCCGACGAGACCGAGCTCCATCAGTTGTTCCTTAGGTCGCTGTGGCGTGAGAGGCACCTGAGTACCCACGTCCGAGCCTAAACCCGGACGCTCACGCACAACTGTGGGCACAGCCGCTCATATGACCCAGACCCCGGCCCGACCCCGCCGACACGGGCGACCAAGGCCACCCGCACCGGCATCCACGCAGGTCAGCCGCTCAGCCGCACCGGCATGATCAGGTACTTGTACGCGTCATCGGCCTCGGCGTCCAGCGCCGGCTTGCCGCTCAGCAGCGCCGGCTTCGTGGACGTCGTGAACGACAGCTGCGCCACCGGCGAGTCGATCGCGCTCAGCCCGTCCAGCAGGAACGTCGGGTTGAAGGCGATCGAGATGTCGTCGCCCTCCAACTGCGCGTCCACCCGCTCCACAGCCTGTGCGTCGTCGCTCGACCCCGCCTCCAGGATCAGCACGCCCTGCTCGAAGCTCAGCCGCACCGGAGTGTTCCGCTCGGCCACCAGCGCCACACGCTTCACGGCCTCCACGAACGGCGCCGTCTCGATCACCGCGACGGAGTTGAACTCGGTCGGGAACAGCGTGCGGTACTTCGGGAGGTCGCCCTCCAGCAGCCGGGTCGTCGTACGCCGCCCGGCGCCCTCGAAACCGATCAGCCCCTCGCCCGCACCCGAACCGGACAGCGCCAGCGTCACGCTGTCGCCGCTGGTGAGCGCCTTGGCGGTGTCCAGGAGCGTCTTCGCGGGCACCAGGGCCACCGCGGACGCCTCCGGGTTCTCCGGCTTCCACAGGAACTCACGGACCGCGAACCGGTACCGGTCGGTGGAGGCCAGCGTGACCCGGTCGCCCTCGATCTCGATGCGCACACCGGTGAGCACCGGCAGCGTGTCGTCGCGCCCGGCCGCGATGGCGACCTGGGAGGCGGCGGAGGCGAAGACCTCACCCGGCACGGTGCCGGTCGCGGTCGGCATCTGCGGCAGCGCCGGATACTCCTCCACAGGCAGTGTGTGCAGGGTGAACCGGGAGGAGCCGCAGACCACCGTGGCCCGTACACCGTCTGTGGAAATCTCAACCGGACGGTTCGGCAGCGCGCGGCAGATGTCGGCGAGCAGCCGGCCGGAGACGAGGACCGTGCCCTCCTCCTCGACCTCGGCGTCCACCGACACCCGGGCGGACACCTCGTAGTCGAAGCCGGACAGGCTCAGCTGGCCGTCCTCGGCCTTCAGCAGGAGGCCGGCGAGGACAGGCGCCGGCGGGCGGGCCGGGAGGCTGCGCGCCGCCCAGGCCACGGCCTCCGCGAGTACGTCGCGTTCCACCCGGATCTTCACTCTTGCCGCCTCCTGCTGTTGCCGGCGCTGATCGGCCTGCCTGGCTTACGTCGTCTGTCTCGGTGTCGTCGGCCCCGATGCGGGGAAGGACGCCGGGGAACAGTCTGACGCACGGCACTGACAGTAGGTGCCCCTCGGGGTCAAGTCGTGACGAGGGTCAGCCGGGCCCCGGACCCCGAGTTGTGCACAGGACCCACTTCGAAACGAAATCCCAGCTCTCTCTAGTTGGGAGTAGTAGTAGGGCCTGTGGAAACGGTGGATAACCCCGTTTGCCCAGCTCAGCCCGGAAATTTTGTCCACCGACCCTGTGGGTGGAACCCGTGGACAACTCCGTCTCTCTGTGGAGAACAGAAAGTTCTGCACACTCTGTGCACAGGACGGGGTGAGTTGTCCCCAACCCTGTCCCCAGGAATCGCAAGCTTTCCCACAGCCCTCCTCGGCATCCCGGTGTGACGCCTTTCACTCGGGACGGTGAGAGGGCGTGCCAGGTTGCCGAACAGTGGACAGTCATGTGGAGAACTCGCTGATAGCTGGGGACAACTCACCTCAGCTTGTGGGTTGTGCGTGGAAAACTTCATGCACAGCCTGTGGAGCATTCCTTTGTCCACAGGCTGTGGAGATCTTTCATCCACGGATCCACAACCCACTGAACTGGCCTGATGGTCTCCCAGCGGCGCAGCCTGTGGACACTATCTGGACAACTTCACAGTCCCCAGGATGTGGATGGAAAAAATTCGGCGAATCTGTGGATCGTGCCCGTAACCCGGCAAGTAATCGAACGGCGGGCGGCGCGGACATGGCGAAGGGCGCCGCCCGGATCTGCTCCGGAGGGCGCCCTCGGTGTCGTGCGGGAGCGACTGTCAGCCGTTCTTGATGCGGTTGGTGAGCTCGGTGACCTGGTTGTAGATGGAGCGGCGTTCGGCCATCAGATTGCGGATCTTGCGGTCGGCGTGCATGACCGTGGTGTGGTCGCGGCCGCCGAAGAGCGCGCCGATCTTCGGCAGGGACAGGTCCGTGAGCTCGCGGCAGAGGTACATGGCGATCTGGCGGGCCGTCACCAGGGCGCGGCCGCGGGAGGTGCCGCACAGGTCCTCGACGGTGAGGCCGAAGTAGTCGGCGGTGGCGCTCATGATGGCCGTGGAGGTGATCTCCGGTGCCGAGTCGTCGCCGCCCGGGATCAGGTCCTTCAGGACGATCTCGGTCAGGCCCAGGTCCACGGGCTGCCGGTTGAGCGAGGCGAACGCGGTGACCCGGATGAGGGCGCCCTCCAGCTCGCGGATGTTGCGCGAGATCCGGGAGGCGATGAACTCCAGTACCTCCGGCGGGGCGTTGAGCTGCTCCTGCACCGCCTTCTTGCGCAGGATCGCGATCCGGGTCTCCAGCTCGGGCGGCTGGACGTCGGTGATCAGGCCCCACTCGAAGCGGTTGCGCAGCCGGTCCTCCAGGGTGACCAGCTGTTTGGGCGGCCGGTCGCTGGAGAGCACGATCTGCTTGTTGGCGTTGTGGAGCGTGTTGAAGGTGTGGAAGAACTCCTCCTGCGTCGACTCCTTGTCCGCGAGGAACTGGATGTCGTCGACGAGCAGGATGTCCATCTCGCGGTACCGCTTGCGGAAGCTGTCGCCCTTGCCGTCGCGGATGGAGTTGATGAACTCGTTGGTGAACTCCTCGGAGCTCACGTAGCGCACGCGGGTGCCGGGGTAGAGGCTGCGCGCGTAGTGCCCGATGGCGTGCAGCAGGTGGGTCTTGCCGAGGCCGGACTCCCCGTAGATGAAGAGGGGGTTGTACGCCTTGGCGGGTGCTTCGGCGACGGCGACGGCGGCCGCGTGGGCGAAACGGTTCGACGCGCCGATCACGAAGGTGTCGAAGAGGTACTTGGGGTTCAGGCGGGCGGTCGGTTCGCCGGGGCCGGGGGCCGGTGCGGGCTTGGCGCCGAGCGGTCCGGGGGCGCCGCCTGCGGCGGGCAGGCCGGGGCCGGCGGGGCCGCCGCGGTGTGCGGGGCCGGGGCCGTTCTGCGGTTCGGGCCGGTCGCGACGGGCGTCGCGCTGGTCGTAGTCGGGTCGGCCCTGGTCGTAGTCCGGGCGGGGCTGGTCGTAGTCGCCGCGCGGCTTGTCGTAGTCGGGGCGCGGCTGGTCGTAGTCGCCGCGCGGTGCTTCGTACTCCGGGCGCTTGCCGTCGTAGGGAGAGCGGTCCATCGGCTGCGGGCGGTAGTCCTGGGGCGGCTGGCCGTAGGAGTCCTGCCCGTAGGTGTCCTGGGGCGGTGTCGCGTAGGGGTCGCGTTCGGGGAAGCCCAGGCGCTGCTGCTGCCAGCTGTACTCGTCCTGCTGCGGGCGGGGCCAGGCGCCGGGTTCGGGGCGCTGGTACTCGGCGGGGTAGGCGGGGCGGGCCGTGGGGAGCGGGTCGCCCTGTTCGGGGCGGGCTCCGTAGGCGTCGCCGTCGGCGCCGCGGTGGCGGCCGTAGCCCTCGTACTGGCCGGCGGGGAGTTCGGGCTCCTCGTAGCGGGGCTGGGGGCGGGTGGGGGGTGCGGGGGGCTCGCCCGCGGAGTCGTCGACGGTGATCGCGATGCGGATCGGGCGGCCGCATTCGCGGCTGAGGGTGTCGCTGACGATCGGGGCGAGGCGGCCTTCGAGGACGCCCTTGGCGAATTCGTTGGGTACGGCGAGCAGGGCGGTGTCCGCGACGAGTGCCAGTGGCTGGCAGCGGCGGATCCAGTGCTCGTCCTTGGCCTCCACCCCCTGGCCGCGGCCCTCGCCGAGGAGCTGCTCGAGTACGCGTGGCCACACTGCGGCAAGATCGGCAGGTACGTCAGCCACAGGGCACGCTCTCTCACGGGTCCCACGAACGTGTGAGGTGGGACGGATCGGGATTCAAATCGGTCGGGCCGGGCGAATCGGGGTTCAGCCACGGTAGTCAGGGCAACGGGTACGGTTCAAGTTGTTGTCCCCAGGCTGTGGACAGTGTCTCCCGGTGACCCCTGGTTTGACCGGATGGCGTAGCCCCGCGTACCGTAACCAGGTCGAGTTGTCGATGGCTGCTGCCGCCTGCCTCCGATGGGCACAAGATCACGTCTCCGCCGTTGCGGAGGTGAACGGGTGATCGGGAAGCGGTGCACTCGGGCGTAACGCGAGCTACTCGTGGGCGCACGGTGACAGCCAGGACGGCACCCGCCAACACCGATTTGATTTCTGGAGCCCCCGAGTGAGCAAGCGCACCTTCCAGCCGAACAACCGTCGTCGCGCGAAGACCCACGGCTTCCGCCTGCGGATGCGTACCCGTGCCGGCCGCGCGATTCTGGCGAACCGCCGCAGCAAGGGTCGCTCCGCGCTGTCCGCCTGATCTGATCAGGTCGTGTCGTCGTGCTGCCTACCGAGCATCGGCTGAGGCGGCGCGAGGACTTCGCGACCGCGGTACGACAGGGGCGCCGGGCCGGTCGCCCGACTCTCGTCGTCCATCTTCGTAGCGGTGCCACGGACCCGCACGCGCCTGGGGAGAGCGCTCCCCCGGTGCGTGCGGGTTTCGTTGTCAGCAAGGCTGTCGGTGGTGCGGTCGTGCGCAACAAGGTGAAGCGCAGGCTTCGCCATCTGGTGCGCGATCGGGTCGACGTCTTTCCCCCCGGTAGCCTGGTAGTCGTACGAGCGCTGCCCGGTGCGGGTGACGCCGACCATGCACAGCTGGCCCGAGACCTGGACGCCGCTCTGCAGCGGCTGCTGGGAGGGGGCGCGCGATGAAGTACCCGCTGCTGGCTCTGATCAAGATCTATCAGTGGACCATCAGTCCGTTGCTCGGACCGGTGTGCAAGTACTACCCGTCGTGTTCCCACTACGGCTACACGGCCATTGACCGGCACGGTGCGATCAAGGGCACGGCGCTCACGGCCTGGCGCATTCTGCGGTGCAATCCGTGGTCGCTGGGCGGTGTGGACCATGTCCCGCCGCGCAAGCGGCCGCGATGGCACGAGATGCTGCGGGGCGCATGGCGCGCACGCAAGGGCGGGCCCTCCGCCGCCGAAACGGCCACCGAAGGCCCTGTTCCTTCGAGCCCGGCCGCAGAGACCCCGTCCCATGCCCAAGGAGCATGATTAGTGGACACGATTGCCAGCCTCTTCAGCTTCATCACGACACCCGTTTCCTGGGTCATCGTCCAGTTCCACAAGGTGTACGGCGCCATCTTCGGCGATGACACCGGGTGGGCCTGGGGCCTGTCCATCGTGTCCCTGGTGATCCTGATTCGTATCTGCCTGATCCCGCTCTTCGTGAAGCAGATCAAGGCGACCCGGGCGATGCAGACGCTGCAGCCCGAGATGAAGAAGATCCAGGAGCGCTACAAGAACGACAAGCAGCGCCAGTCCGAAGAGATGATGAAGCTGTACAAGGAGACGGGTACCAACCCGCTCTCCTCGTGCCTTCCCATCCTGGCGCAGTCGCCGTTCTTCTTCGCGCTGTACCACGTGCTCAACAGCATCGCGAACAACGAGACGATCGGCGCGATCAACCAGAGCCTGCTCGACAGCGCGCAGAAGGCTCACATCTTCGGTGCGCCCCTGGCGGCGAAGTTCACCGACAGTGCCGCGGACGTCCAGGCGCTGGACGCGTCGCTCACCACGGTCCGCATCGTCACCGCGGTCATGATCGTCCTGATGTCGGCGTCGCAGTTCTACACGCAGCGCCAGCTGATGACGAAGAACGTCGACACCACGGTGAAGACGCCCTTCATGCAGCAGCAGAAGATGCTGATGTACATCTTCCCGGTCATGTTCGCCGTCTTCGGCATCAACTTCCCGGTGGGTGTCCTCGTCTACTGGCTGACCACCAACGTGTGGACCATGGGCCAGCAGATGTACGTGATCCGCAACAACCCGACGCCGGGTTCCAAGGCTCAGGCCGCCTACCTGGAGCGCCTGACCAAGCACGTCTCGCACCACGGCAAGGTTCGCCGGCGTGGTGAGCGCAACGTCGTCAAGGCGATCGTCGCCAAGGGCCGCGACCGCAACGAGTACGAGCGCAAGTTCATCAACGGCCTGAGCAAGGCGGGTCTCGCCGCGCAGACCGACGGCACCGTGCTCAAGAGCGAGACGCCCGTGGCCGTCGAGACCGAGGACGGGACGCCCCTGGCGACGCCCAAGCGGCAGCAGCCCAAGCGGCAGAGCAAGTCGCAGCGTCAGACCGGTGTGGCGAAGGCGGCGGGTGAGCCCGAGCCCAAGACGTCCCTGACCAAGTCGGACGCTCCGGAGGACACCAAGCCCACCGCTGCCAAGAAGCCCGGCTCCGGTACCCGCAGCAAGGCCCAGTCCGGACAGCGCAAGGGTCCGCAGCGGCCCAAGTCCCCGTCCAAGAAGTAAGAAGGAGTCCATCCCGTGACGGAAGGCACCATCTCCGCCGCTGCCGAGGGTGCAGACACCCTGTCCCGCCTGGAGCAGGAGGGCGAGATCGCGGCGGACTACCTTGAGGGTCTGCTCGACATCGCCGATCTCGACGGCGACATCGACATGGACGTCGAGGCCGACCGCGCCGCTGTCTCGATCATCAGCGACTCCGGCGGCCGCGACCTGCAGAAGCTGGTCGGCCGTGACGGTGAGGTACTGGAGGCGCTTCAGGAGCTGACGCGCCTGGCCGTGCACCGGGAGACCGGCGACCGCAGCCGGCTGATGCTGGACATCGCCGGGTACCGCGCCAAGAAGCGTGCCGAGCTCTCCGAGCTGGGTGCCAAGGCCGCGGCGGATGTCCGGAACACGGGTGAGCCGGTGAAGCTCAAGCCGATGACCCCGTTCGAGCGCAAGGTCGTGCACGACGCGGTCAAGGCCGCGGGTCTGCGCAGTGAGTCCGAGGGCGAGGAGCCGCAGCGCTTCGTCGTCGTGCTGCCTGCCTGATCGGTACGTACGTTCCTCCCGGCCCCGTCTGCCCGGCAGGCGGGGCCGAACTTTGTCAGCCTGATAGTTCTGGTGGTTCTGACGTCGGCGTCCGGGTGGCGTTGACGCGGTACGGAAGGACGGTCCCCCGTGACGGAGGCAGCGGAGCTTCCCCCCGCGCCCGAGCAGGCGCGTGAGGTGTTCGGTGATCGCTTCGCGGACGCGGTCCGATACGCGGAGCTGCTCGCGGAGGCGGGTGTGCAGCGTGGTCTGATCGGGCCGCGTGAGGTGCCCCGGCTGTGGGAGCGGCATCTGCTGAACTGCGCGGTGCTCGCGGAGGTCGTGCCGGAGGGGGTGACGGTGTGCGACGTGGGTTCCGGTGCGGGGCTTCCGGGCATTCCGCTGGCCCTGGTCCGGGAGGATCTGAAGATCACGTTGCTGGAGCCGTTGCTGCGGCGGACGACGTTCCTCACCGAGGTCGTCGAGCTGTTGGGCCTGGACCATGTGACGGTGGTCCGTGGTCGGGCCGAGGAGGTCATGGGCACGCTGCAGCCGGTGCATGTGGTGACGGCGCGTGCGGTGGCGCCGCTGGACCGGCTGGCCACCTGGGGCATCCCGCTGCTGCGTCCGTACGGGGAGATGCTCGCGCTCAAGGGTGACACCGCCGAGGAGGAGCTGAAGAGCGCCGCCACGGCTCTGAGCAAGCTCGGTGCGGTGGGGACGTCCGTCCTCCATGTCGGTGAGGGTGTGGTGGATCCGCTGTCGACGGTCGTGCGGGTCGAGGTGGGGGAGAGTCCGGGCGGTGTGCGCTTCGCCGCGAAGCGTGCGAAGGCGGCCCGGACGGGGCGGGCGCGCCGGCGGCGCTGATCCGCTCCCGGTCGGGCGTACTCCACCCAAGCTGCCAAACCCGGGTATGCCGGAGTGTCGGCGGTAGTTCGGCCTCGGCTGCTGTGCATCGTGTTTCACGTGAAACGTCGCTCACTGCTGCACGGCATCATCAGCCGGGGCCGGGCCGCGGCCGAACCGCGCGACCGCAAGCCATTGGGATCTTTGAGATCCTCTGAAGCAAAGCCTTCTCGTGATAACTCTGCGTCCCTCGTGGAGGGCACGGAGTTGTCCACAGAGGTGGATTTCTCCACAGAACACCAGGGCTCACTGGTTCACGACCCCGAAGGCATGGGAGGCTCTGTTCATTGCGAGCCTGAAGTCGAGGAGAGTGAATCCTTGCGGTCCGACGCCAACATCGCGGGACCGATGACCGATCCGGTCCCCGGTCCCCGTACCGAGTCGATGGGGGAGGATGTTTCACGTGAAACACCGCCCCCGCTGGACGACACTCCGATCGGTCGTGCCGCCCAACTGGCGGTGGAGGCTCTCGGTCGTGCCGGGGAGGGTCTGCCACGACCCGAGCAGACCCGGTTCATCGTGGTCGCCAACCAGAAGGGTGGCGTGGGCAAGACGACGACGACCGTCAACCTTGCCGCTTCACTGGCTCTGCACGGTGCCCGTGTCCTGGTGATCGACCTCGACCCTCAAGGCAACGCGTCCACCGCCCTGGGCATCGACCATCACGCGGAAGTTCCGTCGATCTACGACGTGCTGGTCGAGAGCAGGCCGCTCGCCGAGGTCGTCCAGCCGGTCCCCGATGTGGAGGGTCTCTTCTGTGCCCCCGCCACGATCGACCTGGCCGGCGCGGAGATCGAGCTGGTGTCGCTGGTGGCGCGGGAGAGCCGGCTCCAGCGGGCCATCCAGGCCTATGAGCAGCCGCTCGACTACATCCTCATCGACTGCCCGCCCTCGCTCGGCCTGCTGACGGTCAACGCGATGGTGGCCGGGCAGGAGGTCCTGATCCCGATCCAGTGCGAGTACTACGCGCTGGAGGGCCTGGGTCAGCTGCTGCGCAACGTCGACCTGGTCCGTGGGCACCTCAACCCCAACCTCCATGTCTCGACGATCCTGCTCACCATGTACGACGGCCGTACTCGGCTGGCGTCCCAGGTCGCGGACGAGGTCCGCAGCCACTTCGGCGAGGAGGTGCTGCGCACGAGCATTCCCCGCTCGGTGCGGATCTCCGAGGCGCCGAGCTATGGACAGACGGTGCTGACGTACGATCCCGGATCCAGCGGTGCGCTGTCCTATCTTGAGGCGGCACGAGAAATCGCGCTGAGGGGTGTCGGCGTCCGCTACGACGCGACGCACGCCCACGCAGGCGCCCAGAACGACCCGAGCATGGTGGAGGGCATCCAGTGAGCGACCGACGGAGGATTGGCCTGGGCCGCGGCCTTGGCGCGCTGATCCCTGGGCCGGCGGAGAGCACAGCGGCTCAGGCGGCGAGCGCTCCCGCGCCTGCTGCCGTCCCCGTGCTCACCGACCGTGGTGTGGCCGCGGCGAAGGTGGCCGCGCTGCCGCCCGTGACGCACGAGGCGGAGGAGCCGTCGGTGAACGGCGCGGACATGCCCGCGCCTCCCCTGGGCGCCCACTTCGCCGAGCTGCCTCTGGACTCGATCACGCCGAACCCGCGCCAGCCGCGTGAGGTCTTCGACGAGGACGCGCTGCAAGAACTCATCACCTCCATCCAGGAGGTGGGCCTGCTCCAGCCGGTCGTCGTACGGCAGCTGGCTCCGGGCCGCTACGAGCTCATCATGGGTGAGCGGCGGTGGCGGGCGTGCCGTGAGGCCGGCCTGGAGGCCATCCCCGCGATCGTGCGGGCCACGGACGACGAGAAGCTCCTGCTGGACGCGCTGCTGGAGAACCTGCACCGCGCTCAGCTGAACCCGCTGGAGGAGGCCGCCGCCTACGACCAGCTGCTGAAGGACTTCAACTGCACGCACGACCAGCTGGCGGACCGCATCGGCCGGTCCCGTCCGCAGGTCTCCAACACCCTGCGGCTGCTGAAGCTGTCGCCGAAGGTGCAGAACCGGGTGGCCGCCGGTGTTCTCTCCGCCGGGCACGCCCGGGCGCTGCTCTCGGTGGATGACCCGGAGGAGCAGGAACGGCTGGCGTACCGGGTCGTCGCCGAAGGGCTGTCCGTGCGGTCGGTCGAGGAGATCGTGACGCTGATGGGCTCGCGGGCCCAGAAGGCTCCGAGGGCCAAGGGCCCGCGTGCGGGGGCCCGGGTCTCCCCGGCTCTGACCGATCTGGCGACGCGTCTCTCGGACCGTTTCGAGACGCGGGTGAAGGTCGAGCTCGGTCAGAAGAAGGGCAAGATCACCGTCGAGTTCGCCTCGCCGGACGACCTTGAGCGCATCCTCAACACGCTGGCGCCGGGCGAGCGGCTCGCCCTGCAGAAGAGCCTCATGGAGGACGGTGCGGAGGACTCCGAGGACTGATCTCGGAGCCCGTGCGCCGTCGTCGGCCATCGGAGGGCGGGCCGTGTCCGGGACTACCGGAACACGGCCCGCCCTTTGCTTTCCGGCGGTACCGGGTCGTTCGCATGGTGGATACGATGCCCACGGGTATGGCGCATCCACCTGACGGCATTTCCTAGGGGAGGCGGGGGCCATGCGAACGGTGAGCCGGACCGGACTGGTGAGCGCGGGCTTGGGCCTGGGCGCGGTCGGCGGATTCGTCGGCAGCCTGCTCAGGGAACGGAGCGCCCTGACAGCCGCCCGTGACGCTGCGGGCGCGAGAAGCGAGGATCAGCCTTCATGGGGCGTCGGCTCGTACCGCTCACGCTGGACAACCTTCAGGACCTTCCCCGGCGTTGCCGCATGTGTGTCTTCTGGGAACTGGATCCCGTCAGCGGCAAGGCCGCGGTAGCCGCCGGCACTCCGGCGCTGGAGAAGGAGGGCTGGATCTCGGCCGTCCTGCTGGACTGGGGATCCTGCGGTCGGGTCGTCTATGTCGATGACATCCCGGTGGGCTTCGCCCTGTACGCGCCTCCGGCGTACGTCCCCCGCTCCACCGCGTTCCCCACGAGTCCGGTCTCACCGGATGCGGTGCAGCTGATGACGTCGTTCATCATGCCCGGATATCAGGGACAGGGACTGGGGCGGGTGATGGTCCAGACGGTCGCCAAGGATCTTCTGCGGCGGGGCTTCAAGGCGATCGAGGCGTTCGGGGACGCGCGCTGGAAGGAGCCCGCCTGTGTGCTTCCCGCCGATCATCTGCTGGCGGTGGGCTTCAAGACGGTACGGCCTCATCCCACGCATCCGAGGCTGAGGCTGGAGCTGCGGACGACGCTGTCGTGGAAGGAAGACGTGGAGATGGCCCTGGACCGGCTGCTGGGGGCCGTGCAGAAGGAGCCGGTGCTCCGCCCGCTGTGACGTCACGCGGGGCGGACAAGCGAAATGGGCCAACCCTCGGGGTTGGCCCATTCGTGTTTCACGTGAAACATCGCCACTCGGCGCTCTGGAACAACGCCTACTCGGCGATGAAGTCCTCCAGGTCGCGGAGGATCGCGGCCTTCGGCTTGGCGCCGACGATGGTCTTGGCGACCTCGCCGTTCTGGTAGACGTTGAGCGTCGGGATGGACATGACGCCGTACTTGGCGGCCGTACCCGGGTTCTCGTCGATGTTGAGCTTGACGATCTCGATCTTGTCGCCGTACTCGGCGGCAATGGCCTCGAGGGACGGCGCGATCTGGCGGCAGGGACCGCACCAGGCGGCCCAGAAGTCCACCAGGACGGGCTTGTCGTTCTTGATGACGTCCTGCTCGAAGGAGTCGTCGGTCACGTTCTTCAGAGTGCCGGCCACGGCGGGCTCCTTAACTGGTTGGTGCGTGGGGAGGGCGGGTGAGTTGTCAGACGGTCGTCGTCGCGGGCTCGGCGTTCTCCTCGTCCGCGAGGGCGGCGAGGAAGCGCTCGGCGTCGAGCGCGGCCGAACAGCCGGTGCCGGCCGCGGTGATCGCCTGACGGTAGGTGTGGTCGACCACGTCGCCGGCGGCGAAGACACCGGTGATGTTGGTGCGGGTGGAGGGGGCGTCGACCTTGAGGTAGCCCTCGGCGTCCAGGTCCAGCTGGCCCTTGAACAGCTCGGTGCGCGGGTCGTGACCGATCGCGATGAACAGACCGGTCACCGGCAGGTCGGAGAGTTCGCCGGTCTTGACGTTCCGCAGCTTCAGCGCCGCGAGCTTCTGGTCGCCCTGGACCTCGGCGACCTCGCTGTCCCAGACGAACTTGATCTTCGGGTCGGCGAAGGCGCGGTCCTGCATGGCCTTCGAGGCGCGCAGGGAGTCACGACGGTGGACGATCGTCACGGACTTGGCGAAGCGCGAGAGGAAGGTCGCCTCCTCCATCGCGGTGTCGCCGCCGCCGATCACGGCGATGTCGTGGTCCTTGAAGAAGAAGCCGTCGCAGGTGGCGCACCAGGAGACACCCCGACCGGAGAGGGCGTCCTCGTTGGGCAGGCCGAGCTTGCGGTGCTGGGAGCCGGTGGTGACGATGACGGCCTTGGCCCGGTGCACCGTGCCGGCGGTGTCGGTGACGGTCTTGATCTCACCGGTGAGGTCGACGGAGACGATGTCGTCCGGAATCAGTTCGGCGCCGAAGCGCTCGGCCTGGCCGCGCATGTTGTCCATGAGCTCGGGGCCCATGATGCCGTCCTGGAAGCCGGGGAAGTTCTCGACCTCGGTGGTGTTCATCAGCGCGCCACCGGCGGTGACGGCGCCCTCGAACACCAGCGGCTTCAGCGACGCGCGCGCGGTGTAGAGCGCCGCCGTGTAGCCGGCGGGCCCGGAGCCGATGATGATCACGTTACGGACGTCGCTCACGGCTTGATTCCTCGTCTCTGGACTGCGTCATAGGTCCGGTGGGAGCCCCTCTCAGAACTCTCACCCCACCCAACGGATCCTAAGGGGCGTGCATTCCCGCTGTGTCCGGGCACACGGA
Source organism: Streptomyces sp. NPDC000983 (assembly GCF_040299205.1). Taxonomy (NCBI): domain Bacteria; kingdom Bacillati; phylum Actinomycetota; class Actinomycetes; order Kitasatosporales; family Streptomycetaceae; genus Streptomyces; species Streptomyces sp. NPDC000983. The sequence goes on along the minus strand of NZ_JBEPBM010000002.1, from coordinate 221,259 downwards.
GGGGCGACACCGTAGCGCATACCACGAGGGACGGAGACGAAGCGTCCGCGGGCCGAGCAGGTGCTCAGGAGGTCCGTGTGTAGGTGTGCTTCAGCAGCACTTCGCCCTTGCCCATGGAGGGGTCGTCCACACAGCCGGTGGCGACGACGTAGGCGGTGACTTTGGTGCTGTCCCCCGGCTCGGGCAGGACGACGAGGAGCGCTTCGGTGCCCTGGTAGACGCCTTCCTCGGTGGCGAGGGCGGTGTCGTTGCGCCCGATGCCCTCCTGGACGCAGCCGGGAACCGTGGTCTGCTTGAAGACGTGGGGCTCCTTGGAACCGGGCACGGATTCCATGCTGCTCACGCTGTTGCGGGGAGTGTGCCCCCCGCTCGCTGTCTTCGCGAGGAGGTCCGACACCTGGTTCTCGAGGGTGCCCGCGGCGAAGGTGTCCGCGGCGGTCGACTGACCGCCGTCACCTTCGGGGCCACCGGTGGAATCGTTGAGCGAGGTGAGCAGAACCGAGCCGAGGCCGAGCGCCGCGACCGTGAAGACGGTGCCGAGGACGGCGACCCGTCGGCGCCCGCCCCGGCGGTGGCCCTTGCGCCCGGGTCCGGTGGTCGAGGCACGGGCGTGGCCCGCGGGACGGTCGGCCGGCGGTGATGTTTCACGTGAAACACCGTCGCTGCTGTCGGCGCCTCGGCGCTCGCCGAGCACAGCGGCCGGGATCACGGTCGCGTCCGTGTCGTCCTGGTCCGCATCCCCTGCCTCTGCCTCCGCCTCCGCCTCTGCCGTGAGGGCGGCCTCGATGCGCTCCACTACGTCGTCGGGCATCTCCATCGGCTCGGGCAGCGCTCCGAGCAGCCCACGGATCTCCTCCAGCGACGCGTGGACGTCGGCGCAGAGTTCGCACCCGTCGAGGTGCCGCCGTACGTCAGTGCTCCGGGACTCGGGCAGCAGGCCCTCGGTGAGGTCGGAGAGTTCGGTGACGTCCGGGTGTCCGGCCGTGTCTGTCGTCGGCGTCACGCTCGCCCACCTCCGCCCTTCACAGCCGTTGGATCACTTGGCCCGTTGTCGCCGGGGTCCGCGCCCCGGGGTCCCGCTGCCGGTGGGACGGATGTACCCGCCCCGTGGTTCCGTCCCCCGCCCGGTCCGTCGGCGCCACCGGTTCTTTCCGGCCGCAGATGGGTCAGGAGCGGCAGCAGCCGGGCGCGGCCCCGGGCGCACCGGCTCTTCACCGTCCCGGTGGGGACGTCCAGGATCCGGGCCGCCTCGGCGACGGGATAGCCCTGCATGTCGACGAGGACGAGGGCGGCGCGTTGGTCGGGCGGGAGAGTGCCGAGCGCCTCCAGCAACTGCCGGTGCAGATCGTTGCGCTCGGCCGGCGCCGCGGCCGACTCGTGCGGCTCCAGGAGCTGTTCCAGCCGCTCGGTGTCGTCGACGGGGGAGGTCTTGCGGGAGGCGGCCTTGCGGGCCCGGTCGAGGCAGGCGTTCACGGTGATCCGGTGCAGCCAGGTCGTGACGGCCGACTGGCCGCGGAAGGTGTGCGCGGCCCGGTAAGCGGAGACGAGCGCGTCCTGGACGGCGTCCGCGGCTTCCTCACGGTCGCCCAGCGTACGCAGCGCGACGGCCCAGAGCCGGTCACGGTGCCGACGCACGAGCTCGGCGAAGGCGTCCTTGTCGCCCTCTACATGGCGCGCCAGGAGATCGGCGTCCGAGAGATCGGCTCGGCTCGATCCGCTATCCACACGTATCCCCCGACTCCCTAGGGGAGGCAACTCGCGATGACGGCAACCCGACTTGTAGGCCCGATCGCCAGAATGCCACACGGCGCTCGCCGCCGAATGACGAAAGGGGCCGGACCGTGGTCCTGGAAGACCTCGGGCCGGCCCGCTCGAGACGTCAGCTGGTCACCTTGATGTCCATGACCCTGCCTCGCCACTTTCCGTCGTCCGCCTGTATGGGCAGCTCGGTGAGCCACACCAGCAGGTAGCGGGTGCTGACGCTCTTGCCCGGCTTGAGCGTCACGCTCGTCCCGGAGCCGTCGGCGACCTTGGCGTAGCCGTCGAGCGACGTCGGCATCGCGCCGGCGTCGCCGGACGCCGCACGCAGTTCGACCGAGGTGCTCCCCTGGAAGCTGACGGTCACCTTGCCGACCTGCTGAGCCTTGCCGAGATCGAGGACGACCCCCACACCCGACTTGAGATTGCCGAACCTGGCGCCGGCGTAGTAGCTGGTCTGCCAGTACGAACTCGGGTCGCCGTCGTAGACCTTGCCCACGTTCTCCGGGTACTCGGAGCGGTCGTCGCCGAACGGGTCGAAGTCCTGTGCGTCCTGGATCGCGATCGGCTTGCCGACGGTGGGCTTCTTCGGGCTCTTGTCGCCGCCGTCCGTCGTCTGGGTCTGGTTGGTGTCCTCGGCCTTGCCGCTGCGGTCCATCAGGGCGTCCGCCAACTGCCAGCTGCCCAGGCCCAGGGCGGCGATGAGCAGCGCCGACACGGCCCACTTCAGTGCCTTGCCCGTGCGGCTCTGCAGCGGCAGCGGCGGGGCCGGCACCGGCTGCGTGGCACCGGGACGCGGCGCCTGGCGGCCGTAGTTGCCCTGTTGGTACGTCGTGCGCTGGTAGTCCGGCGGGGCGGTGAACGTGGGCTCCGGCGGGCGGATGCGAGGCATCTCGCTGATCGCCTTGACCAGTTCCTCCGGCGTCGTGCACGCCGACTCGTGGCGGGAGGCGGTCGCGCCGTCGTTGGCGAGCGCGCGCATGGACAGCTCGGACAGACCGCGGTGGACGCCCGCACGGACCTGGTCGGGGGCGACCAGACCGACGTCCTTGGGCAGCCCGGTCAGACCGTAGGCGTCGTTCTCGTACGGCCAGCGCTGGGTCAGCGCCGCGTACAGCAGCGCGCCGATCGCCTCGGTGTCCGTGCGCTGCGGGGTGTCGGAACTGACGCCGCGCAGGGCGGCGTTGACGGCGAGACCGCGGATGCGCCACTGGCCGGTGGAGGTGCGCAGCACCGCGTTGGGGTTCAGCCGCAGATGCGCGAGGCCCTCCCGGTGCGCCGCGGCCATGGCGGCGGCCACCTGGGAGACCATCTGGTAGCCGTCGTACGGCTCCAGCGGGCCGGCCGACAGCAGGGTCGTCAGCTCGGTGGCGTCGGGCAGCCACTCGTGGACGACGTAGACGAGGTCGTTCTCCTCGACCGCGTCGAGGACCTGGACGAACCGGGGGTCGCCGAGCAGCGCGGAGGACCGGGCCGCCGCCAGTACGGAGCGGGCGCGGACGTGGTCGGCGGGCAGGAGGTGGACGCCCACGGCACGCCGCAGCTTCTCGTCCACCGCACGCCAACTGCTGAATCCGTCCAGACGGGTGACGCACTCCTCCAGGCGGTAGCGCCTGGCGAGCTTGTGCCCGCTGTGCAGTTCGGGTGGTGAGGCCTTCTCGGGACTCGCGGTCCCGCCACTCCCCTGTGCCTCGTCGGTGTCCGTGTCCAGCTCCCGATTCTGGGCCACCCCGTCGGCCGTGGACTGGTCCGCCTGCGCGGTCAGCGACTCGTCGCCGCTGGTGTCCTCCACGTCAACGGCAGCCGTGCTCCGTTCCGCCACCGTCGCTCCTGCCTCCCCTTACTCCGCGCGCCTTGAAACGCCGAGACCAATTGTGCCCACAGTCCGCCGCTATGCACGACACACGGTGGCGAACGATGGTTGTGCGCGTACCCCGGGCTCAGCGTCCCAGACGCCCACGGACCATGCCCACCAGCGAGTTCAGCTCCTCGATGCGCATCTTGCGCGCGGCGACGAAGAAGACCCCCAGAAGGACGGCGCCACCGACGATCAGTGCGGCGAACGAGCCGGCCACACCCTGGCCGAGGACCTGCGCGACCCCGTAGCAGACGGCGCCGGAGAGCAGTGCCGCCGGCACCGAGGCGATGCAGAGCCTGGCGTAGGTGCGCATCACCCGGGCGCCGTCGAGGTCCCCGCCGAGCTTGCGGCGCAGTCTGCTCCAGGCGACGCCGACGCCGATCGCGTAGGCCAGTCCGTACGCGGCGGCCATGCCGACGACGGCCCAGCGGGCGGGGATGACGAAGAAGCAGACGGCCGAGGCGACGGCGTTGACGGCCGCCACGATGACCGTGTTGTAGAAGGGGGTGCGGGTGTCCTCGTAGGCGTAGAAGGCACGCAGCACCACGTACTGCACCGAGTAGGGGATGAGGCCGAGGCCGAAGGCCATCAGCATGTAGCCCATGTTGGTGGCTTCGCTGGTGCCGGAGGAGCCGAACATCAGCGTGCACATCGGGATGCCGAGCGCCAGGAACCCGAAGGCGATGGGGACGATGGCGACCGCCGTCGTGCGCAGGCCCTGGGAGATGTCGTCGCGGACGGCACCGCCGTCGCCCTCGGCGGCCGAGCGCGACAGGCGCGGCAGGAGGGCGGCCATCAGCGAGACGGTGATGATGGCCTGCGGCAGGCCCCAGATCAGCTGGGCGTTGGCGTAGGCGGCGAAGCCGGTTCCGTCGACGTCGGAGTCGACTCCGGCCGCGGTGGACAGCTGGGTGACCACGAGCGCGCCGGCCTGGTTGGCGAGGACGAACAGGATCGTCCACTTGGCGAGCATCGCCGCCTTGCCCAGCCCGTGGCCCTTCCAGTCGAAGCGCAGCCGCAGCCGGAAGCCCGTCTCCCGCAGGTACGGGATCATCGCCAGGGCCTGGACGACCAGGCCGAGCAGCACACCGATGCCGAGGAGCCGCTGGCCCTCCGGCGGGATGTTCGTGACGGCCATGCCGGAGCGCTCCGCGGTGCCGTACACCCACAGGAACATGCCGAGCGTGACGATGATGACGATGTTGTTCAGGACGGGGGTCCACATCATCGCGCCGAACCTGCCGCGCGCGTTGAGGATCTGACCCATCACCACATGGACGCCCATGAAGAAGATCGAGGGCAGGAAGTAGCGGGTGAAGGTGACGGCCACGTCGTTGGCCGCCGGGTTGTTGGCGACCGGTGCCGACAGCGCCTTGACGAGCAGGGGCGCGGCGACCATCGCGAGCGCGGTGAGAGCGGCGAGGGCCACCATCACCAGGGTCAGCAGGCGGTTCGCGTAGGCCTCGCCGCCGTCCTCGTCGTCCTTCATCGCGCGGACCAGCTGCGGCACGAAGACGGAGTTGAGGCCGCCGCCGACGGTCAGGATGTAGATCATCGTCGGCAGCTGGTAGGCGACCTGGAAGGAGTCACCGAGCAGACCGAGTCCCAGCGCCGAGACGATCATCATGGACCGGACGAAACCGGTCAGCCGGGACACCATCGTGCCCGCCGCCATGACCGCGCTGGACTTCAGCAGTCCCGCGGCCTTCCCGCCCTTCTTGGCGGGGGCGGCGGAAGCGGCCGGAGCCGGTGCCGCCGGAGGGGGTACGGGTGCGGTGCCGAGGTTCATGGTCTCGCCGGCTCCGCCCTGTGCGGGCGCCTGGGGCTGCTGGTACCGCGCGGGCTCACCGGCGGGGCCGGGCACCGACGGGGGCTCGTGGGGCGGGCGTCCGCCGCCCTGCTGCTGGTCCCTGAAGAGGTGTGCGAAGGCGTCCGGCTCGTGCCGCTCGTCGGCCGAGTGCGTGACCAGGTCGTCCACGCCCACGTACTGCGTGGTGCGCGGATCGTCGCCGTACGGCAGGTACTGGGTCGCACCGTCCGGTTCGGGCGCCGGGGTCTGGGCCCACACATGGGGGTCGGGGGCGTACGGCGACTGCTGGGGCTGGGCGTACAGGGGCTGCTGGGGCGGGTAGGTGCCGGGCGGCGGCGGGGGGTGCGCGGAGCGGTCGTAGAGCGCCTCGGCGACCGGGTCCTGGGCGGAGAGGTCCTGCGCCCGGTAGGGGTCCTGGTCGTAGGCGTCCTGGAGGTACATGTCCGCGGGGGGCTGCGGCGGCACCTGGCCGTGCTCGGGCGGCGGGCCCTCGGCGTGGCCCGGGCTGCCCGCGCCCTGGCCGCGGTCACCGTCGTACGGCGCGTTCATGGTTACCCCACCTCATCGTCCCGGGCCCACCGGCCACGACATCCTCAACGGTCCACTCTCTCACCCGTGCCGGAAGGGTCCGCGCTTTCCACTGGGGTGTCCGGCACCGGGTCACTCGGCTGCTCCGGGGCGGACTCCCGCTCGGGGCGGTCGTTGTGACCCTCTGGTTCCTCGGGTGTGCCGGCAGGCGCGTCGGAGGTCTCGGGACCATTCTCCGCGCTCTGCCGGGCGGCCCGCTTGCGCTGGGTGTACATGCGGAACCCGGCGAGGACCAGGAGGAGGAAACCGCCGCCGATGACGAGCATGACCGTTGCCGTGAACTCGGTGACCTTCACGTCGAACCGGACCTCGGCACCGTACTTCTGGCCGTCCCGTGTGTACAGCTGTGCGATCACCTCCCCCTGGCCGTTGGCCTCGGCGGAGGTGGTGAACTTCACCGTCTGGCTGTGGCCGCCGGAGACCGTGACCGGCTGCTCCTCGTAGTCGTCCCCGCCGATCTTCAGACGCCGGGGGCTGGTCGAGGTGAGACGCAGCACCAGGTCGTCGACGCCCTGCACCAGGTTGTTCTGCACGGTCACGGGGATCGTGGCGCTGCGGCCGGAGAGCTTCACCTCGGACTTGTCGATGAGGGAGACCTGGTCCGCGAGGGAGTCCAGGTAGCTCTCCACCTCGTCGCGGTACTCGGCCGCCTCGGCGGCCCGGCCGCGCCAGGAGGTCGACATCTCGCGGTTCATCGCACGGCCGAAGGGGGTCACGACCCGGGACTTGTCGCTGAGGATGACCTTGAACCGGTCGAGCTTGTCCTGGGTCACCGCGATCTGCTCGAACGCCGTGCGCCGGAGTTCCTGCTTGCGCAGCGCGGAGGGGTAGGCGGACTTCGAGGGGATCCTGGTCGTGGCGCCCGGGTCGGGCTTGGCCGCGGCAGTGGTGGTGAGGTCATGGAACTCGGTCCAGCCGCTGTTCTGGAGGTCCGTCACCGCCTGGGCCAGCGTCTGTGCCTGAGCCGCCGTCGGCATGCGCTGCGGGGCGACGACGATGCTGCGCTGCTTGTCCGTCTGAAGGTTCAGCGCCAGGCTCTGGGCCAGGAACCGCTGACGGGCCAGTGTGGCCGTGGACGCCCTTGTCATGTCGCCCTGGAAGGCCGTGGACAGCCGTGCGTCGGCGACCACGGCCGTCGTGCCGCCGCCGACGGGACGGGCCGCGGAGGGGGTGTAGGTCAGGTCCGAGGTCTCGTCCAGGCTGTCGCTGCGCGCGATCACCTTGTCCGCGCCCGCCGAGGTGGCGACCTTCATGATCGACGGGTCCACGGCGCCCTCGACCGGCCAGGCGAAGTCGGTGGTCGGCTCCACGTACAGGATCGACTCGACGGTGTCGGAGGCGACGTCGGTCGCCTCCTTGAGGTGGCCCAGGGAGCCCGTGACGGCCGTGCCGTTGTGGGCGAGGGAGGCCAGGTCGGGGTCGGCGAAGGGCAGCGCGACGACCTCGTTGTCCAGCACGGCGCCCTGGAGCGCGGTGAGCCAGCGCTTGGCGAGCTCCTGGTCGGCCCGGGTGCCGGGGGTGGTGGTGCCGTTCTCGCCCTGGACGCGGAAGCTGCGGGTCATGGCGTCGACGGAGGCCAGGAGGTCCGGGTCGACGACCCAGGTCACGTCGAGGTCCTTGCCGAGCGAGACCATCCGCTCCAGCCGGCCGCCCGGCGCGAGTTCCGCGGCGAGGTCGTTGTCACGGAAGACCGGGGTCTGCGACTCGTTGGACCCCGTCTGCGCCGTCATGTGGACGGTGGAGATCAGCGGCCACAGCACGGTCGTCTTCGTCCGGGTGTCGGCCTCGTCGGGCTGGTACGGCAGGAAGGTCCGCTGCACGCCGAGCACCTGGGTCCACGGCTGGGCGGCCGTCTCACCGGACAGGGAGACCGCGAGCTGGTAGATCCCGTTGCCGCCCAGGTCCAGTTCGTCGACCGGCACCTCGATGGAGAAGGGCTGCGAGACGCCCGGGGTGAGTTTGGCGAACTTCTCGACGTACTTCCCGCCGAGCGGCAGCCCGTCGGTGCCCGGCTGGGATCCGGTGGCCCTGGCGGCGGAGTCGATGCCGGAGCGGGTGGTCAGCTCCTGGCCCACCCGCAGGTCGACCTGGGCCTCGGTGACGGCCTGCTTGCCGGTGTTGGTGACCGTGCCGGACACGGTCACCGTGTCGCCGTCCGTGGGGACGCTCGGTGTGAGGGAGTCGACAGCGACGGAGACGGTCCTGTCACCGGTGGCGGCCTGGGCGGGGGACGCCGCGGGCAGCTGGAGGAGACCCGCCAGCAGGGGGGCGCCGGTGAGCAGCGCCCCGGTGCGCCGCAGCCACCGGCGGGCAGGTGAGGGACTGGTCCCCTGGAAGTCTGCCGCCTCGGCCACGCGCTCGCCCGTCCCTCGTCGTCGTCAGTGGTCGTCGGAATGTGCGTCCACGCATGGTAACGATGCCCGCTGAGGGGAAGTGCCGCGGACTGCTCCACAAGATCGGCGCGGGGCACCGCGCCGTCCCCTATGTTCCCGTATGAAGCGGGCCGGCTCTGTGCACGTTTAATGGAGGCGCTGCGGGCCGTTACGGCCACGTACTCTCTTTTGTTGTGCCGAACGCCAACGAAGACAACCTCAGTGTCCTGAGCCAGGTGCAGCACCGTGCGGTGAGTGAACTGCTGCGGGTCGCGCCTGTCGCCGACGACCTCGCCCGTCGCTTCGAGGAGGCAGGGTTCTCACTCGCCCTGGTCGGCGGGTCGGTGCGGGACGCGCTGCTGGGCCGGCTCGGCAACGATCTGGACTTCACGACCGATGCCCGTCCCGAGGACGTCCTGAAGATCGTGCGCCCGTGGGCGGACGCCGTCTGGGAGGTCGGGATCGCCTTCGGCACGGTGGGCGCCCAGAAGGACGGCTACCAGATCGAGGTCACCACCTACCGGTCGGAGGCGTACGACCGGACCTCACGCAAACCCGAGGTGTCGTACGGCGACTCCATCGAGGAGGATCTCGTCCGCCGTGACTTCACGGTGAACGCGATGGCCGTCGCGCTGCCGGCGAAGGTGTTCATCGACCCGCACGGTGGGCTTGAGGACCTCGCGGAGCGGGTGCTGCGCACTCCGGGCACTCCTGAAGCCTCCTTCTCGGACGACCCGCTGCGGATGATGCGTGCCGCGCGGTTCGCGGCTCAGCTGGACTTCGAGGTGGCTCCCGAGGTCGTGGCGGCCATGACGGAGATGGCCGAGCGGATCGAGATCGTCTCGGCCGAGCGCGTTCAGGGCGAGCTGAACAAGCTCATCCTGTCCGCCCACCCGCGTAAGGGTCTGACGCTGCTCGTCGAGACCGGCCTTGCCGATCGGGTGCTGCCCGAGCTGCCGGCCCTGCGGCTGGAGAGCGACGAGCATCACCGGCACAAGGACGTCTACGAGCACACGCTGATCGTGCTGGAGCAGGCGATGGCGCTGGAGGAGCAAGGGCCCGACCTGACCCTCAGGCTGGCCGCGCTGCTGCACGACATCGGCAAGCCGCGCACCCGGCGCTTCGAGAAGGACGGCCGGGTCTCGTTCCACCACCACGAGATGGTCGGCGCGAAGATGACGAAGAAGCGCATGACGGCGCTGAAGTACTCCAACGAGCTCGTGAAGGACGTCTCACGCCTCGTCGAGCTCCACCTGCGCTTCCACGGCTACGGCACCGGCGAGTGGACCGACTCCGCCGTCCGCCGCTACGTCCGCGACGGCGGCCCCCTCCTGGAGCGGCTGCACAAGCTCACCCGCTCCGACTGCACGACCCGGAACAAGCGCAAGGCCGCAGCCCTGTCCCGGGCCTACGACGGCCTGGAGGAGCGCATCGCGCAGCTCCAGGAGCAGGAGGAGCTGGACTCGATCCGCCCGGACCTCGACGGCAACGACATCATGCAGATCCTCGGGGTCGGTCCGGGGCCGGTGATCGGCAGCGCCTACAAGCACATGCTGGAGCTGCGCCTGGAGAACGGCCCCATGGGCCACGACGCCGCGGTGACGGCGCTCAAGGAGTGGTGGGCCACCCAGGAGGCCTGATGCAACGGAACGGGGTCATGTTTCACGTGAAACATGACCCCGCGTGCGTGCAGTGCGTACGGCCGCAGGTGCGCGCATGGCGCAGGGGCCATGTTTCACGTGAAACATGGCCCCTGCGGTGGAGCGTGACCTACTTGGCGGTGTAGTCCGCCAGGCAGAGCGTGAAGTCCTTGCTGCCGCCGGTCTCGGTGTACTCCGAGTACTTGGTGCGGTCGCAGCCCGCGATGGTGCCGTCCTTCTTCTCCGCGACCTTGTACCTGGCCTTGGAGTCGCTGCAGTCCACGACTTCCAGGCCCGGGTCGGTCGTGCTGTCCGGGTCCGAGATGCTCATGCAGTCCCCGACCTTCGCCGTGTCCGCGTCGTCACGGCTCGCTATGTAGCCGCCGACCACCACGCCGATGACGACGACAGCCACGACGATGTTCTTGATCGTCTTGAAGCTGAGCTTGCGGCGGGGCTGCTCCGGCGGGACCGGCGCGTACGGGGCTGCGCCCGGCTGCGGGAAGCCCGGCTGCTGGGGGTCCTGGCCCTGGGGCTGGGCGTACGGGTTCTGGCCCTGAGCAAACGGGTTCTGGCCCTGGGGCGGCGGAGTTGTCACTTGGGGGTCCCCCTCGAACATGGGTGAGTGACGCGAACGGAGCGCGCATAAGACTCACGTAAGTTATCGGGCCCCACTGACACTCCAGAAGTCAGGAGGGTCTCTGTGGCACTGATGTGACACTTATCGGCGTTCAAAACGGGCCATAGCCACAGCAACCGCACCGTAGATAACGGCGACTGTTACCACCAGGGCCACTGAGCGGCCGTCAGGCGGCAGCATCAGCGCCGCGACTCCGGCCGCGCCGACGAAGGCGACGTTGAACAGGACGTCGTAGAGGGAGAAGACGCGGCCGCGGAAGCCGTCGTCGACCGAGGACTGCACGACGGTGTCCGTGGCGATTTTGGCGCCCTGTGTCGTCAACCCGAGCACGAACGCGGTGAGAAGCATCGGCACGACGGCGAACTGCAGCCCCAGGGCGGGTTCCAGGACCGCGGCGGTGCCGGCGCACACGACGATCCAGCGGCCCGGACCGAGACGCCCCGCTGCCCACGGCGTCAGTACGGCCGCCGTGAAGAAGCCCGCGCCGGAGATGCCCAACGCCAGCCCCAGCAGCGCCAGCCCGTCGTTCGAGTCGGTGTCGGAGGAGAAGGTGTACCGGCACAGCATCAGCAGCATGACCAGCAGGGCGCCGTAGCAGAAGCGCATCAGCGTCATCGCGGCCAGCGCCCAGGCCGCTTCCCTGCGCGGTGGGGTGGCCAGATGGCGCACCCCCGCCACGAGGTCGCGCGCGGTGCCGGTGAGGGCCGTGCGCAGCCCCGGCCGTACCAACTCCCGGTCGGGGCCCAGCAGCTCCCGGGACATGCGCAGGGACGCCAGCGCCGCGCACAGGTACAGCGCGGCGCCGAGCAGGACGACCGCCGCGTCGGAGTCCGCCACCAGCAGCCGTACGGCGAAGGCGAGGCCGCCGCCCGCGGTCGCGGCGAGGGTGCCGGCCGTCGGGGAGAGGGAGTTGGCGATGACCAGGCGCTCGCCGTCGACGACGCGGGGAAGGGCGGCGGAGAGGCCGGAGAGGACGAAGCGGTTGACGGCGGTGACGCACAGGGCGGAGGCGTAGAAGAGCCAGTCCGGGACCTGGCTGACCATCAGCACGGCGGTCGCCGAGGCGAGCAGGGCGCGCAGGAGACTGCCGTAGAGGAAGACCTGGCGGCGTTGCCAGCGGTCCAGCAGGACGCCGGCGAAGGGGCCGACGAGGGAGTACGGCAGGAGCAGGACCGCCATGGCGGAGGCGATCGCGGCGGCCGATGTCTGTTTCTCCGGGGAGAAGACCACGTACGTGGCGAGCGCGACCTGGTAGACGCCGTCGGCGCCCTGGGAGAGCAGCCGAAGGGCGAGCAGACGCCTGAAGTTCCGAAAACGCAGCAGAACGCGCAGGTCGCGGGCGACGGACATGGGGCTCAGCCTCACATACGGGAAGGTCCCCGGGTCGTACGACCCGGGGACCCTTCTCGGCTCTGGCAGGAGCGGACTCGCGGAGCCTTAGCGCTCGACCTCGCCCTTGATGAACTTCTCGACGTTGTCGAGGGCCTCGTCGTCGAAGTACTGCACCGGCGGGGACTTCATGAAGTACGAGGACGCCGACAGGATCGGGCCGCCGATGCCGCGGTCCTTGGCGATCTTCGCGGCGCGCAGGGCGTCGATGATGACACCCGCGGAGTTCGGGGAGTCCCAGACCTCGAGCTTGTACTCCAGGTTCAGCGGGACGTCGCCGAACGCGCGGCCCTCGAGGCGCACGTAGGCCCACTTGCGGTCGTCGAGCCACGCGACGTAGTCGGACGGGCCGATGTGGACGTTCTTCTCGCCGAGGTCCCGGTCGGGGATCTGGGAGGTGACGGCCTGCGTCTTGGAGATCTTCTTGGACTCGAGGCGGTCACGCTCGAGCATGTTCTTGAAGTCCATGTTGCCGCCGACGTTCAGCTGCATCGTGCGCTCCAGGCGCACACCACGGTCCTCGAACAGCTTCGCCATGACGCGGTGCGTGATGGTGGCGCCGACCTGCGACTTGATGTCGTCACCGACGATCGGGACGCCCGCCTCGGTGAACTTGTCCGCCCACTCCTTGGTGCCGGCGATGAAGACCGGGAGGGCGTTGACGAAGGCGACCTTGGCGTCGATGGCGCACTGGGCGTAGAACTTCGCCGCGTCCTCGGAGCCGACGGGCAGGTAGCAGACGAGAACGTCGACCTGGCGGTCCTTGAGGATCTGGACGACGTCGACCGGCTCCTCGGCGGACTCCTCGATGGTCTGGCGGTAGTACTTGCCGAGACCGTCGAGGGTGTGGCCGCGCTGGACGGTGACGCCGGAGTTCGGCACGTCGCAGATCTTGATGGTGTTGTTCTCGGAGGCGCCGATGGCGTCCGCGAGGTCGAGGCCGACCTTCTTCGAGTCGACGTCGAAGGCCGCGACGAACTCCACGTCACCGACGTGGTACTCGCCGAACTGGACGTGCATCAGGCCCGGGACCTTGGACGCCGGGTCGGCGTCCTTGTAGTACTCGACGCCCTGCACCAGCGACGCGGCGCAGTTGCCCACGCCGACGATGGCTACGCGAACCGAACCCATTCCGGTTGCTCCCTGTGTGTACGAGTGAGGCCCTGTGTGAGCGCTCACGTGGCGGTGTCGTCGGGCGTATCCGCGCCGGGGTCGCCCCCGGTACGGGGCAGGCCGCCCGTCGCTCCAGATGTGGTGTCCTGCTGTGCGGGCCCCCCGGGGGCGGACCCCTTGAGGTCCCTCCCGGCCCGCTCGCTCTCGATGAGCTCGTTCAGCCAGCGCACTTCGCGCTCCACGGACTCCATTCCGTGGCGCTGGAGCTCAAGCGTGTAGTCGTCCAGACGTTCCCGGGTGCGTGCCAGGGAGGCCCGCATCTTCTCCAGACGCTCCTCCAGACGGCTCCGGCGGCCCTCCAGTACGCGCATGCGGACATCGCGCGAGGTCTGCCCGAAGAAGGCGAACCGGGCGGCGAAGTGCTCGTCCTCGTACACGTCGGGGCCGGTCTGGGAGAGCAGTTCCTCGAAGTGCTCCTTACCTTCCGCCGTCAGCCGGTAGACGATCTTGGCGCGGCGGCCGGCGAGGGACGCTGCGAGGGCGTCCTCGGGGGCGTTTCCCGGCTCCTCGATCAACCAGCCGTTGGCGACCAGCGTCTTGAGGCAGGGATAGAGCGTGCCGTAGCTGAACGCACGGAACACACCCAGTGACGTATTGAGTCGTTTGCGCAGCTCATAGCCGTGCATCGGAGATTCACGGAGCAGGCCGAGGACGGCGAACTCAAGGATCCCGGCCCGTCGGCTCATCCTTCGCCTCCTCGTCCTTATCTCGCGTTGATGTATCGACTCGATACATCAAGACGATAGAACGGCTCCGCGTGTGCGACAAGGGGGAGGATCGTGAACGGGATCACATCACTGATTCATGGGATGCGAGTTGCCTGATTTGGGGTGAACTTCGGGGCTCGGCAGGTTTTGACGGTGCGTAGTCTGTGCGCCATGCACACCACCGGGAACCAAGTGACGCCTGGGGGCGTCGTCGTCCTCGGTGCAGTACGGGTGAATGCGGAAGCGACCACATCCGTACTTCGGGGGGACCGGAAACCTGCCGCCGTTTCCAGGCGCGTCACACGGGTGCGCCTGCCCGAGGAGTAGTCGTTCGATGAGCGAGCACCGTCGCAAACCGCCGCAGCCGCAGGAAGGCGGACGTGCCGCGGCCCGACGCGGCCAGCCCGGCCCGTCCTCCGGCCGCCGCGCGGCACCGCGAGGCGCCACCGGATCTACCGCCGATTCGCATGGGACCAGCTCCCACGGGTCGGATTCCTACGATGCCGCCGAGGCGCTGCCGTACGGCGGCCGCGCCGCGGCCCGCCGTGCCTCGCAAGGCGGTGGGGGTGGCCGCCGCAGAGGAGCAGAGCCAGGCCCGGGTGGCCGGCGGGGCGGACCCGGAGGGTCCACCGGTCCCGGCCGGGGCCGTGGACGGGCCGCCGTTCCCGACAAGAAGCGGATCATCGACTATCCGCGCGCGGGCAAGGACGGCTGGCGTCGCTGGATGCCGTCCTGGAAGCTGGTGTCGGGCCTGTGCCTGGGCTTCATGGGCAGCCTGGTGGCCATCGCGGGCATTGGCTACGCCATGGTGGGCGTGCCCAACGTGGCGGACACCGCCGAGGCGCAGAACAACGTCTTCTACTGGTCCGACGGCACGGTGATGGTCGCCACCGGTGGTGAGACCAACCGCCAGATCGTCAAGCTGGACCAGATCCCCGAGGACATGCGCAACGCGGTGATCTCCCAGGAGAACAAGACCTTCGAAACCGACAGCGGCATCGACCCCAAGGGCATCGCGCGCGCGGTGTTCAACATGGCGCGGGGCGGCGAGACGCAGGGTGGCTCGACCATCACCCAGCAGTTCGTCAAGAACGCGATGCTGGACGACCAGTCCCAGACGGTCTCCCGGAAGTTCCAGGAGATCTTCGTGTCGGTCAAGGTGGGCGCCAAGTTCTCCAAGGACCAGATCATGGCGGGTTACCTGAACTCCGCCTACTACGGCCGCGGCGCCTACGGCATCCAGGCCGCCTCGCGGGCGTACTTCAACAAGGACTCGGTCGACCTCACCACCGGGCAGTGCGCCTTCCTCGCTGCCGTACTCAAGGGCGCGACGTACTACGACCCGGCGGGCGCGACCTCCATCGACCCGGTGGGTGCGACCCAGCAGGCCAATACCAAGCGGGCCACGATCCAGATGCAGGACACCCTGGACAAGATGGTCGAGTACGGCCACCTCAGCGCCACCGACCGGGCCAAGTACAAGGAACTGCCCAAGACGCAGAACCCCCGCTCGAACACCGCGCTGGGCGGCCAGGTCGGCTACCTCGTCGACCTCGCCAAGGCCTACGTCATCAACAACACCGACATCAGCGCGAACGACCTCCAGCAGGGCGGCTACTCGATCTACACGACCTTCGACAAGAAGAAGGTCAAGGCGCTCGAGGCCGCGGTGAAGAAGGTCCAGAAGGCGAACATCGATCCCAAGAAGCGCCCGAAGACGGACACGCACGTCCAGTTCGGCGGTGCTTCGGTGGACCCGGAGACGGGTGCCATCAAGGCGATCTACGGCGGCAGCGACGCCACCAAGCACTTCACCAACAACGCAGACGTCACCGGCGCCCAGGTCGGATCGACGTTCAAGCCGTACGTCCTCGCGGCGGCCATGAAGTGGGGCGTGCGCAATCCCGACCTCGGTGAGACGCAGGCGCAGGACGAGCGCAGGAAGGTCTCCCCGAAGAGCCTGTACAGCGGCGAGAACGACCTGAAGATCAAGGAGTACGACGGCGACGTCTGGCAGGACGACAAGGGCAAGGAGTGGCTCCAGGCCAACGACGGCGACGAGTCGCTCGGCGAGGCCCCGGACTACATGGTCGACCTGCGCACCGCCATGCAGTTCTCGGCGAACTCCGCCTTCGTGCAGCTCGGCATGGACGTCGGCCTGGACAAGGTGGAGGAGGCCGCCGTCGACGCGGGCCTGAAGGAGGACAGCCTGACGGGCACGAGCTTCCCGTCCTTCTCCATCGGCATCTCCGAGCCCAGCACGATCCGTATGGCGGGCTCCTACGCCACCTTCGCGGCCAGCGGCGAGCAGCGCGAGCCCTACTCCGTCACCGAGGTCAAGAGCGCCGAGGGCACGGTCTTCAAGCACGAGGACAAGACGAAGCAGGCCTTCACCGCCCAAGTCGCCGACAACGTCACCGACGTCCTGAAGACCGTGGTCGAGAAGGGCACGGGTACCGCCGCCCAGCTCACCGGCCGTGAGGTGGCCGGCAAGACCGGTACGACCGACGGCAACAAGTCGGCCTGGTTCGTCGGGTACACCCCGCAGCTGTCGACGGCGATCAGCATGTTCCGGTACCCGGACGACGAGACGATCAAGAACCGTAAGTTCCTGGAGATGTACGGCACGGGTGACCAGGAGTCGATCCACGGTGCCTCGTTCCCGGCCGAGATCTGGCACGACTACATGGAGCAGGCGCTGAAGGGCCAGCCGGCGAAGGCCTTCCCCGTCCCGGAGCCCATCGGTGAGGTCATCAACGCCACTCCGAGCCCGACGCCCACTCCCACCGAGACCGAGGAGGAGTCGCCGACTCCGACTCCGACTCCGACGCCGACCCCGACGCGGACCATTCCCACCCCGACCCCGAGCGAGACCTGCAACGGGTTCTGGTGCGAGGACGACGGCGGGACGGACAACGGAGGCACGGACGGCGGTGTGACGACCTCGCCCTCGCCCACGGTGTCCGAGGACACGAGCAACGGGAACGGCAATGGCAACGGCAACGGAGGCCTCTTCGAAGGCTCCACCGGCTAGCGCGACCGGCTGATCCCGGGGCGGCGCCCGATTGGGTGCCGTATGACCCGGCGCGGGTGTTTCACGTGAAACATGGGCCGCCGTACCGACCAGGTGCGGCGGCCCTCGGCGTATTCCCAGACTCGTACGGCAGGATGTGCCCCATGCCCAGTGCAGAGACGACGCCGAAGAGCGTGCACGAGCCCGGACCGGTGCGGCCCACGAAGGACGACGCGGTCGCCCGCAACGGCAGCGAGCTGATCGGCGGCCCCATCGGACGGCGTGCCCTGCTGGGGACGTCGTGGTGGACCCCCGTGCGGATCATCGCGCTCGTGGCGATCGGCGTGTTCGCCCTCGGCCTGGTCCAGAAGGCGCCCTGCTACAACGGGGCCTGGTTCTTCGGCGCCAGCTCGCAGTACACACACGCCTGCTACTCGGACATCCCGCACCTCTACCAGGGCCGGGGCTTCGCCGAGAATCTGGTGCCGTACTTCGACAGGCTCCCCGGTGACATGGAGTTCCTCGAGTACCCGGTGCTCACCGGTGTGTTCATGGAGGTCGCCTCCTGGCTCACGCCGGGCACCGGCAGCATCCAGGACCAGGAGCAGTGGTACTGGATGGTCAACGCCGGGATGCTGATGGCCTGCGCGGCCGTCATCGCCGTCTGCGTGACCCGGACCCACGCCCGGCGCCCCTGGGACGGACTGCTGCTCGCGCTGGCGCCGGCCCTCGCCCTGACCGCGACCATCAACTGGGACCTGCTGGCCGTCGCCCTGACGGCCGCGGCGATGCTGATGTGGGCGCGGGGGCGGTCGCTGGCCTTCGGTGTCCTCCTGGGGCTCGCCACGGCCGCGAAGCTGTACCCGGTGCTGCTGCTGGGCGCCCTGCTCGTACTGTGCTGGCGGGCCGGCAAGTGGCGGGACTTCGGCAAGGCCCTGGGCGGCACGGCCGTCGCCTGGACGGTCGTGAACGGCCCTGTCATGCTCCTCGCGTTCGACGGCTGGTCGAAGTTCTACACGTTCAGCCAGGAGCGGGGCGTCGACTTCGGATCCTTCTGGCTGATCCTGGCCCAGAACTCCAGCGACCCGCTCGACACCGAGACCGTCAACACCCTCGCCACGCTGCTGATGCTGCTGTGCTGCGCCGGGGTCGCCGCGCTCACCCTGACCGCCCCGCGCCGGCCGCGCTTCGCCCAGCTCGCGTTCCTGATCGTCGCGGCGTTCATCCTCACCAACAAGGTCTACTCGCCGCAGTACGTGCTGTGGCTGATCCCGCTCGCCGCGCTGGCCCGGCCGAAGTGGCGGGACTTCCTGATCTGGCAGGCCTGCGAGGTGGCGTACTTCCTGGGCATCTGGATGTACCTCGCGTACACGACCAGCGGAGACGCCCACAAGGGACTGCCGACCGACGGGTACCACTGGGCGATCGGCATCCACCTGGCGGGCACGCTCTACCTGTGTGCCGTGATCGTCCGCGACATCCTCATGCCCGAGCGGGACGTGGTCCGGCGGGCGGGCGACGACGATCCGTCGGGCGGTGTGCTCGACGGTGCGGAGGACGTCTTCGCCCTTGGGCCCGCGGCGCATCTGCCCAAGCACGCGGACGCCTTCGACGGACCCCAGGTGGAATGGGGCGGACCGGCACCCGAAGGCCGTTCGCTCTGAGCGAACAGAGCCGGTGGGCCGCGGTGTTGCGGCCCGCGGACAACGAAGGCCGTGCGCGGGGAGCACCCCGTGCACGGCCTTTTCGCTGCCACTGAAGGGCTCGGGCGAGACGGCTCAGCGGTCGACGATCCGGTCGAACTGCGTGGTGGTGTGCCGGAGATGGGCCACCAGCTCGTCCCCGACCTTCGGCTCCGGCGCGTCCGACGGCACGAACAGGATGGAGACCTGCATGTGCGGCGGCTCGGCGAACCAGCGCTGCTTGCCGCCCCAGACGAACGGGGAAAGGTTCCGGTTGACCGTGGCGAGGCCGGCGCGCGCCACGCCCTTGGCGCGCGGCATGACGCCGTGCAGGGCCTTGGGGGCCTCCAGACCCACCCCGTGCGAGGTGCCGCCCGCCACGACCACCAGGAAGCCGTCGGAGGCCGCCTTCTGCTGCCGGTAGCCGAAGCGGTCGCCCTTGGTCACACGCGTGACGTCCAGGACCGCGCCGCTGTACTCCGTGGCCTCGTGGTCCCCCAGCCAGAGCCGGGTGCCGATGCGGGCGCGGAAGCGGGTCTGCGGGAACTGCTGCTGGAGCCGGGCGAGTTCCTCGGCCTTGAGGTGGCTGACGAACATCGTGTGCAGGGGCAGCCGCGCGGCGCGCAGCCGGTCCATCCAGCCGATGACCTCCTCGACGGCGTCCGAGCCGTCGGTGCGGTCCAGCGGCAGATGGATGGCGAAGCCCTCCAGCCGGACGTTCTCTATGGCCGAGTGCAGCTGCGGCAGGTCCTGCTCGCTCACACCGTGCCGCTTCATCGAGGACATCACCTCGATGACCACCCGGGCACCCACGAGGCCGTAGACGCCGTCGATCGAGGACACCGAGCGGATGACCCGGTCGGGCAGCGGCACCGGCTCCTCGCCGCGCCGGTACGGCGTCAGCACCAGCAGGTCACCGCCGAACCAGTCCTTGACGCGCGCGGCCTCGTACGTGGTGCCCACGGCTAGGACGTCCGAGCCCAGGCGGGTCGCCTCCTCCGCGAGACGTTCGTGCCCGAAGCCGTAGCCGTTGCCCTTGCAGACCGGGACGAGTCCCGGGAACTGCTCCTGCACGTGCTTGTGATGCGCCCGCCAGCGCGCGGTGTCGACGTAGAGCGTGAGCGCCATGGCCGGACCTGGAACCTTTCTCGTGGCTGCGGTGTATCAGAGGTATGGAAGCTATCGAAGCAAATGCCCGTGGTTCAGCGGCGCGACATGTAGATGTCGAGCGCCTTGTGGAGCAGCTTGTTGAGCGGGAAGTCCCACTCGCCGAGGTACTCGGCGGCCTGGCCGCCGGTGCCCACCTTGAACTGGATCAGGCCGAAGAGGTGGTCGGACTCGTCCAGCGAGTCGGAGATGCCCCGCAGGTCGTAGACGGTCGCGCCGAGCGCGTAGGCGTCGCGCAGCATCCGCCACTGCATCGCGTTCGAGGGCCGGACCTCACGGCCGATGTTGTCGGAGGCGCCGTAGGAGTACCAGACGTGCCCGCCGACGATGAGCATCGTCGCCGCCGAGAGGTTCACGCCGTTGTGGCGGGCGAAGTACAGCCGCATGCGGTTGGGGTCCTCGGAGTTGAGGGCCGTCCACATGCGCTGGAAGTACCCCAGCGGGCGGGGCCGGAAGTGGTCGCGGACCGCCGTGATCTCGTACAGCCGCTGCCACTCCTCGAGGTCGTGGTAACCGCCCTGGACGACCTCGACACCGGCCTTCTCGGCCTTCTTGATGTTGCGGCGCCACAGCTGGTTGAAGTTCTTGTGGACCTCTTCCAGGGAGCGGTTGGCCAGCGGCACCTGGTAGACGTAGCGCGGCTGGACGTCGCCGAAGCCGGCGCCGCCGTCCTCGCCCTGCTGCCAGCCCATGCGGCGCAGCTTGTCGGCGACCTCGAAGGCGCGCGGCTCGATGAAGTCGGCCTCGATGTCGCGCAGCCGCTTCACGTCCGGGTTCTGGATGCCCGCCTTGATCGAGGTCGCCTCCCAGCGCCGGATGATCACCGGCGGGCCCATCTTCACGGAGAAGGCGCCCTGCTGCTTCAGGTGCGCGAGCATCGGTTCCAGCCAGTCGGTCAGATTCGGCGCGAACCAGTTGATGACCGGGCCCTCGGGCAGATAGGCCAGATAGCGCTTGATCTTGGGGAGCTGCCGGTAGAGGACCAGACCCGCGCCGACCATCTCGCCGGTACGGTCGTCGAACCAGCCGAGGTTCTCGGAGCGCCACTCCGCCTTGACGTCCGACCAGGCCGGGACCTGCATGTGGCTAGCCGCCGGCAGGCTCTGGATGTACGCCAGATGCTGCTCGCGACTGATGGTCCTCAGGGTCAGGCTCATTCGGGGCGCTCCTCGGGCTGGTGTGTCCCCATGGGTTCAGGGGCTCCGGCTCTAGCGCCGAAGCCTACTGCGCCCCGCGTCGGGTTCGACCGGGCGTACGGATGCTTCACCCCGGCCTGTGGGCCGCCGGGGCGAAGCGAGGTGGTGTCACGCGGCTCCGAGGGGGCTACGGCGTCAGCCGACGACCCCGCCGAAGAGACCGCCGTGGGCCAGGCCCAGGTAGAAACCGATGGCAGAGGCGCCCAGACCCAGGATCAGGCCGAAGCGTTCCCGGGTGGTCTCCGAGATCCACTGGCCGTAGGCGCCGGTGGCGATGCCCACCAGGCCGGTCCAGGAGCTGAGCAGGTGCAGATCGTGGAACATCGCCGTGACGAACGAGACGACGCCCATCACCAGGGTCACCGCGAGCAGCGTGTCCTGGAGAGGGTGGGGCTTTCCGTCCGTGGCGAAAAGGCCGCCGACGGTGTTGGGTCGCATTGCCTGTGCCATGAGGGCACCTCCTGCGGAAGGCGGCGCATCGTAGCGCCATACACACCCGATGTGTACAGATTGTCTGCTCTCCAGCCCGGATTTCAACCGGAAGCAGGTGTGCGGGTACTCTGTACCGTCTGCACCGGTGTCTGCCCATGCCCTGGACAGGGAATCCCGAGAGGGAACCCGATTGTCAGTGGTGGCCGATACCGTTGCGTACGCATCACAACCCTCCTGCCACGGAACGACCGTGGCCGCCGAGTCCAAAGGAGGTGGGTTCCACATGCGTCACTACGAGGTGATGGTCATCCTCGACCCCGATCTGGAGGAGCGCGCTGTCGCCCCCCTGATCGAGAACTTCCTCTCCGTTGTCCGTGAGGCCAACGGCAAGGTCGAGAAGGTCGACACCTGGGGCCGTCGTCGTCTCTCGTACGAGATCAAGAAGAAGCCCGAGGGCATCTACTCGGTCATCGACCTGCAGGCCGAGCCTGCGGTCGTCAAGGAGCTCGACCGCCAGATGAACCTGAACGAGTCGGTCCTCCGGACCAAGGTCCTCCGCCCCGAGACCCACTGAGCTCTCCCGCTCAGCTGATCTCGGGATTCGAGTAGCAGCACCAGCAGCCAGCAGCAAACCCGCCGAGAGGTTCATCCATGGCAGGCGAGACCGTCATCACGGTCGTCGGCAATCTTGTCGACGACCCCGAGCTGCGCTTCACCCCTTCCGGTGCGGCGGTCGCGAAGTTCCGTGTCGCGTCCACTCCCCGCACCTTCGACCGTCAGACCAATGAGTGGAAGGACGGCGAGAGCCTGTTCCTGACCTGCTCGGTCTGGCGTCAGGCGGCGGAGAACGTCGCCGAGTCGCTCCAGCGAGGCATGCGCGTCATCGTGCAGGGCCGGCTGAAGCAGCGGTCCTACGAGGACCGTGAGGGCGTCAAGCGCACGGTCTACGAACTGGACGTCGAGGAAGTCGGCGCCAGCCTGCGCAATGCCACGGCCAAGGTCACCAAGACCGCCGGCCGCGGTGGCCAGGGCGGTGGCTTCGGTGGCGGTGGCGGTGGCGGCCAGGGTGGCGGCGGCTGGGGCGGCGGCTCCGGTGGCGGCCAGCAGGGCGGCGGCGCTCCCGCCGACGACCCGTGGGCGACCGGCGCTCCCGCCGGTGGCCAGCAGGGCGGCGGTGGCGGTGGCTGGGGTGGAAACTCCGGCGGCGGCGGTGGCGGCGGCTACTCGGACGAGCCCCCCTTCTAGACCCTCGGGTCCGGGCTACCGGGCCTGATCCGGTCGAGGGCGGGTCGTACCCAAACTTCTTGATCACACAGGAGAAACACCATGGCGAAGCCGCCTGTGCGCAAGCCGAAGAAGAAGGTCTGCGCTTTCTGCAAGGACAAGGTCACGTACGTGGACTACAAGGACACGAACATGCTGCGGAAGTTCATTTCCGACCGCGGCAAGATCCGTGCCCGCCGCGTGACCGGCAACTGCACGCAGCACCAGCGTGACGTCGCCACGGCCGTGAAGAACAGCCGTGAGATGGCGCTGCTGCCCTACACGTCCACCGCGCGCTAAAGGAAGGGTGACCGAAACATGAAGATCATCCTCACCCACGAGGTCTCTGGCCTCGGCGCTGCCGGCGACGTCGTCGACGTCAAGGACGGCTACGCTCGCAACTACCTGATCCCGCGGAACTTCGCGATCCGTTGGACCAAGGGTGGCGAGAAGGACGTCGAGCAGATCCGTCGTGCTCGCAAGATCCACGAGATCCAGACCATCGAGCAGGCCAACCAGGTGAAGGCCCAGCTCGAGGGCGTCAAGGTCCGTCTGGCCGTTCGCTCCGGCGACTCCGGTCGGCTCTTCGGCTCCGTCACCCCGGCCGACGTCGCCTCGGCGATCAAGGCTTCCGGTGGCCCCGAGGTCGACAAGCGTCGCATCGAGCTGACCGCTCCGATCAAGACCCTGGGCGCCCACGAGACGTCCGTGCGTCTGCACCCCGAGGTTGCCGCCAAGGTCAACATCGAGGTCATCTCGGCCTGATCGCCGAGTTCGGCTCGCTGAGCTGAGAGAGGGGGCCGCACCCAATGGGTGCGGCCCCCTCTTCGTGTCATGACGACGGCCTGCCGGTGGGACGGTCGCGGTCATGTTTCACGTGAAACGCCGGTTCCACGTGAAACAGTCAGCGGCTCGCGCCCGTGACGATCCACCGTCCCGAGCGGGCGCGCAGCCAGAGCGTCAGCATTCGCACGGTCATCATCAGCGTCATCGCGCCCCAGAGCGCGGTCAGCCCGCCGCCCAGGACCGGGACGAGCAGGGCGACCGGGGTGAACGCCGCCAGGGTGACCACCATGGCGCCTGCGAGGTACCGTCCGTCACCCGCACCCATCAGGACGCCGTCCAGGACGAAGACCACGCCACAGATCGGCTGGGAGAGCGCCACCATCAGCAGGGCGGGGAGTGCGGTGTCCTTCACCGCCGGATCGCTGGTGAACAACGGCAGGAACAGCGGCCGGGCGACCACCACGAGCACGGCCAGCACCACGCCGGCGGCGATGCCCCACTCCACCATGCGACGACAGGCTGCTCGTGCGCCCTCGGCGTCGTCCGCGCCCAGATAGCGCCCGATGATCGCCTGTCCGGCGATCGCGATGGCGTCGAGGGCGAAGGCCAGCAGGCTCCACAGGGACAGGATGATCTGGTGGGCGGCGATGTCGGCGTCGCCGAGCCGGGCGGCGACCGCGGTGGCGATCATCAGGATGGCGCGCAGCGAGAGGGTACGGACCAGGAGAGGCGCGCCCGCCTGGGCGGCGGCCCTGATGCCGGCCGGGTCGGGACGGAGCGAGGCCTGGTGTCTGCGCGCTCCTCGGACGACGACCACGAGATAGGCGGCGGCCATGCCGCACTGGGCGAGAACGGTGCCCCAGGCGGATCCGGCGATGCCGAGGTCGGCGCCGTAGACGAGGCCGACGTTGAGGAGGGCGTTGGCGACGAAGCCCGCGACGGCGACGTAGAGCGGGGTTCTGGTGTCCTGGAGGCCGCGCAGGACTCCGGTGGCGGCGAGGACGACCAGCATGGCCGGTATGCCGAGTGCGGAGATCCGCAGATAGGTCGTCGCGTAGGGGGCCGCGGTGTCGGAGGCGCCGAAGAGTTCCACCAGGAACGGCGCTGTCGGCAGCACGGTCACGATGACGGCGGCGCCGAGGGCGAGGGCCAGCCAGATGCCGTCCATGCCCTGGCGGATGGCGGACTGCAGATCACCCGCGCCGACGCGTCGGGCGACGGCCGCGGTGGTGGCGTAGGCGAGAAAGACGAAGACGCTCACGGCGGTCATCAGGAGCGCGGAGGCGACTCCGAGTCCGGCGAGCTGGGCGGTGCCGAGATGGCCGACGATCGCGCTGTCGGCGATGACGAAGAGGGGCTCGGCGACAAGGGCGCCGAAGGCCGGTACGGCCAGCGCGATGATCTCTCGATCGTGCCGACGGCGTACGGCCTTGGGGGTCGCGGGAGCCTGTGTCATGAGCACCAATTTAATCGTCCACAGGTAAGAGATGCAATGTGAAACTGACCCTTACTTCCCCGGTGGGGGCCTGTGGTATCGCGCACTGTTCGAGCTGATCTTGGGCCGAGTGGGAGTTTTTTTGTTCTGCACAGCCCGTGGATGGGAAACGTGCTGGTCAGAGCGGGCTCATCGAGAAGGGTGCGGTCTTGTTCACAGGGCTGTCCACCGCGTCGTGCACAGGTTTCGCGGAGTTCTCCACAGCATCAGGGCCGTCGTCCACAAGGCCTGTGGATAACCAGATTGGCTGGAGCTGCCGAGGGGCCTAACGTGGTCCGTCGCCCCCCGCCGTCCGTCGGTCGAGAAATCAGCACAAAACAGACGCGTCAGAAGCGGAGTTGGGCCTCTTGGATGTCAGTGCCGTGCCGTAGAAATGAGGGGCACGGCGAGGTCCGCTCGGCGGACGGGAGGGGGTTGCTCGGTGAGCATTTCCGAGCCCTTGGACGACCCGTGGGCCGACAGCGGGCCCAGTGACCGTCTGCCCGCCTCACGTCGCCGGGGCGACGCCGGACGGGGCCGCGACGAGCAGCACGACCGCGGCCGTGAGAACGGCGAGTGGGACCGTGGCGGCTCGGCCTTCGAGCGGGTGCCGCCCCAGGACCTGGATGCGGAACAGTCCGTCCTCGGTGGCATGCTCCTGTCCAAGGACGCCATCGCAGACGTGGTCGAGGTCCTCAAGGGCCACGACTTCTACAAGCCCGCGCACGAGACGATCTTCCAGGCGATCCTCGACATCTACGCCAAGGGTGAGCCGGCCGACCCGATCACCATCGCCGCGGAACTCACCAAGCGCGGCGAGATCAACAAGGTCGGCGGCGCATCGTATCTGCACACCCTCGTACAGACGGTTCCCACGGCGGCCAACGCCGAGTACTACGCCGAGATCGTCCACGAGCGCGCCGTGCTGCGCCGCCTGGTCGAGGCGGGTACCCGGATCACGCAGATGGGTTATGCCGCCGACGACGACGTCGACGAGATCGTCAACCGGGCGCAGGCCGAGATCTACGCGGTCACCGAGCAGCGGACCAGCGAGGACTACCTGCCGCTCGGCGACATCATGGAGGGCGCCCTCGACGAGATCGAGGCGATCGGCTCCCGCAGCGGCGAGATGACGGGTGTGCCGACGGGCTTCACCGACCTCGACTCGCTCACCAACGGTCTGCACCCGGGGCAGATGATCGTCATCGCGGCCCGTCCCGCCATGGGTAAGTCCACCCTCGCGCTGGACTTCGCCCGTGCGGCGTCGATCAAGCACAACCTGCCCAGCGTCATCTTCTCGCTCGAAATGGGGCGCAACGAGATCGCGATGCGTCTGCTGTCCGCCGAGGCGCGGGTGGCCCTGCACCACATGCGCTCGGGCACGATGACGGACGAGGACTGGACGCGGCTGGCCCGCCGGATGCCCGAGGTCTCGGCCGCTCCGCTCTACATCGACGACTCCCCGAACCTGTCGATGATGGAGATCCGTGCCAAGTGCCGCCGGCTGAAGCAGCGCAGCGACATCAAGCTCGTCATCATCGACTACCTCCAGCTGATGCAGTCCGGTGGTTCGAAGCGCTCCGAGAGCCGTCAGCAGGAGGTCTCGGACATGTCCCGTAACCTCAAGCTCCTGGCCAAGGAGCTGGAGGTCCCCGTGATCGCGCTCTCGCAGCTGAACCGTGGTCCCGAGCAGCGCACGGACAAGAAGCCGATGGTGTCGGACCTGCGTGAGTCCGGCTCGATCGAGCAGGACGCCGACATGGTGATCCTGCTGCACCGCGAGGACGCCTACGAGAAGGAGTCGCCGCGCGCCGGCGAGGCGGACATCATCGTGGGCAAGCACCGTAACGGCCCGACGGCGACGATCACCGTCGCCTTCCAGGGGCACTACTCCCGTTTCGTGGACATGGCGCAGACCTGACCCGTCGGTGTCGGGCGGAATGCGCTCGACTCTCCCGGGCCGCTCGGGGTGGACTGGGGGGATGACGACATTCCAGGAAGAGTTGTTGCCGGCCACCCGACGGGCCTTGCTGCACCGGATCGCCGTGGCCCAGTCCGAGGGGCGGGCTCCCTCGCTCGTCGCCGCGGTCGTGCGCGGCGGGCGGACGGTCTGGCACGGGTCCCGGTCCTGTGTGGACGGGCATGCGCCGGACGACGACGTGCAGTACAGGATCGGTTCGATCACCAAGACGTTCACGGCCGTGCTCGTGCTGCGGCTGCGTGACGAGGGCCTGCTCGATCTCGGTGACCCGTTGGAGAAGCATCTGCCCGGCACCGGCGCGGGGGAGGCCACGATCGCCGAACTCCTCGCGCACACCGGGGGCCTGGCGGCCGAGTCGCCCGCGCCCTGGTGGGAGCGGACACCCGGGTCGACCCGGCCCGAACTCTCCGATGTGCTGGGCGAGCAGCCCCTCCTGCATCCCGTGGGCCGCCGTCACCATTACTCGAACCCCGGCTACACCCTGCTGGGCGCGCTGGTGGAGAGGCTCCGGGGGCGGCCGTGGGAGGAGGTGCTCCGTGACGAGGTGCTCGAACCCCTCGGGCTGAGCCGCACCGGTGGGCGGCCGGAGGCTCCGCACGCGGGCGGCTGGGCGGTGCATCCGTGGGCCGACGCGATGCTGCCCGAGCCGGCGGAGGATCTCGGGCTCATGGCCGCCGCGGGACAACTCTGGTCCACCACGGCCGATCTGGCGCGGTTCGCGGTCTTCCTCGCCCGGGGCGACGAGCGGGTGCTGAGCGCGGAGAGCGTCCGGGAGATGCGGACACCGGCGGCGCCGGGGGAGGCCGCGGACGTGGCCGACGGCGCGGCGTACGGGCTGGGGGTCCAGATTCAGCTGCGGCAGGGGCGGCTGCTGGCGGGGCACTCGGGGTCGTTGCCGGGCTTCCTGGCGAGCCTGTTCTTCAGCGAGAGCGACGACGTCGCCGCGGTGGTGCTCGCCAACTGCACCTCGGGGCCGGCGCTCTCCCTGGTCGTGGCCGATCTCATCGCCATCGTGGCCGAGGCGGAACCGCGGATCCCCGAACCCTGGCGGCCGATGGCCGAAGTCGATCCCGCGGTAATGGAGTTGGTGGGGCAGTGGTACTGGGGGACGTACGGCTACGGGCTCAGGGCGGCCGCCGACGGGCTGCTGGTGCTGGAGCCGCTGTCCGGCAAGGGCCGTCGCTCCCGGTTCCGGGCGAACGGGGACGGGACCTGGACGGGCCTTGAGGGCTACTACGCGGGAGAGCTCCTGACGGCCGTACGGCGCCCGGACGGTGGCGTGAGCCATCTGGACCTCGGGTCGTTCGTTTTCACCCGTCAGCCGTACGAGGAGGGGGCTCCGGTGCCGGGCGGGGTGGATCCCGAGGGCTGGCGGGGCATCAAGTAGCGCTCGCCGAGCGGGAGAACGCCCTGTTTCACATGAAACAGGGCGTTTCTGTGTCGCGGGGCGTGGCGGTGTGTCAGAGGGCGAGCTTGAAGCCGACGTGTGAGGCCGTGAACCCGAGCCGCTCGTAGAAGCGGTGGGCGTCGGTGCGGGAGGTGTCCGAGGTCAGCTGGACCAGTTGGCAGCCCTGGCGGCGGGACTCCTCGACGGCCCACTCGATGAACCGCGTGCCCAGACCGCTGCCCCGCTCGTCGGCGTGGACGCGTACGGCCTCGATGATCGAGCGGGTCGCGCCCTGGCGGGAGAGGCCGGGGACGATGGTGAGCTGGAGTGTTCCGACGACCCTGCCGTCCCGCTCGGCCACCATCTGGTGCTGGTTGGGGTCCCGGCTCAGGCGTTCCAGCGCCGCCACGTAGGGGGTGAGGTCCTCGGGGGACTCGCGCCGGGCGCCGAGGGGGTCGTCGGCGAGCATCGCGACGATCGCGGGAAGGTCGTCCCCGGTGGCCGGCCGTATTTCAAGATCTCCCATGGCGCTCACCCTATGCGCCGGGGGTGAGCGTGGCCGGTTCCCCGTCGTGGAGAGGAACCGGCCTGCGGGAGCGGAGGTTCAGCCCGCCGCCACCGTGAGGGGCGCGAAGCGGCGCTTCCAGTCTCCGGGCAGCCCGTCGATGCCGTAGGTCATCACCGCGTTGAAGGCGACGGGGGCCAGGCCGCGTTCCTTCGCCCAAGCGAGGAGTTCCTCGTGCCGTACGTCGATGTCGGTGCGCAGGGGGCGGTCGGTGCGGGCGGCGAGCGAGGTGATCAGTGCCTGTGCGGTCCGGGTGTCCTCGGCGATCAGCGGGCCGACGACATGGGTGTCCATGTTGGGCCAGGCGGCCGCGTATCCGGTGATCCGTCCGTTCTCCTCGGCGACCCGCAGCTGGTCCGCGAAGGCGGGCAGGCGGGTGATGACCGGGGTGCGGTCGGAGCCGAAGACCTCCTCGTCCAGCCGGAGGATCGCGGAGAGGTCGTCGGCGGTGGCGGGGCGGGTGGCGATGCCCGGCTCCACTCCGCCCGGCGTGAAGTGACCGCGCAGCATCTCGGCCCGGCCGGTGGCCTTGAAGCCGAGCTCCTCGTAGAGCGGCCGGCCGCCGGGGGTCGCGTGGAGGGTGAGCGGGGTGGTGTCCTGGGCCGAGATGACATGGCGCATCAGACGGCGTCCGATGCCTTGGCGGGCGTGTCGTTCGGCCACCAGCACCATGCCGATGGCCGCCAGGTCGGGGTGTTCGTGCGGGCCGTACCGGGTGACCACGCAGGCGCTGACGAGCCCGCCGTCGGGGTCGTCGATGCCGTACCCCTGGCCCGCGGTGAGGAGGAGACCCCACTTGTGTTCCTCCCGGGGCCATCCCCGGTTCTCGGACAGGTCGGCGCAGGAGGCGAGGTCGCGCAGCGTCAGACGGCGAATGGGCAGAGTGGCGGGGGAAGGAGTCGGCACGCAGGTCAGGCTGTCTGACGGGTGGCCGTCTCGTCCAGCCGTTTCCGGTGAGACATGCGCCCTTTTGGCCATGTCGCTGTCGGCGGCTCAAAACGCGGTGGGGGCAGGCCGTTTCACGTGAAACATGGACGAAGCGTGTGTGGAGGTGGGTTCGTTCGTTCGCAGGCTCGTCGGCTCTGCCGGCGCTAGCCTCACGGGTCATGGCGCGACTGCATCTCTTCGACCTGGACGGCACCCTGTTGCACGGGACGTCCGCCCCTGTGGAGATCTCACGGCAACTCGGTCTGGAGGCCGAGGCGGTGGCCCTGGACCGGGCGGCGGCGCTGGGCAGGATCGCGCCGCCGGAGTACGCGGTGCGCGCCCATGCGCTCTGGGCGGAACTCACCGAAGCGCACATCGCCGCGGCTTTCGAGGCCGCGCCGTGGCTGGCGCGGATCCGGGAGGTCTGGGCGGAGATCCGTGAGCGGGGGGACTACTGCGCGGTGGTGTCCCTCTCGCCGTCGTTCTTCGTCGAACGGCTCCT
The DNA here is from genome assembly GCF_040299205.1 of Streptomyces sp. NPDC000983. Lineage (NCBI taxonomy): Bacteria > Bacillati > Actinomycetota > Actinomycetes > Kitasatosporales > Streptomycetaceae > Streptomyces > Streptomyces sp. NPDC000983. Next base: position 190,949 of record NZ_JBEPBM010000002.1, on the reverse strand, counting down.
CGGCTGGGGTGCGCACGCGGCGCACGGATCGCTCTTCCCGGTGGTGCCGTTCACCGAGCCGGTCGATCCGGCGGGCGTGCTCAGCGCTGCCGCCAAGGTGGAGGTCGCCGACCGTCTGTGCGCACGGTTCGGGCTCACCCGGGCCGACTGCGTCGCCTATGGGGACTCCGGGTCGGACATGGACTTGTTCGCTGTTGTACCGATCTCCGTGGCGGTCAACGCGGACCGTCGTCTGTCCGGTCTGGCAACCCATTCGTACATCGGGAGGGATCTGTGGGATGCCTATGAATTGGTGTGCGGGGAACGGTAATTGAACGAAACTACGGCTTCATCCCTGGTCGTCCGGCGGCGGTCGATGGGGGGACTTGTGCGCGCGGCGCGGGCCGATAGGGTCGACTCCGGTTCGCATCCGGAACGGGTGTCGCGGGACGGTCGTATCCGGTACGCGCGGGCCGCGGGCAGGGCGACGCAGCTTAACGGGACGGAGAGATCGAAGACCCGTATTTGCGCATATGCGACCGGGGTGTGCACGCGCGGTGGGATGCTGCGTTTGAGCGGACTGCGGTCAATGTCACACTCCCTCCGTACTTGTCCGTACGCCGTGTGAGCACGGGTTGAATATGGCCACGTCGGCCAGGGCACCGAAGGGGAAGGCACAGCCGTCTGCGGGGGAAAGCAGGCATCTTCCGAGCGAGGAAGTGCGCAGACCGACCGAAATGTTCGAGGCGAGGCACACACCATGGACGCTCCGGCCACCACGTCGGCCGACAACGGCACTTCCGGCGGTGGGGACGGCTGGTTCGCGTCCCGCGCCCAGACGACGCCACCCCAGTCCGCCGCACCTCGGGACGCGGCCGCGGCAGGGCCCCGGCAGCCCGTGCCCCCGTCCTCCGGGTCCGGTGCCCCGCTCCAGCGGTCCGTCCCCGCGCAGCAGGCGTCCCCGGACGCCGTCCTCGTCCGCCGGACCATGGCAGAGGTCGGCCCCGTGGCCGACAAGGTGACGTCGTACTTCTACGCGCTGCTCTTCGTCCGCCACCCCGATCTGCGCTCGCTGTTCCCGGCCGCCATGGACACCCAGCGGGACCGGCTGCTCAAGGCGCTGCTCACGGCCGCCGAGCACATCGACAACACCGAGGTCCTGGTCGCGTACCTGCAGAACCTGGGCCGCGGCCACCGCAAGTACGGCACCCGCGCCGAGCACTATCCGGCCGTCGGGGAGTGCCTCATCGGAGCGCTCGCCAGGTATGCCTCCGCCGTCTGGGACGCCGAGACGGAGGCGGCCTGGGTGCGGACGTACACGACGATCTCGCAGGTGATGATCGACGCCGCGGCAACGGACGAGCTGCGCGCCCCGGCCTGGTGGTACGCCGAGGTCGTCTCGCACGAGCTGAGGACCCGGGACGTCGCGGTCGTCACCGTCCGCCCCGACCAGCCGTACCCCTTTCTCGCCGGGCAGTACACCAGTGTGGAGACGCCCTGGTGGCCGCGGATCTGGCGGCACTACTCCTTCGCCTCGGCGCCCCGCTCGGACGGCCTGCTGTCGTTCCATGTGAAGGCCGTCCCCGCGGGGTGGGTGTCGAACGCCCTGGTGCACCGGGCCCGGCCGGGGGACATCATCCGGCTCGGCCCGCCGGCCGGCTCGATGACGGTGGACCACACCACCGACAGCGGACTGCTCTGCCTCGGCGGCGGCACCGGCATCGCCCCCATCAAGGCGCTGGTCGAGGACGTCGCCGAGCGCGGTGAGCGGCGCCCGGTGGAGGTGTTCTACGGAGCCCGCAGCGATCACGACCTGTACGACATCGACACGATGCTCAGGCTTCAGCAGTCCCACCCCTGGCTGGCCGTCCGCCCCGTGGTGGACCGGCACGGACTGATCCAGCTGCCCGACGCGATCCGCAGCTTCGGGCCCTGGTACGAGTACGACGCCTATGTCTCGGGCCCGCCCGGCATGATCCGCAGCGGTGTGGACGTGCTCCGGGACATCGGGGTGCCCTCCGAGCGGATACGCCATGACGCACTGGAGGACCTGGTCACCGCGGAGGGCTGATCTCGGCCGGAGTGCGGGGCCTCAGCCGCTGTCCGGGCCTCAGCCCAGGTCCGGGGCGTGCATCGCCCGCACGCCCTCGATGTTGCCGTCCAGATAGTGGCGCAGCGACAGCGGCACGAGATGTACCGAGGCGATGCCGACACGGGTGAACGGCACCCGGACGATCTCGTACTCACCGATCGGCTCGTCGACCTCAGGGCCGTGCCGCAGCGAGATGTCCATCGACTCCAGGCGGCAGACGAAGAAGTGCTGCACCTTCACGCCGGTGGTCTCGGCGTCCGGGCCGATGTGCTCGACGGTGTCGACGAAGCAGGGCACCACGTCGACCACCTTGGCGCCGAGCTCCTCGTGGACCTCGCGGTGGAGGGCTTCCACGACGGTCGTGTCGGTCGGTTCGACCCCGCCGCCGGGGGTCAGCCAGTAGGGGTCCACACCAGGCTTGGTGCGCTTGATCAGAATCAGGTCGTCGCCGTCCAGCAGAACGGCGCGTGCGGTGCGCTTGACCACGGGTCGGACGGTCATGGGAGAAATGTGGCCCGGCTGGTTCCACGTGAAACATCGCCACGCGTCCCGGTGTGCGCCCAGCGGGTGACGCCTCGGCCACCGGCAGCTCCTGGCGACGCGTTCGGTGCCGCGTAGCCGGGGCCCGGCATCGGTCCGTTCAGCACCAGTCCGAGGCGGTCTGCAGCAGCCACTCGTGGGCCCGCGCTATGTGGGGCATCGCCAGGGTGCCGGTGCGGACCACCAGGAAGTACGTCCGCAGCGGCGGCACCGCGGGTTCGTGCAGGGCGACGACATCGCCCCGGCTCAGCTCGGGCCCGCAGAGATAGCGGGGCAGCACCGCCAGACCGGCGCCGGCGACCGCGCAGGCCAGCACCGCTCGCAGGTCGGGCACGATGACCGTGCCCGGGACGGCCGGGCGGGTGTCGAAGACGGAGGCCCAGTAGCGGGAGACGAACGGCAGCGACTCGTGCACCTCGATCACCGGAACGTCCTCCAGCACGGGCGCACCCTTGTGGTGCGGCATCCCGGAGTCGATCCTCTCGGCCCAGCGCGGGGCGGCGAGCAGGACGTGCTCTTCGTCGCAGAGCGCAGTCGCGGTGAGCAGAGCGCCGCGTGGGCGGGCCGTGGTGATGGCCAGATCGTGATGTCCGGCGGCCAGCCCTTCCAGCGTCTCCTCGGCGTTGCCGAAGGACGCCCGCAGCGCGAATCCCTGGCCGTCCTCCCCGGTCAGCTCGGTGAGCGCGGGCAGGGCACGTTCGGCGGTGAACTCGGGCGGCCCGGCGAGGTGCAGCGTCCGCACCGAGGACTCGTCGTCGAGGCCTGTCTCGGTGATCTCGACCAGGGCGTCCAGGTGCGGTGCCGCCTTGTGGGCGAGTTCGTCGCCGATCGTCGTCGGCGTGACACCGCGGGCCTGGCGCAGGAACAGCGGACGTCCCAGCTGCCGCTCCAGGGTGCGGATCTGGGAGGTCACGGCGGGCTGGGACAGGCCGAGCAGAGCCGCGGCGCGGGTGAAGGAGCCCGCCCGGTGCACGGTCACAAAGGTGCGCAACAAGGCCAGATCCATGGCACACCTCCTCTTCCCAGACCTCCCTCGGCCCCCAGGTCGCGCCCCACTATAAATATGTCGATAGGTCTCTGTCGCTAACGTGATTGGACACTGACACAGAGTCAACTAGCCTTGTTGGCGCGGTTCTTCGCGCGCGGAACCGAGGACGGTCCGAGCCACGAGGGGGGAGGCTCGGACCGTCCGTCGAGCGTGGCCGGGCACCCCCGGGGCCGTTCAGCCCCGCGACTCCTCCAGTGCGCGCAGCACATCGGCGACCAGGTCCGCCGGATCCTCCGCGCCGACCGACAGCCGCACGAAACCCTCGGGCACCGCGTCGCCGCCCCAGCGCCCGCGCCGCTCGGCCGTAGACCGGACACCGCCGAAGCTCGTCGCGTCGTCCACCAGCCGCAGGGCGCCGAGGAACCGCTCGGCCCGCGCGCGTGTGGGGAGCGTGAAGGAGACCACGCAGCCATGGCGCCGCATCTGCCGCGCGGCGGTCGCGTACGAGGGGTCGGTCGGGAGTCCCGGATAGCGCACCCCCAGCTCCTCCGGCCCGTCGCGCAGGGCCTCGGCGAGCGTGAGGGCGGTGGCGTCCTGGCGGTCCACGCGCAACTGCAGGGTGGCGAGGGACCGGTGGGCGAGCCATGCCTCCATGGGACCTGGAACCGCGCCGACGATCTTGCGCCAGCGCCGGACGGCGGCCATCGCCTCGCCGTCACGGCCGCAGACGTAGCCGAGCAGCAGGTCGCCGTGCCCGGTCAGCTGCTTGGTGCCGCTCGCCACCGAGAAGTCGGCGCCCAGTTCCAGCGGCCGCTGTCCGAGGGGCGTCGCGAGGGTGTTGTCGACGGCCACCAGGACGCCGCGCGCGTGCGCCGCCTCGGCGAGCCGCCGGATGTCGCAGACGTCCAGGCCCGGATTGGAGGGCGTCTCCAGCCACAGCAGCCGCGCCCCGTCGAGGGCGTCGAGCTGGGCGTCGCCGCCGGTCGGCGCGGTGCGCACCCCGATGCCGTACGCCTCCAGCTGATCGCGCACCAGGGGCAGCGCCTGGTAGCCGTCGGAGGGCAGGACGACCGTGTCCCCCGCGCGCAGTTGGGAGAACAGGACCGAGGAGACGGCGGCCATGCCGGACGCGAAGGCGAGGGTCTGCACGCCGTCCTCGTCCGGCGCCTCCAGCTCGCCCACGGCCCGCTCCAGACGGGTCCAGGTGGGGTTCTCGTCGCGGCCGTAGGTGTACGGGCCGGTGGGGTCGCCCGGCAGGTGGAAGTGGGCGGCGAAGACCGGCCCCGGCAGGACCGGTTCGTGCTTGACCGGCTCGGGCAGCCCCGCACGCACCGCGCGCGTGCCGTCCCCGACGTCCCCCAGGCCCCCCACGTCCCAAGCCTCCCGCGCGCCGCCGCTCATGCCGCCCGCTCCCGCGCCTTCTCCCGCACGGCGTCGAGGAGTCCGACGCTCGCCGCCTCGACCATCGCCAGGCACTCCTCGAAGCCCTCCGGGCCCCCGTAGTAGGGGTCCGGTACGTCGAGGTCGTCGCCGGCGGCGGGGTCGTACGAGCGCAGCAGCCGCACCTTCTCCGCGTCCTGTTCGGTCGGGGCGAGCCTGCGCAGCGCCCTGAGATGGCCCTCGTCGAGCGCCACGACCAGGTCGAGGCGGGCGAACCAGGAAGCCTCGAACTGCCGCGCGCGGTGGGCGCCGTCGTAGCCGTGCTCCTCCAGGACGGACACGGTGCGCGGGTCGGCAGGGTCGCCCTCGTGCCAGCCGCCCGTTCCGGCGCTGTCGACGTCGACCAGGCCGTCGAGACCGGCCTCGGCCACCCGCGCGCGGAAGACGGACTCGGCCATCGGGGAGCGGCAGATGTTGCCGGTGCAGACGAAGCAGACACGGTAGGACATGGCAGCTCAGTCCCCGTCGGGCAGGACGACGTTGAGCGCCCAGGAGACGACCGAGATGATCAGGCCGCCCAGCACGGCGGTCCAGAAGCCGTCGACATGGAAGCTCAGGTCGAGCTTGTCGGCGAGCCAGGAGGTCAGCAGCAGCATCAACGCGTTCACGATCAGGGTGAACAGGCCGAGCGTGAGGATCAGCAGCGGCAGGCTCAGCAACTGCACGATCGGCTTCACCAGAACATTGACCAGGCCGAAGATCAGGGCGACCAGCAGCAGGGTGCCGATCTCCTTGCCGGTGCTGTCCCCGGTGAGTGTGATCTTGTCCAGCAGCCACACGGCGACCGCCAGGGCGCCCGCGTTGGCGATCGTCTTGACTACAAAATTCTTCATGTGTCTGATCGTGGCAGAAGAGATCGGATACGAGCAGTGGGACAAGGGCGGACGACAGGGATGAAGGCATTCCGGCTGGACGAACTGGAGGCGGAGCGCGCCGCCAACGAGGGCGCTTACCTGCAGTTTCTGCGTGAACGGAACATGTCGGTCGGACTGTACGCGCTGGACGCGGGCGAGCACGATCCACAGAAGCCGCACAGTCAGGACGAGGTCTACTTCGTGGTGAGCGGCCGCGCCGCGATCACCGTCGGCATGGAGACCACCCAGGTGGCGCGGGGCAGCGTCGTGTACGTGCCGGCCGGTGTCGCCCACAAGTTCCACCACATCAGCGAGGACCTGCGGGTGCTCGTGGTGTTCTCTCCGCCGGAGAGCTGAGGGTCCGGTCCCCGATTCCCTAGGGGATCGTTCAGGGGAGGACGGGGGATCCGGAGTCCCCGCCGGCACTCCCCGCGGCTCTAGCATCGAAGGCAGGCAACGACAGACGGTCCCACCGGTGCAGGTGCGGACCGTCCGACAGGACCCGGTGCAGCGACGGGTGGAGAGGTAAGGACGAGGGCGATGGGTGAGATCTTCGCGGGACTGCCGTGGTGGGTGAAGTGGATCGCGGTGCCGGTCATCGCCCTGGTCGTGTTCGGCGGGCTGATAGTGAACATCGTCGGCTTCGTCATCGGGCTGCTGTTCAAGGTGCTGGTCTTCGTGGCCCTGGTCGGCGGACTGATCTATGTCGTACGGAAGTTCACGTCCAGCTCGTCCTCGCGGAGCGACTTCTGAGGGACCCGTGGGCGGCCGATGGGCGGTAACGCGATCCATCGGTTCCCTCGGCCGGGGGAAGTTTTCCGAGCTGGCCCCCTGCGAGCGGTGACGGACGCATAGAGTCCGAAAAATCGACGCGGGGACCACCCCGCGAGCGGCGTACACCCCCACCCGTGTTCCCCGCACGGGCTGCCCCCTCGCGCTTCGGGAGTGACCCTTGGCCACGGTTGACACCGCACCCTCGCAGACCCGCGCGGTCCACGCGTCCGCCGGGACCCCCTACCCCGGCACCTGCGTCCGGCCGCCGGCACAGCCGACTCCGCGGAACTCCGCGGAGCTGACGAACCCGTCCGGTTCCGCGACCCTCATCGGATCCGTGCAGCGTGCCATGCGCCTGCTGGAGTCCGTCGCCGACCATGAACACGGCGCCCCGGCCAAGCAGTTGGCCCGGGAGAACGGTCTGGCCCTGCCCACCGCCTACCACCTCCTGCGCACCCTGGTCCACGAGGGCTATCTCCGGCGGGACAAGGGGCTGTTCTTCCTCGGGGAGGCGGCGGAGCGGCTGAGCAGCAGCGGAGCACAGGAGAAACGTCGCGGCACGGTCGCCGACACGCTCGCCCACTGGCGCGACACCCTGGGCGCGCCCGTCTACTACGCGATGTACCGGGACGGCGAGATCGAGGTCCTGTGCGTCTCCGACACCCCGGCCAATCCGGCGGTGGAGGAGTGGGCCGACTTCCGTGAGACCGGGCACGCGCACGCCATCGGCCAGTGTCTGCTGGCCCAGGTCGACGAGGCCACGCGGCGCGATCATCTCAAGCGGCATCCGGTGCGGCCGCTCACCCCGTACACCGTCTGCAACGACCACGCCCTCCTGCGGCGGCTGGACCGGATGGAGCGCATGGAGGTGGTGATCGAGCGTCAGGAGTACGCGCTCGGCACGGTCTGCGCCGCCATTCCGATTACGCTGGGTAACACGGCCGCGACCCTCGCCATCTCTCTCCCGGCCCATCAGGCGGACCGCTTGACAGCCGCAGCACGGCAATTGCAGGGCGAAATCGGTCAGCATCTGGGGTCACTGGCGATCTCTATCAGTATCTGAAAACTCACTCCTTGTGATCTGTCGTGCACGTTCAGCAAGATTCCCTCAGTGTCAGGCGGATCATTCCTGGCCAATCCGACCGCAGACGACGGGGTAGACGATGGGTGAGTCCGTGCAGGCAGAGGTCATGATGAACTTTCTCGTCTCCGAGGAGCTCTCCTTCCGGATCCCGGTGGAGTTGCGGTACGAGACCTCTGATCCCTATGCCGTGCGGCTGACCTTCCACCTGCCCGGGGACGCCCCGGTGACCTGGGCGTTCGGGCGGGAGCTGCTGATCGACGGGGTGGGCAGGCCGTGCGGGGAGGGCGATGTCCGGGTCGCGCCGGCCGACCCCGATTCGCTCGGCGACGTCCTGATCCGGCTTCAGGTCGGAAGCGATCACGCGCTCTTCCGGTCGTCTTCGGCACCGCTCGTGGCGTTCCTCGACCGCACCGACAAGCTGGTGCCGCTGGGCCAGGAGGGCGCCCTGTCCGACTTCGACGCCAGCCTCGACGAGGCCCTGGACCGCATCCTGGCGGAGGAGCAGAGCGCGGGCTGAGGCGGTGCGGCAGGACGGCCGGTGGTGGTCGCCGTAACGCTTCAGCTGGGCGCGGGGGTTGTGCAGTAACGCTTCTTCCTGGAGTGAGTCATGTACGCGGAGGGGCGCCGCGCGATGCGGGGCTCAGGACGCCGTCGTCGCGTCCGCCACCGGAGGCTACGGCGCTCCCCCTCGCCGTCGCCGTGGGCGCTCCCCTCGTCAGCTGAGGCGTCCCCGGCGCTACTTGAGGGGCGCCCGCTCCCGCCGTCACTTGAGAGGCACCGCCGTCACGGCTCCCGCCCTCGTCCTCGAACGCCGTCACCGCTTGCGGCGGCGTCCCCGTCCGCCGCGGGACGGAGCAGGGGGGCCGCCGGCCGTGGCGGGCTGCTGGGGCCGGTCCGCCGAGACGACCAGCGCGGCGAGCGCCGTGGTGAGCGGAACCGAGGCGACCAGACCGATCGAGCCGACCAGCGTCCGCACGATCTCCTCCGCCACCAGTTCGCTGTTGGCGACCGTGCCCACACTGCTCTCCGCGATCGTGAAGAGCAGCAGCAACGGCAGCGCGGCACCCGCGTAGGCGAGGACCAGGGTGTTGACCACCGACGCGATGTGGTCGCGGCCGATCCGGATGGCGGCACCGTACAGCTCGCGCCGGCCCATGGCGGGGCTGGCCGCGTGCAGCTCCCAGACGGCCGAGGTCTGGGTGACCGTCACATCGTCGAGGACACCGAGCGAGCCGATGATGATGCCCGCGAGCAGCAGACCGCTCATGTCGATCTCGGGGTACAGCCCGTGGATCAGACCGGTGTTGTCGTCCGTGTTGCCGGTGAGGGCGGCCCAGTCGATGAAGACGGAACCGAGGATGCCGATCAGGAGCAGGGACATCAGCGTGCCCAGCACCGCCACGGAGGTGCGTGCCGACAGGCCGTGACACATATAGAGGGAGATCAGCATGATGGCACTGGATCCGACCACCGCCACGATCAGGGGATTCGACCCCTGGAGGATGGCGGGCAGGATGAAGAGGGTCAGCACCAGGAAGCTGATGGCGAGCGCGACGAGCGCCAGGACCCCGCGCATCCGGCCCACCAGCACGACCACGAGCGCGAAGATGCCGGAGAGCACCGCCATCGGGACCCGGCGGTTGACGTCGGTGACCGCGTACTGGAGGTCCTTGGGCGCCGAGGGCTCGTAGGCGACCACGACCTCCTGGCCCTCGTGCAACTGCCGGGACTGGTCCGGCTGCACGATCTCCGTGAAGGTGCGTCCCTCGTCCTTGCCGGTGTCGACCCGGATCGTCGCCTTCTTGCAGGTCTCCTCGTCGGCCTGCCGCTGTGCCGTGGACCCTTCGGCGGTGGAGGTGTCGCCGGTCGGGGGGACCCCCGAGGCGTTCACCGAGGAACAGCTGACGCTCTCGACCTCGGTGACGGTGGCCTGTTGGGTCTGCCGGTCGAAGCCCACCCCGGTGCGCTCGTGCGGAGGTGCACCGCCGGGCCACAGCACCACGAGCCCGACCACCACCGCCGTGGCGAACGGGATGAGGATGGCCGCGATCACCTTCCGCAGATGCTGGGAGACCGGAGCCGCGGGGCCGTGGGAATGGCTGTGGGAATGCCCGTGCCCATGGCCGTCGCCGCCACCGCCGGTGGAGCCGGAACCGGGGCCGCGCGGGGGCTCGGGCGGTGGGAACGGAGGTTCATGCGTCGAGGTCACCGACCGATCATCGCAAGAACGACAGAGGCCCCCTGTTCAGCGCGCCCGAATTGACGCTAGCGTGGAGTCACCTTTGTACACGCGGGAGCTCGGAGCACCGGGCTGAGAGGGCGCTGACCTCCGTCCCAGCGATGTTTCACGTGGAACGTCACCAGGGAGTGACGTTGCACACGCGACATCGGCAGACGGAAATCGCTGCGTCGACCGCCGAACCTGTTACCGGGTAATGCCGGCGTAGGGAGTAGGTCTCATGACCATCAAGGACGCACGCACGCCTGCCTCCACGCAGAACGCGACGAACGACTTGCCGACCGGTTCAGCGGCCGGATCGCCGAACGGCTCGTCGGGCGAGGAGAACGGGAAGTCCATCGGCTGGCACAAGGGGTATGTCGAGGGATCGCGCCCCGACCTGCGGGTGCCGGTCCGTCAGGTGCACCTCACCAACGGGCAGTCGGTCACGCTGTACGACACCTCCGGCCCGTACACCGATCCACTCGTCGACACCGACGTCCGCCGGGGGCTGGCCCCGCTGCGGGAGAACTGGATCATCGGCCGCGGCGACACCGAGGAGTACGCGGGCCGTCCTGTCCGTCCGGAGGACGACGGGATCAAGCACACGGCTCCGCGCGGTGGACTGCGCAACCTCGACGCGGTCTTCCCCGGCCGGCCGCGCCAGCCCCGCCGGGGACGGGACGGCCGGGCCGTCACTCAACTCGCCTATGCGCGCCGGGGCGAGGTCACGCCCGAGATGGAGTACGTGGCCATCCGGGAGAACGTCTCGCCCGAGGTGGTCCGCGAGGAGATCGCGGCCGGGCGGGCCGTGCTGCCCGCGAACGTCAACCACCCGGAGATCGAGCCGATGATCATCGGCAAGCGGTTCCTGGTGAAGGTCAACGCCAACATTGGCAACTCCGCGGTGACTTCCTCCATCGAGGAGGAGGTGGAGAAGATGACCTGGGCGACCCGTTGGGGCGCCGACACGGTCATGGACCTCTCCACCGGCCGCAACATCCACACCACCCGGGAATGGGTGCTGCGCAACTCCCCCGTCCCCATCGGCACGGTGCCGCTCTACCAGGCGCTGGAGAAGGTCGACGGCAAGGCCGAGGAACTGACCTGGGAGATCTACAAGGACACGGTCATCGAGCAGGCCGAGCAGGGCGTGGACTACATGACCGTCCACGCGGGTGTCCGGCTGCCGTACGTGCCGCTGACCGCGAACCGCAAGACCGGCATCGTCTCGCGCGGCGGCTCGATCATGGCCGCGTGGTGCCTCGCGCACCACAAGGAGAGCTTCCTGTACGAGAACTTCGAGGAACTCTGCGAGATCCTCGCCGCCTACGACGTCACCTACTCACTCGGTGACGGGCTGCGGCCCGGGTCGATCGCGGACGCCAACGACGAGGCGCAGTTCGCGGAGTTGAGGACGCTCGGGGAACTCAACCGGATCGCGAAGCGGCACCACGTCCAGACCATGATCGAAGGCCCGGGGCACGTCCCCATGCACAAGATCAAGGAGAACATCGACCTTCAGCAGGAGATCTGCGAGGAGGCCCCGTTCTACACGCTCGGCCCGCTGACGACGGATGTGGCGCCGGCCTACGACCACATCACCTCGGGCATCGGCGCCGCGATGATCGCCTGGTGGGGCACGGCGATGCTCTGCTACGTCACGCCCAAGGAGCACCTGGGCCTGCCCAACCGCGACGACGTCAAGACCGGCGTCATCACCTACAAGATCGCCGCTCATGCCGCGGACCTCGCCAAGGGCCACCCCGGTGCCCAGGACTGGGACGACGCCCTGTCCGACGCCCGCTTCGAGTTCCGCTGGGAGGACCAGTTCAACCTGGCCCTCGACCCGGACACGGCCCGGGAGTTCCACGACGAGACCCTCCCGGCGGAGCCCGCCAAGACGGCCCACTTCTGCTCCATGTGCGGGCCGAAGTTCTGTTCGATGAAGATCAGCAGGAGCATCACGGAGCAGTTCGGCGGTGAGGCCGGGGCGACGCCCGAGGAGGTCCGGGCCGGGATGCTGGAGAAGTCGAGGGAGTTCGCGTCTCTCGGCAATCGCGTGTATCTCCCGCTGGCCGACTGAGCCACCACCAGCAGTCACGGAAGGGGGCCCGCGTTCGACGAGGCGGGCCCCCTCCCGTGACTCCGGTGGCGACCGCGGCCCGGATCACACGGAGTGGACCACCGGAGCCGCCCGAGGCGAGACCCTTGACCCGGAAATTGCTTTTGCGAATCAAGTTTCCTGGTGTGCAAACCCTCATGCCTTGGTGTGCATCGCCCCGCCCGACATGAACGGAAGCCAGTACCCATCAGTTGCGGCATGTCGCCGCGCGCCGGGCCGGCGTGCCGCATCCGTCGGCCACTGTCCGCAGATGTGACCGCCCTCACGACATGTCCTTCCGGGCCTCCCTGACGGAGACATCAGGCCCAGGGAAATCCTTCATTGATCCCGAAGAGCACGGTGAACAGGACCATCGCTCCCAGCGGGACGATCACGAATGAGTCGGGCCGTTCGCGCCGCGCCGCGCCCCAGACGAGGGCCGCGAGAGGTCCGAGAAGTCCGGCGGCCATCAGGGCCCAGCCCGCCTTGCTGTGCCCGATCATGTTGAACGCGACGAAAGCCGCCGCGATGAAGCAGAAAGGCGAAGCCCAGAGGGTCTTCAGGGCGGAGGGTGCTTCGGGAGCGGAGTGCATGGGTTCTCCCTCGGAATGGGCCGGGGTCGGACGGGATGACGCGACACGCATGCGCGTGCCGGCGGAAGGTGCCCGGGCGCCGGGCCACGCCCGGCGCCCGAGCACCTGCGGCCACTAGAAGAGGCTGCGGATGTAGCTGTACAGCTGGTACTGGGCCTCGGCGCCGGCCGCGACCCAGGCGATGCGAACCGGGTGGTACCAGGCCAGGCCGTCCATGTACGAACGGAACTTGCCCCAGCCGCCCTTGGCCGCCTTGATCGCGTCGTCGTAGAGCTTGCCGCCGTGCTTCTTCATGAGGTTGAAGAGGGCCTTGGCGGCACTGCCGACGACACCACGGGTCTGGCGCTCGGTGGCGGTGCCGTTCGCCACGGCGCGCACCGACTGCACTTCCTTCGCCGTCAGTTCGGCCTTCACGGCCGGATTGGCCAGGAGGGCGCGGGCGTCAGCCGCGGACATGGTCACCTCGGCGGCAGCCGCCGTACGGGCCTGGGTCGCCTCCGAGGCCTGCGCCAGACCGGCACCAGTACCGAAAGTCACCGCGGCCATAGCCGAAACAGCAGCCATACGCAATGTATTGCGCGTCATGTAAAATCTCCCTTGCGTTCTATCGCAAGGGGAGGAAGCCCGTGTGGGCGACCTGGACAGGCGTGGAAACCGAAAGGGTCCCCCCGGACTTCTTCCCCCGATAACTTCTCGGACGCACCACGGAGAACTGCCGACGGCTGGTCAGGCCGCATGAGTGGGCAGTGAATGTGGGGTCCTGACGTCTTAACCCGGTTGGTCTGTCCGGGTGTTCAACGCGCATAGAACCTAACACAGCCGTGAGTCGCTTTGCCAAAAGTTGGGTTTGCATGCGTGGGGTGTGTAAAGACACCTCTCCAAGTCGTAGACCACTGGCCTGACATGGCGCATCGAGCCGGGGTGGCCGAAACGGCCGACCCGGCGGTGACGTTTCACGTGAAACAACACGCCCCTCGGCCGGTCACCGGAGCTCTTCCGGGGGTGCCTGATCAGTAGGCACACTGATCCCATGACTGCACTGAGCAAGGGCGCCAACCTTTCCGTGGATGCCGCGGTCGTGCGCGTGGAGCTGACCTGGTCCGAAGGGCCGGGGGTGCCGGACGTGGACGCCTCGGCGCTGCTGCTCACCGGGGCGGGACGGGTGCGCGACGACGGGGACTTCGTCTTCTACAACCAGCCGCACCACGCCTCGAAGGCCGTGAGTCATCTGGGCAAGCAGCGCGGTGCGGGCACGACCATCGACAGCGTCACGGTGGAACTCGGGGCGCTGGAGCCGGCCATCGAGCGGATCGTGCTGTGCGCCTCGGCGGACGGTGGGACGTTCGGGCAGGTCCCGGGCCTGGTCCTGCGGGTGGTCGACGAGCGGACCCGGGCCGAGATCGCGCACTTCGTCATGGAGGCCGGGACCGAGACCGCGTTCATCGGCGGCGAGCTGTACCTGCGCCAGGGGAAGTGGAAGTTCCGGGCGGTGGGACAGGGATACGCGTCCGGTCTCGCGGGCCTCGCCACGGACTTCGGGATCACCGTCGACGCGGAGGACGCCGCTGACGCCCCCGCACCGCAGCCCGTATCCCCCGCGCCGCTCGGGGCACCTCCCGTCGCGGTACAGCCGCCCCGGCCCGCGCCACCCGCGCCACCCGCCCAGCCCGCGCCGCAGGCCGCGCCTCCGGCGGGCGCGCACAGTCTCACCAAGGGCGAGGAACACCTCCCGGTGGACATGCGCAAGCGTCTGGACCTGCGCAAGCAGCAGGTGGCGGTCAGCCTCACCAAGCACGGCGCGACCGGTATCACCGCCCGCGTCATCCTCGTCCTGGACGCCTCCGGCTCCATGTCGTTCCTGTACACCCGGGGCGTCGTCGCCGACGTCGTGGAGCGGATGGCCGCGGTCGCGGCGCAGTTGGACGACGACGGTGACATGCAGGCCTGGACGTTCGCCTCGAACCCGGCCCGGCTGCCCGACTTCCGGATCGGCGAACTGCCGGAGTGGACGCGGCTGCACGTACGGTGCGGGGAGCTCAGCCTCTTCGGGGGCAAGAAGCGGAAGAAAGGGCTGGACGACAGCCAGGTCGACATGCGCTCGGTCGGCATCCAGAACGAGGAACAGAAGGTGATCGCCGAGGTCCGCGCCTACGTCCGCCAGACCCCGGTCACCGCACCCACCCTGGTGCTGTTCTTCTCCGACGGCGGCATCTACCGCAACGCCCAGATCGAGAAGGAGCTCAGGGAGGCCGTCGACGAGCCGATCTTCTGGCAGTTCGTCGGCCTCGGCAAGTCCAACTACGGCGTGCTGGAGCGCCTCGACACCCTCGCCGGCCGCCGCGTCGACAACACGGGCTTCTTCGCGGTGGACGACATCAGCACCGTGCCCGACCAGGAGCTCTACGACCGTCTGCTGTCGGAGTTCCCGCAGTGGACGGCGGCCGCACGCGGAGCGGGCATCCTCTGAGCGAGCCGCGTCCGAAGCAGCGCACGGGATCTACCGCGCCGGTGGCGCCGGGCCTACCGAATCCGTCGTAGGCGCGGCGGTGTCCCGGACGGTCGGCTTGCGCTCCCCGCTGCGGGGGCGCAAGCCGAAGGGGCCCAGGGTCACTCCGGCTGGTGCTCCGGGCCCCCGAAATCCGGGCTGGTGTAGTCCGGGCTGGTGAAACTCGGGCGCTGGTCCGACGAGGGGACCCCGCCGGGGCTGCTGAAGCCGGGCCGGTCGTAACCGAGGTTCGGGATACGGCTGGTGGGCGCCGTGGGTGCCGTGCGGTGCAGGGCGGCGGCGGTGCCGGGATCGGCCAGCGCATCCCGCAGGAACGGCAGGATGCCGCGTTCCAGCAGGGCTTCGCGCCAGACTTCCCTGGCCCGTGCCACCTCGCCGCCCGACTCCCCGTAGGGGCCGGTGTCGAGTGCCGGCCTGTTGCGCAGGGCGGTGAGCAGCAGTCCGACGGCGGCGACGAGGATCGCGGCCGCCGTCACGGCGCCGAACACCCACCCGGCGGTGAGCATCGTCTGGGCGAACGCCGGCTCGGGGCTGAGCATTTTCAGGATGTAGCCGACGAGCAGGAAGATCGCCGCGGCGATTCCGGCGAGGACGGGGGTGAGCACGGCCGCGACGGCGACGACGCCCGCGCCGGCGGGTTCGGCGGCCTCGCTCATGGTGGCGGCGAGCCCCATCGCGCTCGAGCCCGACTCGCTGGAGCCGGTGTCGCGGGCGGACGACGGGGTGGACGGCGCCGGATGGCGCAGTTCCTCGCGGACCTTCACGTAGTGCTGGTACTCGGTCGCCGCGGCCGCCGTGATGATCGCGGTGGCGTTGAGCGCCATGGTGCGCAGCTGTTCTGAGTTGAGCCGCTGTCCGACAGCGGCCAGTTCCGGGCGGGTTGGCGCGGAGCGCAGCGCCTCGTCGAGGATCCGCTCGTACTCCTGGCGGTCCTCGCTGTACAGGTGCTGCGGAACGCTGTTCATGTGCATCCCCCGATGCTCCGTAGGGCTTGGGGCTCGCATGGCAACGAGCCGTCGGGCAGAAACGGAGGGGAGCCTGCTACGGATAAGCCGATGGTAGAGCGGCGACGGCACACGGTGACAGGGGGTTTCCAGAAATTGCCCGCCGGGCTGTGCCGTCCGCGGCCGCCGCGTTCCCGGGGTACGAGGGCCCCCGGGAACGGTCAGTTGCCGAGGGGGAGTTGCTGGACCAGCAGTTTTCCGGCCATGGTCACACCGCCGTCCATCGCGATGGCCAGCCCGTCGGCGTAGACGTGCGGTCCCTCGACCACGGGGCCGCCGCTGTCCTCGCCCTCCTCGGAGCCGACTTCGCCCAGCAGGTAGGGGATCGGGCTGTGGCCGTGAACGATCCGGGTGCCGCCGTACGTATCGAGCAGGGAGCGTACGGCGTCGGAGCCGCCCTCGTCGCGGAAGGAGAAGCGCCGGGTGAACTTGCGGAACAGGTCCCAGCATTCGTCGGCGTCGTTGCGGGTGAGGGTCTCGCGGACGGTGTCGTTGACCTCTTCGATCGAGCGGCCGTAGTCGAGGTAGGCGGTGGTGTCGGAGTGGACGAGCAGGTGCCCGTCGACCTCCTCCATGGCGTCCAGGCGGGACATCCACTGCAGGTGGTGGTCCTGGAGCCGGTCCATGTCGGTCTTCTGTCCGCCGTTGAGCAGCCAGGCGGCCTGGAAGGTTGCCGTGCCGGCGCCGGAGTTGACGGGGGTGTCGGAGAACCGCTTGGCGCCGATCAGCAGCAGCTCGTGGTTGCCCATGAGGGCCTTGCAGTAGCCGCCGGCCGCGGCGGCCTCGGCCGACAGCCGCATCACGAGGTCGATGACGCCGATGCCGTCCGGGCCGCGGTCGGTGAAGTCGCCGAGGAACCACAGCCGGGCGGTGCCCGCGCACCAGCTGCCCGCGGCGTCGATCAGACCCCGGTGCCGCAGGGCGGCCGTCAGTTCGTCGAGGTAGCCGTGCACGTCCCCGACGACGAACAGCGGACCGGGACCGTCGCCCTGCTGCGCCAGGGGCGCCGCCGCCGGTTCGACGGTCACCTGGAGCGTGTCACCGCGGTTGATGACCGGCAGGTCCCGCTGGGTCGGCGTGTACCCCTCGGGGTAGGACCGCTCGGCGGGCGGGACCACGTCCCCGGGATGCGTGCTCTGGGCGTACGGACCGGTCTCGTGGACGTACGCGGGCACCCGGAAGTCGCGCAACGTCGCCGTCCGCTCCACCTCGGGTCCCTGACCGGCCCCCTGAGTCATCAGACCCCTCCACCATCGCGCCGCATCTGCACCGCGTCGGACTGCCTGGTCGCAGCGGCCCGCGGTGTCGTGGGCCCATCATAGGAATGCAGATCGCGCCGTGTGATGACCCAGGGGTGGTGAATCAGAACGGGGCTCCGGTTCACCGCGGCTTTCGCCCCGGTTGGGCAGGGCTTGGGCCGTCCGCTGTCCGCTCGGTTTCTACTGTTCCTCGGGCGACCGGGGCGGACTGACGGTCGTACGCGGCAGGCGTCGCTGGGAAGAGGTACGGACGATCAGCTCGGTCGGTATCACCTGCTCGACCGGTTGGTCCGATTCGACCCCCTCGATCGCGTCGATGAGGAGTTGCACCACCGCCGTGCCGATCCGGCGTGGTTTGAGCGAGAGCGTCGTGATGGGCGGCTCGGTGTTGGCGTAGACGGTCGACTCGCTGCAGCAGACGAGCAGGAGGTCCTCGGGGACCCGCAGTCCGTAGCGGCGGGCGGCGGCGAGCAGATCGGTCCCATTGGGGTCGAACAGGCCGTAGACGGCGTCCGGGCGGTCGGGGCGGGCGAGCAGCCGGTCGGCGGCGACGGCGCCCGCGCACGGGTCGTGGGCCGGGTACGCCTCGTACACCGGGTCCTGGCCGACCCGCTCGCACCAGCGGAGGTAGGCGGTGGTGGACAGATGGGTGTACGTGTCCGTCGTCGTCCCCGTCAGCAGGCCGATCCGGCGGGCGCCGGCGTCCGCGAGATGGTCGAGGATGCCGAGGACGGCGGCCTCGTGGTCGTTGTCGACCCAGGCGGTGACCGGGAGCGATCCGGCGGGGCGGCCGTCGGAGACGACCGGCAGGCCCTGGCGGACCAGTTCGCTGACGACCGGGTCCTGGTCGGACGGGTCGATCACGACCGTGCCGTCCAGGGCGACGTTCGACCACACGTCGTGGCGCGAGGTCGCCGGCAGGATGACCAGGGCGTAGCCGCGGGCCAGCGCCGCGGAGGTGGCGGCGCGGGCCATCTCGGCGAAGTACGCGAACTCGGTGAAGGTGAAAGGTTCATCCCCGTACGTCGTCACGGTCAGGCCGATGAGCCCCGACTTGCCGGTGCGGAGGGTCCGGGCCGCGGCGGACGGGCGATAGCCCAGCCGGTCGGCGACCTCGCGGACGTGACGCCGGGTGGCGTCGGGGAGTCTGCCCTTCCCGTTGAGGGCGTCTGAGACGGTCGTGATGGAGACCCCGGCGGCGGCGGCGACGTCTCTGATGCCTGCCCGGCCCGGCCGGTTGCCCCGGCGGGCGGTCTCCGCGCGGCTCACCTGGTGCTTCCCTGCTGCTGTCATGGCGAGCCGATAGTAGGGCTCATGCGGTGGGGTAGTGCGGACGCATATGCAGCGGTTGACAGGCACGTTTCTGCATGGTCATCAAACGTCAAACGCATTGGATTGCAAGGGAGTTGAGCGCTTGCATAGTGATACGTGACTTGTCGGAGTGCGCACACCTGGCGAGGTCTCGATGTTTCGAAGAGGTCTCAACTCACCTTCACGAGCGATGCGCGCCACGGCGCGAGCCACCGGCGCATAGATATATGTGTGACGCGCCCCCGATTCGTACACGTTCGCGGTGTGATGCCCCTGATGCCGGTGTGACGGATGTGGTCCGCTCTCACCTGTACGCAGCCGAGCCGAATCCTCATAAGGTGAGAAGCATTGGAAGCCGGTGGTGACGACGGACCGCCGGTGGTCGCGAGGAGGACTGCGGTGAGCGAGACGAGCCCCAAGCTGCGCGCCGAGCTGGAGGGTATCCCCACCTACAAGCCGGGCAAGCCGGCCGCGGCCGGCGGCCCGGTCGCCTACAAGCTCTCCTCCAACGAGAACCCCTATCCGCCGCTGCCGGGCGTGATGGAGAGCGTGACGGCGGCGGCCTCCGCCTTCAACCGCTACCCGGACATGGCCTGCACCGGCCTGATGAACGAGCTCTCCGAGCGCTTCGGCGTCCCGCTCACCCACCTGGCCACCGGCACCGGCTCGGTGGGCGTGGCCCAGCAGCTGATCCAGGCCACCGCGGGCCCCGGCGACGAGGTCATGTACGCCTGGCGGTCCTTCGAGGCCTACCCGATCATCACGCAGATCAGCGGCGCGACCTCGGTCCGGGTCCCGCTGACCGAGGGCGATGTGCACGACCTGGACGCGATGGCCGACGCCATCACCGACCGGACCCGGCTGATCTTCGTCTGCAACCCGAACAACCCCACCGGCACGGTCGTGAAGCGGCCCGAGCTGGAGCGGTTCCTGGACCGGGTGCCGAGCGATGTGCTGGTGGTGCTGGACGAGGCCTACCGCGAGTTCATCCGTGACCCCGAGGTGCCGGACGGCGTGGAGATCTACCGCGACCGGCCGAACGTCTGCGTGCTGCGCACCTTCTCCAAGGCGTACGGCCTCGCCGGGCTCCGGGTCGGCTTCGCGATCGCCCACGAGCCCGTCGCGGCGGCGCTGCGCAAGACCGCGGTGCCCTTCGGTGTGAGCCAGCTGGCGCAGGACGCGGCCGTGGCCTCGCTGCGGGCCGAGGACGAACTGCTCGGCCGGGTCGGCTCGCTGGTCTGCGAGCGCAAGCGGGTGGCCGACGCGCTGCGCGCCCAGGGCTGGACGGTGCCCGAGAGCCAGGCCAACTTCGTGTGGCTGCGGCTGGGGGAGCGCACGGCCGGGTTCGCGGCCTCCTGCGAGGAGCACGGTGTGGTGGTCCGGCCGTTCGCGGGCGAGGGCGTGCGGGTCACGATCGGTGAGACCGAGGCGAACGACATCTTCCTGAAGGTGGCGGAGGCGTTCCGCAAGGACCTCTGAGCGCACCTGGTCAGGACGTCGGGCCCCCGCGGACCTCTCCGCGGGGGCCCGACGGCGTTCAGCGGGCGGGCGAGGCGCCGGTGCGGCCTCCGGGGCGAGGGCCGCCGCCCTCGGAGGCGAGGGTGCCGCCGCCGTCGGTAGGGGTGCCGAACGGCCCAAGCGGGACCCCCCTTCGAGCTTCGATAATCCGTACGTCATAATTGCTTGTGAATGTGAACGCGTTCACAAGCGTGTCCGGGTTGATCCCATGATGCGTGCGACATAAGGGGCAAACTGCCGCTGTGATCACGGCGATGTAAGGAGACTGACGACGTGGACCTGGCTTTGGCGCCCGAGACCCTGGCGCGATGGCAGTTCGGTATCACCACCGTCTACCACTTCCTGTTCGTCCCTCTGACGATCTCGCTCGCCGCGCTCACCGCGGGACTGCAGACCGCCTGGGTGCGCACGGAGAACGAGAAGTACCTCAGGGCCACCAAGTTCTGGGGCAAGCTCTTCCTGATCAATATCGCGATGGGTGTCGTCACCGGCATCGTGCAGGAGTTCCAGTTCGGCATGAACTGGTCCGACTACTCGCGCTTCGTCGGCGACATCTTCGGCGCTCCGCTCGCCTTCGAGGCCCTGATCGCCTTCTTCTTCGAGTCCACCTTCATCGGGCTGTGGATCTTCGGCTGGGACAAGCTGCCGAAGAAGATCCACCTCGCCTGCATCTGGATGGTGTCGATCGGCACGGTCCTGTCGGCCTACTTCATCCTCGCCGCCAACTCGTGGATGCAGCACCCGGTCGGCTACCGGATCAACGAGGAGCGGGGCCGGGCCGAACTCACCGACTTCTGGCAGGTCCTGACCCAGAACACCGCACTGGCCCAGGCCTTCCACACCCTCTCCGCGGCCGTCCTCACCGGTGGCGCCTTCATGGCCGGCATCGCCGCCTTCCACCTGCGGCGCAAGAGGCACGTCCCCGTGATGAGGACCTCGCTCCGCCTCGGCCTGGTCACCCTCGCCGTCGGCGGCCTGCTCACCGCGGTCAGCGGCGACACGCTCGGCAAGATCATGTACGAGCAGCAGCCGATGAAGATGGCCGCCGCCGAGGCGCTGTGGGACGGCGAGGCGCCGGCGCCCTTCTCGATCTTCGCCTACGGCGACGTCGACGAGGGCCACAACAAGGTCGCCATAGAGATCCCGGGCCTGCTGTCCTTCCTGGCCAAGGACGACTTCAGCTCCTTCGTCCCGGGAATCAACGACGTCAACGAGGCCGAGCAGGAGAAGTACGGGCCCGGCGACTACCGGCCCAACATCCCGGTCGCCTACTGGGGCTTCCGCTGGATGATCGGCTTCGGCATGACCTCGTTCGCGATCGGTCTGCTCGGACTGTGGCTGACCCGGAAGAAGTTCCTGCTGCCACAGGCGCTCAGGACCGGTGAGGACGAGGTGCCGAACCTGGTCCTGTTCCACAAGAAGACGCTCGGTCCGGGGCTCTCCAAGTGGTACTGGCGCATCGCGATCTGGACCATGGTCTTCCCGCTGGCCGCCAACTCCTGGGGCTGGATCTTCACCGAGATGGGCCGCCAGCCGTGGGTCGTCTACGGCGTGCTGCGCACCCGGGACGCGGTCTCCCCCGGTGTCTCCCAGGCCGAGGTGCTCACCTCGATGATCGTCTTCACCGCGCTCTACGCGATCCTCGCCGTGATCGAGGTCAAGCTGCTCGCCAAGTACGTCAAGGCCGGCCCGCCCGAGCTCACCGAGGCCGACCTCAACCCGCCCACGAAGATCGGCGGCGACTCCCGTGACGCCGACAAGCCGATGGCCTTCTCGTACTAGGCCGAGGGAGCTGCACAGTCATGGAACTGCACGACGTCTGGTTCGTCCTGATCGCCGTCCTGTGGACCGGCTACTTCTTCCTGGAGGGCTTCGACTTCGGGGTCGGCATCCTCACCAGGCTGCTGGCCCGCGACCGGCCCGAGAAGCGCGTACTGATCAACACCATCGGCCCGGTCTGGGACGGCAACGAGGTGTGGCTGCTCACCGCGGGCGGCGCCACCTTCGCCGCCTTCCCGGAGTGGTACGCCACCCTGTTCTCCGGCTTCTACCTGCCGCTGCTGATCATCCTGGTCTCGCTGATCGTGCGGGGCGTGGCCTTCGAGTACCGGGCCAAGCGGCCGGAGGAGAAGTGGCAGCGCAACTGGGAGACCGCGATCTTCTGGTCCTCGCTGATCCCGGCGTTCCTGTGGGGCGTGGCCTTCGGCAACATCGTGCGCGGCGTGAAGATCGACGCCGACTTCGAGTACGTCGGGAACGTCTGGGACCTGCTCAACCCGTACGCCGTCGTCGGCGGGCTGGTGACCCTGACGCTGTTCACCTTCCACGGCGCGGTGTTCGTGGCGCTCAAGACGGTCGGCGACATCCGGGAGCGGGCGCGGAAACTGGCGCTCCAGGTCGGTCTCGTCACGGCCGTGCTCGCGCTGGTCTTCCTGCTGTGGACCCAGGTCGAGAACGGTGACGGGCAGAGCCTGGTCGCACTCGTGGTGGCCGTGGCCGCGCTGGTGGCCGCGCTGGTGGCCAACCAGGGCGGGCGTGAGGGCTGGGCGTTCGCCCTGTCCGGTGTGACCATCGTGGCCGCCGTGGCGATGCTCTTCCTGACGCTCTTCCCGAACGTCATGCCGTCGTCGCTGAACGAGGAGTGGAGCCTCACGGTCACCAACGCCTCGTCCAGCCCGTACACCCTGAAGATCATGACGTGGTGCGCGGCGATCGCCACGCCGATCGTCCTGCTCTACCAGAGCTGGACCTACTGGGTGTTCCGCAAGCGCATCGGTACGCAGCACATCGCCGAATCCGCGCACTGAGCCGTACGCCCGAAGCCGTGCACTGAATCTGGGCATTGAGGTGTGTTTCACGTGAAACCAATCGATCCGCGCCTGCTCCGGTACGCCCGCGCCACCCGGTTCTTCCTGGTGGTGGTGGTCGGCCTCGGAGTAGTGGGGGCCCTGCTCGTCATCGCCCAGGCGATGCTCATCGCCGAGGCGGTGGTGGGCGCCTTCCAGCACGGCATGTCCGTCTTCGAACTGCGCACTCCCCTGCTGCTGTTGGCGGCCGTCGCGGTCGGCCGGGCCGTGGTGGCCTGGCTGACCGAGCTGGCCGCCCACCGGGCGAGCGCGGCGGTCAAGTCGGAGCTGCGGGGACGGCTGCTGGACCGCGCCGCCGAGCTGGGCCCGGGGTGGCTCGGCGGACAGCGGACGGGATCGCTGGTGGCGCTCGCCACGCGCGGTGTCGACGCCCTCGACGACTACTTCTCCCGCTATCTGCCCCAGCTGGGGCTCGCGGTCGTGGTGCCGGTGGCGGTGCTCGCGCGGATCGTCACCGAGGACTGGGTGTCGGCGGCCATCATCGTCGGCACGCTCCCCCTGATCCCGGTCTTCATGATGCTGATCGGCTGGGCCACCCAGGCGCGGACGGACCGTCAGTGGCGGCTGCTGTCCCGGCTGTCCGGGCACTTCCTGGACGTGGTCGCCGGACTGCCCACGCTGAAGGTGTTCGGCCGGGCCAAGGCACAGGCCGACTCGATCCGGCGGATCACCGGCGAGTACCGGCAGGCGACGATGCGGACCCTGCGGATCGCCTTCCTTTCCTCCTTCGCCCTGGAGCTGCTGGCCACGATCTCGGTGGCGCTGGTCGCCGTGACGATCGGCATGCGGCTGGTCCACGGCGAGATGGACCTGTACATCGGTCTGGTCGTCCTCGTGCTCGCGCCCGAGGCGTATCTGCCGCTGCGCCAGGTGGGAGCGCAGTACCACGCGGCGGCCGAGGGGCTGGCGGCGGCCGAGGAGATCTTCGCCGTACTGGAGACGCCGGCTCCGGCCTCCGGCAGCGCGGACGTCCCCTCGGGCGGACTGGCCTTCGAGGGCGTGACCGTGCGCTACCCCGGCCGGTCCGGTGACGCCGTCTCGGACGTGTCCTTCACCGTCGAGCCCGGGGAGACCGTGGCGCTCGTCGGGCCGAGCGGCGCGGGCAAGTCGACGCTGCTGAACGTCCTGCTGGGCTTCGTGCGGCCCGCCGAGGGGCGGGTGCGGGTCGGCGGTGCCGATCTCGCCGGACTGGATCTCCAGCAGTGGCGGTCGCGGATCGCGTGGGTGCCGCAGCGGCCGCACCTGTTCGCGGGGACGATCACCGAGAACGTCCGCCTGGCCCGGCCCGACGCCGACGACACCGCCGTGGCACGGGCCCTGCGGGACGCCGGAGCCATGGAGTTCGTGGCCGCGCTCCCCGAGGGCGCGGACACGGTGCTCGGGGAGGACGGCGCGGGGCTGTCCGCCGGGCAGCGGCAGCGCCTCGCGCTCGCCCGGGCCTTCCTCGCCGACCGGCCGGTGCTGCTGCTCGACGAGCCGACCGCCGCGCTGGACGGGGAGACCGAGGCCGAGGTCGTCGCGGCGGTACGGCGGCTGGCCGTGGGCCGGACGGTGCTCCTGGTGGTGCACCGGCCCGCCCTGCTGGGCATCGCCGACCGCGTGGTGCGGCTGGCGCAGGACCCGGAGCGGCCGACGGAGCCGGGTGCGGCTCCCGGGCGGGCCGGGGCGCAATCCGCCGTCACCGCTCAGACCTCCGCGGCGGCCGCGGGGCGGGGTGTCGAGCCGGCGGTCGAGGAGGTCGTCGGGGTGGCAGGTGCCGAGCCGGGCGCCGAACCGGGTGCCGAGGCCGGCGCGGGGAGCCGTGGCGGTGTCCTCGCGCGCGTCCGGGCCCTGTCCGGCGCCCGCCGGGGCCGTCTCGCCCTCGCGCTGCTGCTCGCCGCGCTGGCCCTCGGCAGCGCGGTCGGACTGATGGCCACCTCGGGCTGGCTGATCTCGCGGGCGTCCCAACAGCCGCCCGTTCTCTACCTGATGATGGCCGTCACGGCGACGCGCGCCTTCGGCATCGGCCGCGCCGTCTTCCGGTACGCGGAGCGGCTCGTGTCGCACGACGCCGTACTGCGGATGCTCGCCGACACCCGGGTCGCCGTGTACCGGCGCCTGGAGCGGCTGGCGCCCGCCGGACTGCGCACGACCCGGCGCGGCGACCTGCTGTCGCGGCTCGTCGCCGACGTGGACGCGCTCCAGGACTACTGGCTGCGCTGGCTGCTCCCCGCCGGTGCCGCGGCCGCCGTGTCGGCGGTCTCCGTCGGTTTCACGGCCTGGCTGCTGCCGGAGGCCGGCGCGGTGCTCGCCGCGGGCCTGCTGGCCGCCGGCGTAGGCGTCCCGCTCCTCACCGGCGCCGTCGCCCGGCGCGCGGAGCGCAGGCTGGCCCCCGCCCGGGGCGTCCTGGCGACCCGGGTGACGGATCTGCTCACCGGAACCGCCGAACTGACCGTCGCCGGAGCCCTGCCCGCCCGTACCGCCGAAGCGCGGCGCGCCGACGGGACGCTCACCCGGATCGCCTCGCGCGCCGCCACGGCCACCGCGCTCGGCGACGGACTCACCGCGCTGATCTCGGGTCTGACGGTCGCCGCCACCGCCCTCGTGGCCGCCCAGGGCGTCGCCGACGGACGGCTGAGCGGGGTCGCCGTGGCCGTCGTCGTCCTCACCCCGCTCGCCGCCTTCGAGGCCGTCCTCGGGCTGCCGCTCGCCGTCCAGTACCGCCAGCGGGTGCGCCGAAGCGCCGAGCGGGTCTTCGAGGTGCTGGACGCCCCGGAGCCCGTACGGGAGCCGCAGCGGCCCCGGCAGGCGCCCGTGACGCCGTTCCCGGTCGTGCTCAAGGGCCTCACCGCCCGCCACGCGGGCCAGGACCGGGACGCGCTCACCGGCGTCGACCTGACCCTGGCCCGGGGCCGCCGGATCGCCGTGGTGGGACCGTCCGGCTCGGGCAAGACGACCCTGGCCCAGGTGCTGCTGCGGTTCCTGGACGCAGGGGCGGGCGCGTACACGCTCGGCGGCGTCGACGCGTACGCCGTGACCGGCGACGACGTACGGCGGCTGGTGGGGCTGTGCGCCCAGGACGCGCACCTCTTCGACAGCTCGGTGCGCGAGAACCTGCTCCTGGCGAGGAAGGACGCCACCGAGGACGAACTGCGCGACGCGCTCGGCCGGGCCCGGCTGCTGGACTGGGCCGACAGCCTGCCCGACGGGCTCGACACGCTGGTCGGTGAGCACGGGGCCCGGCTCTCGGGCGGCCAGCGGCAGCGGCTGGCGCTGGCCCGCGCGCTGCTCGCCGACTTCCCCGTGCTCGTCCTCGACGAGCCCGCCGAACACCTCGACCTGCCCACCGCCGACGCCCTCACCGCCGATCTGCTGGCGGCCACCGAGGGCCGTACGACCCTGCTCATCACGCACCGCCTCGCCGGTCTCGAAGCGGTCGACGAGGTCGTCGTCCTCGACGCGGGACGAGTGGTCCAGCACGGCTCGTACGCGGAACTCACGGCCGTGGAAGGCCCGTTGCGGGCGATGTCGGAACGCGAGGCGGAGGCGGACCTGCTGGTGTCGGCGGTCTAGGGCCTGACGCCGCTGCGCCGCCCTTCGGGCGACGTCGGGAATGTGACGACAGGCCCTGGGCGGGCCCCCGCCGGGCGCCCGCTTCGCCGGGCCGGCCTCGCCCGTCCGGGCCAACCGTTCCCCCGGGCGTACGCCTTGAACAGGACCGGGCGCACGGGTGCGGGCCACGATCGCTGACATGCGTTCATATCGGCGTCACCCGCTGCTCGTTCCGGCCCTGCTGTGCGCCTTCGCCGTCCTCGCGGCCCGGCCCACCGACGCCGCCGACACGATCGACGACTCCGGGCTCAGCGCCGAGGTGGCCC
Source organism: Streptomyces sp. NPDC000983 (assembly GCF_040299205.1). Classification (NCBI taxonomy): domain Bacteria; kingdom Bacillati; phylum Actinomycetota; class Actinomycetes; order Kitasatosporales; family Streptomycetaceae; genus Streptomyces; species Streptomyces sp. NPDC000983. The sequence goes on along the minus strand of NZ_JBEPBM010000002.1, from coordinate 163,961 downwards.
GGCTGTACGAGGACGCGGCGCTCGCCACGGCGCGGTACGAGGCCGGGCGCCGGGAGGCGGACACGCAGCGGGCGCGGGCCCAGCGGGCCGAGGCGCTGCTGGAGCGCCAGCGCCAGGAGATCGGCGTCCTCCACGAGGACCTGGGCCGCATCGCCCGCTCCCAGTACCGCGACGGCGGCGGCATGCCGGTCACCGCGCAGATCATCCTCGCCAGGAGCCCGGAGGAGCTGATGCGCGGCCAGCACGTCCTCTCGCGGACCAACCTGGCCGTCAACAACGCCATCGAGAAGAGCCGCCGGGCCGAGGCGCGGCTCGCCGCCGACGAGGAGAAGGCCGCGGCGACCTGGCGGGAGCTGGACCGGCGCAGCACCGAACTCGCGGTCCTGAAGAAGGACATCGAGGGCAAGCTCGAAGAGGCCCGTTGGCAGTTGCAGGGCCGCGCCGACGCGGCCGTGGCGGCCGGCTCGTGCCGCGGCGCGGTACGGCTGGACCAGCCGCCCTCGCAGTTCACCACGCCCTGGGTGGCGCCCGTGGAGACGTACGAGCTGTCCGCGTCCTACGGCAGCGGCGGCGCACGCTGGGCGCGCCGGCACACCGGGCAGGACTTCGCGGTGCCGATCGGCACCCCGGTGCGGTCGGTCGGCGCGGGACGGGTGGCACGGGTCTCCTGCGGAGGCCCCTTCGGCGTCGAGGTGGTGGTGGAGCACGCGGGCGGCTACTACACGCAGTACGCCCATCTCGCCGCCGTCGCCGTCGACCAGGGCGAGCGGGTGGGCACCGGACAGTGGATCGGCCAGTCCGGCACCAGCGGCAACTCCACCGGACCGCACCTGCACTTCGAGGTGCGGGTCACACCGGAGTCGGGGTCGGCGGTGGACCCGGAGGCGTGGCTGGCGGCACGGGAGGTGAACCTGGGATGAGCGGGGCGCTCACGCACCGGGCGGACGCCTATCCGGCTGAACCGGACGCCGAGCCGGGCCGATGCCCGACGCCCGCCCAGCCGAGCCGGGCGGACGCCCGCCCCGCCGGACCGGGTGCCGGCTACGCCCCTCCCGCCAGCAGTCGCTCGATCACGACCGCCACCCCGTCGTCGTTGTTGGCGACCGTCTGCCCGGAGGCCGCGGCGACCACGTCCGGGTGGGCGTTGCCCATCGCGTAGGACCGTCCGGCCCAGGTGAGCATCTCGACGTCGTTGGGCATGTCACCGAAGGCGACGACCTGCTCGTGGGAGATACCGCGCTCGGCGCAGCACAGCGCGAGCGTGCTCGCCTTGGAGACGTCCGGGCCGCTGATCTCCAGCAGGGCGCTGGGGCTGGAGCGGGTGACGTTGGCGCCGCCGCCGATGGCCAGGCGGGCCAGGGTGAGGAAGGCGTCCGGGTCGAGGTCGGGGTGGTAGGCGAGGATCTTGAGGACCGGCTCGTCGGCGTGCGGGGCGTCCTCGGCCAGGAGTTCCTCGGCGGGCGCGAGGCTGTCGGGGATCTCCATGTGCAGCTTGGGATAGTCCGGCTCCTGGTGGAAGCCGTAGGTCTGCTCGACCGCGTAGACCGTGCCGGGTGCCGCGTCGCGCAGCAGCCGTACCGCGTCCAGGGCGTTGGCCCGGGGCAGCTCGCGCACCATCACGAAGCGGTGGGCGCCGGGGCCGCCGTGCAGGTCGACCACCGCGGCGCCGTTGCCGCAGATCGCCAGGCCGTGGCCGTGCACATGGGCGCTGACGACGTCCATCCAGCGGGCGGGGCGGCCGGTCACGAAGAAGACCTCGACGCCCGCCTCCTCCGCGGCGGCGAGGGCCGCGACCGTGCGGGGGGAGACGGACTTGTCGTCCCGCAGCAGGGTGCCGTCGAGATCGGTGGCGATCAGCCGGGGCGGGAGGGCGGCGGCCGGTGTCTCGGGCTGTCGAGTCGCTGAGGTCACCGGGCCATTGTCACGCATATATGCTCGCACGCCCGTGCGGGAGTGTGCACAGGTGAGTAGGAACCGCCCCTCCCCGGGCCGCCCACGGGGCGGGGACGGGGCGGGGACGGGCCCGTGCGCAGGTCCGGGACGACCCTCGCCTCACTTGAGCTGGGACGTGGCCTCCGTGGCGATCTGCTCGAAGACCTTCTCGTCCGCGGCGAAGTCGGAGTCGGGGATCGGCCAGTGGATCACGATCTCGGTGAAGCCCAGCTCCCGGTGGCGCCCAGCGAAGTCGACGAACGCGGTGAGGGACTCCAGCGGGCGGGCGCGGTCCGGGGTGAAGCCGGTGAGGAGGATCTTGTCCATGGCGCCGCCGTCCCTGCCGATCGCGGCGCAGGCGTCGCCCAGCTTCTCGATCTGCCCGCGAATGGCTTGAACCGACTGCTCGGGAGTGCCCTCCTCGTACAGCTTCGGGTCGCCGGTGGTCACCCAGGCCTGTCCGTGCCGGGCGGCGAGCCGCAGTCCGCGGGGGCCGGTCGCGGCGACGGCGAAGGGCAGCCGGGGGCGCTGGAGGCAGCCGGGGATGTTGCGGGCCTCGTGCGCGGAGTAGAAGTCGCCCTCGTAGGAGACGGTGTCCTCGGTGAGCAGCCGGTCGAGCAGGGGCACGAACTCGGCGAACCGGTCCGCCCGCTCGCGCGGGGTCCAGGGCTCCTGGCCGAGCGCGGTGGCGTCGAAGCCGGTGCCGCCGGCGCCGATGCCGAGGGTGACCCGGCCGCCGGAGATGTCGTCGAGCGAGATCAGTTCCTTGGCGAGGGTCACCGGGTGCCGGAAGTTGGGGGAGGTGACCAGGGTGCCCAGCCGCAGCTGCTCCGTGACGGCCGCGGCGGCGGTCAGTGTCGGCAGCGCGCCGAACCACGGGCCGTCCCGGAAGGAGCGCCAGGAGAGGTGGTCGTAGGTGTAGGCGGTGTGGAAGCCGAGCTGCTCCGCCTGCTGCCAGGTCCGGCGGCTCCCCTCGTGCCAGCGTCGGTACGGGAGGATCACGGTGCTCAGGCGCAGGCTCATGGGGCGAGCGTATGCGGCCGTACGGGTTTCACGTGAAACGGTCACCGCGCGTCGTGACCGGGCTCCTGGAAGCGCAGATAGCGCGGCGGAACGGCCTGGGTCAGCCAGACGCCGTTGTCGCTGACGTGGAAGACATGGCCGTCTCGGTGCATGGCGCCGGAGTCGACCGAGAGGACGACGGGACGGCCCCGGCGGGCGCCCACCCGGGTGGCGGTCTCCCGGTCGGCCGACAGGTGCACGTCGTGGCGGTTCATCGGGCGCAGGCCCTCGGCGCGGATCGCGTCCAGGTTGCGGGCGACGGTGCCGTGGTAGAGGTACGCCGGCGGGGTGGCCGGGGCCAGGCCCAGCTCCACCTCGATGCTGTGGCCCTGGCTGGCCCGGATCCGGGTGCCGTCGACGGCGAAGCGGCGCTTGTCGTTGGTGGCGACCACATGGTCCAGCTCTGCCCTGCTGAACCGGAATCCGTGGGCCGCCGCCGCGGCGATGAGGGTGTCGATCTCCACCCAGCCGGCCTCGTCGAGGGTGAGGCCGATGCGCTCGGGCTGATGGCGCAGGTGCTTGGAGAGGTACTTCGACACCTTCACCGTGCGATGCGCGTCCATGGGTCTTTCGTTCATGGTCTCAGGGTGGCGGGAGAGACGCGGATCACGCGAACGATTTTGGGAGGGAGGTTTGATCCACAAGCAACTAGTGTTATCCACAGCCGATTTCGAGGTTCTGTGGACAACGGGCCGTCAAATCAACGGGTTTCGTCAAAATCGTTTGACTTGCGGTCAGTTGGGCCGGGTCGCGGCAAGTGCCCTGCCGGGAAACCCTTGTTGCCCAACTGCCCCACACGTCACGGAGTTCACATGGGTGGCTTCACGCGGGCGAGCCTGCGCAGCAGCCCCGGCGCGAAGCGGGAGAGCCAACGCGCCCCGTGCGCCTCGGGGGTGACCGGCACCAGCGCCGCGTTGTCGACGATGCCCTTCAGGATCGCCTCGGCCACGTTCTCCGGCGGATAGTTCCGCAGCCCGTACAGCCGCGCCGACCTCTTCTGGCGCCGCGCCTCCTCCTCCGCGTCAACTCCCGCGAACCGCGCGGTCGATGTGATGTTGGTGTTCACGAGCCCCGGGCAGATCGCGGTCACCCCTATGCCCTGCTCGGCGAGTTCGGCGCGCAGGCACTCACTGAGCATCAGCACCGCCGCCTTCGACGTGCTGTAGGCGGGCAGGGCCCGCGAGGGCTGATAGGCCGCCGCGGAAGCCGTGTTGACGATGTGGCCGCCCTGACCGCGAGCCGCCATCTGCCTGCCGAAGAGACGGCAGCCGTGGATGACCCCCCACAGGTTGACGTCGAGGACCTTCCGCCAGTCCTCCGGGGTGGTGTCGAGGAACGGGCCCGCCAGGCCGATGCCCGCGTTGTTCACCAGGACGTCGACCACCCCGTACTCGGCCGCGACCTTCTCCGCCAGCTTCTCCATGGCCTGTTCGTCGGAGACGTCGACCGTCTCGGCCCACGCCTCGGGCGCGCCGACCAGCCGGCACAGCTCCGCCGTACGGCAGGCCGCCTCCTCGTCCCGGTCGACCGCGACCACCCGGGCGCCCGCCTCGGCGAACGCGTACGCGGTCGCCCGGCCGATGCCGCTGCCCGCACCCGTGATCAGCACCAACTGCCCGCCGAACCGGTCGGCGTAGCGGCCGTCCGTTCCCGGCTCGTGTCTGCCGCCCTCCACCGAGGTCACGAACTCGGCGATCCAGGCGGACAGTTGGTCGGGGCGGGTGCGCGGCACCCAGTGCTTCGCGGGCAGCGTCCGCCGCGTCAACTGCGGAGCCCACTGCTCCAGTTCGTCGTAGAGGCGCTCGGAGAGGAACGCGTCCCCGAGGGGGGTGATCAGCTGCACGGGGGCGTGGGAGTAGGCGTCCGGGCGAGGGCGGCGCAGGCGCGGGCGGACGTTGTCGCGGTACAGCCATGCCCCGTGCGCGGCGTCCGAAGGGAGCGACGGAGTCGGGTAGTTGCCGGCCGGCACCTTCTCGACCCGGTTCAGGATGCGCGGCCAGGTTCTGCCCAGCGGCCCCCGCCACGCCAGCTCGGGCAGGACGGGGGTGTGCAGCAGGTACACGTACCAGGACTTCGCGCCCTGGCCGAGGAGTTGGCCCACCCGGCGCGGTGTCGGACGCTTCATCCGGCGCTGGATCCAGTGCCCGAAGTGGTCCAGGGACGGTCCCGACAGGGAGGTGAAGGACGCGATGCGGCCCTCGGTGCGCGGCACCGTCACGAACTCCCAGGACTGCACCGAGCCCCAGTCGTGGCCCACCAGGTGCAGCGGCCGGCCGGGGCTGACCGCGTCCGCGACGGCGAGGAAGTCGTCCGTCAGCTTCTCCAGCGTGAACCCGCCGCGCAGCGGCCGCGGGGCCGTGGAGCGGCCGTGGCCGCGGACGTCGTACAGCACGACATGGAAGTCGTCCGCGAGCCGGTGGGCGACCTCGGACCACACCTCCTTGCTGTCCGGGTAGCCGTGCACCAGCAGCACGGTGGGTCGGCCGGGGTCGCCCAGCTCCGCCACGCACAGTTCGACCCCGCCGGTCCGCACCCAGCGCTCGCGCGCGCCCTGAAGCGTCACTTCTCCTCCGTCCAGCGCCGCGTGTGCGGCAGATCGTCGTCCAGCCAGAAGGCGCTCTCCCCGGGGTCCGCGGAGTCCGTGACGACCAGGATCTCCTCGAACTTCGCGCCGGTCCCCCGGAATCCGAGGTGGGGTTCGACCGCCCACAGGCCCGGCCTCGGCGGGTGGTCGGAGAAGCGGTAGGGCGACCACAGCGGCGACCATCCCTCGCGGTGGCCGTGCAGGGCGTCGGCGGCGAGGCCCTTGAGGGACTGCGCGCCGAATCCGAACAGCCGCGGAGAGAAGCGGCTCTCGCGGACCCGGTCCACCTTGTGGGCGATCACGCCGAAGGGGTAGGCGCGATGCCGGTTGGCATAGCCCTGGCGGACCATCAGCCGGTCCACGTCCTCGTAGATCTCGCGCAGCGACCGGCGCTCGCGCACCTCGCGCAGGATCAGTTCGCGGTGGGCCCGCAGGTCGTCCATGAGCTTGTCCTGGAGCGGGTTCACCCCGAGCGAGCCCGAGTAGCCGACGTCGGCGGTGAAGCCGTCGAACACCGGTGCCATGTCGAGGATGAACGGCATGCCCGCCTCCAGCCGGCGGCCGGTCGGGAAGAACTGGAGCGGGATCCGGAAGCCCGCGAAGGCCGTGCGGTCGCCGAACCAGGCGAAGGGGAGGTGGAACCAGTCGCGGACCCCGCGCGCGTGCAGCCACTCGCGCTGCATCCGCGCCGCCTCGCGCTCGGTCACCCCAGGCTGGAGCTGGGCGGCGACCGCCTCGGCGCACTCGTAGGCGAGGCGCTGCACTCTGCGGAAACCTTCCAGCTCCGTCGAGCGTTCACTGGTCACTGCCGTAGCCATGGCACCCCGTCCCACCGGTTGCGGTACGCGCTCGTAACTTGACACCCGAGAATCTGGCACTTGTTAGAAGCGGCGTCAATAGCAGGGGCGGACGGCGCTTCCGGGGTATGCGTTGTTCGACCTCAGGGTGACCCCTAAGGACCCGTACGACTCCAGAGGGATCCCAAGACGGCTCTACGGTCTGACGACCGACGTGGTCCGCGTCACTAACGTCGTGGACGTGACTGTGATCGCGACCGAAAGCCTGAGCAAGCGGTTCCCCCGGGTGACCGCGCTTGACCGGCTCTCCGTGGACGTCGGGCCCGGTGTGACCGGACTCGTCGGAGCCAATGGAGCCGGCAAGTCCACACTGATCAAGATCCTGCTGGGTCTGTCCCCCGCCACCGAGGGCCGCGCCGAAGTGCTCGGCCTCGACGTCGCCACCAAGGGCGCCGCCATCCGTGAGCGCGTCGGGTACATGCCGGAGCACGACTGTCTGCCGCCCGACGTCTCGGCCACCGAGTTCGTCGTCCACATGGCGCGCATGTCCGGCCTGCCGCCGACCGCCGCGCGCGAACGCACCGCGGACACCCTGCGCCACGTCGGCCTCTACGAGGAGCGCTACCGGCCCATCGGCGGCTACTCCACCGGCATGAAGCAGCGCGTGAAACTGGCGCAGGCCCTCGTCCACGACCCCGACCTGGTCTTCCTCGACGAGCCGACCAACGGCCTCGACCCGGTCGGCCGCGACGAGATGCTCGGCCTGATCCGCCGCATCCACACCGACTTCGGCATCTCCGTCCTGGTCACCTCCCACCTCCTGGGCGAACTGGAGCGGACCTGCGACCACGTCGTCGTCGTCGACGGCGGCAAGCTCCTGCGCTCCAGCTCCACCACCGACTTCACCCAGACCACCACCACCCTCGCCATCGAGGTCACCGACACCGACGAACACCCCGACGGCACCCGCACGGTCAGCGAGGCGCTCGCCGCGCGCGGAGTCAGCGTCGAGTCCGGCAGCGGCCTGCCCGGCGCCGGACACATCCTGCTGCTCACCGCGCAGGGCGAGGAGACCTACGACCTGGTCCGCGACGTCATCGCCGACCTCGGCCTCGGCCTGGTGCGCATGGAACAGCGCAGGCACCACATCTCCGAGGTCTTCACCGACAGCGACGAGCAGCGGAAGGAGGCGGCCGTCCATGGCTCTTGACCAGCCCGTGGCGGGTGACCAGACCCGCATCCACGACATCGGCTACCGCAACTACGACGGCCCCCGCCTCGGCCGCTCCTACGCCACCCGCAGCCTCTACTCGCAGTCCCTGCGCGGCGCCTACGGCCTCGGCCGCTCGGCGAAGTCCAAGGTCCTGCCGATGCTGCTGTTCGTGGTGATGTGCGTGCCCGCGGCCATCATGGTCGCCGTCGCCGTCGCCACCAAGGCCAACGACCTGCCCGTCGACTACACCCGCTACGCGATCGTCATGCAGGCCGTCATCAGCCTCTTCGTCGCCTCGCAGGCACCCCAGTCCGTCTCCCGCGACCTGCGCTTCAAGACCGTGCCGCTGTACTTCTCGCGGCCCATCGAGACCGCGGACTACGTCCGGGCGAAGTACGCGGCCCTGGCCTCCGCCCTGTTCATCCTCACCGCCGGCCCGCTGCTCGTCCTCTACGTGGGCGCGCTGCTCGCCAAGCTCGACTTCACCGAGCAGACGAAGGGATTCGCCCAGGGGCTCGTCTCCGTGGCCCTGCTCTCCCTGCTCCTCGCCGGCCTCGGCCTGGTCATCGCCGCGCTCACCCCGCGCCGCGGCTTCGGCATCGCCGCCGTGATCGCCGTACTGACCATCTCCTACGGCGCCGTCTCCACCCTCCAGGCCATCGCCGACGCCCAGGGCAGCGGCGACGTCATCGCCTGGATGGGCCTGTTCTCGCCGATCACCCTGATCGACGGCGTGCAGTCCGCATTCCTGGGCGCCGCCTCCGCCTTCCCCGGCGGCATCGGCCCGTCCAACGGCGAGGGCGCGGTGTACGTGCTGGTCGCGCTCGGCGTGATCGCCGCCACCTACGGCCTGCTGATCCGCCGCTACCGAAAGGCCGGACTGTGACCACGCTCAGCATCGACCACGTCTCCCGCTGGTTCGGCAACGTGGTCGCCGTCAACGACATCACCATGACCATCGGCCCCGGCGTCACCGGCCTCCTCGGCCCCAACGGCGCCGGCAAGTCCACCCTCATCAACATGATGGGCGGCTTCCTCGCCCCCTCCAGCGGCACCGTCACCCTCGACGGACAGCAGGTGTGGCGCAACGAGGACATCTACCGGCACATCGGCATCGTCCCCGAGCGCGAAGCCATGTACGACTTCCTCACCGGCCGCGAATTCGTCCTCGCCAACGCCGAACTCCACGGCCTGGGCGCCAAGGCCGCCCAGAAGGCCCTGGCCACGGTCGAGATGGAGTACGCCCAGGACCGCAAGATCCAGACGTACTCCAAGGGCATGCGCCAGCGCGTGAAGATGGCCTCCGCCCTGGTCCACGACCCCTCGCTGCTCCTGCTGGACGAGCCCTTCAACGGCATGGACCCGCGCCAGCGCATGCAGCTCATGGACCTGCTGCGCCGCATGGGCGACGAGGGCCGCACCGTCCTGTTCTCCTCCCACATCCTCGAAGAGGTCGAACAGCTCGCCTGGCACATCGAGGTCGTCGTCGCTGGCAGGCACGCGGCCAGCGGCGACTTCCGCCGCATCCGCCGGCTGATGACCGACCGGCCCCACCGCTACCTGGTGCGCTCCAGCGACGACCGCGCCCTCGCGGCCGCCCTGATCGCCGACCCCTCGACCTCCGGCATCGAGGTCGACCTCGCCGAGGGCGCCCTGCGCATCCAGGCCGTCGACTTCGCCCGCTTCACCGCACTGCTGCCCAGGGTCGCCCGCGACCAGGGCATCCGGCTGCACACGGTCTCGCCGTCCGACGAGTCCCTCGAGTCCGTCTTCTCGTATCTCGTCGCCGCGTAGGAGGCCGAAGATGTACGACCCCACAGTCGCCCGGCTCACCTACCGGGCCCTGCTCGGCCGCCGCCGGGCCCTCATCCTCGGCGCCCTGCCGCTGCTGCTCATCGTCATCGCGGTGATCGTGCGCGCGCTGGCCGGCGTCGACGACCAGACCGCCTCCGACCTGCTCGGCGGGCTCGCCCTCGCCACCATGGTGCCGATCATCGGCGTCATCGCGGGCACCGGCGCGATCGGTCCTGAGATCGACGACGGCTCGGTGGTGTACCTGCTCTCCAAGCCGATCAAACGCCCCACGATCATCTTCACCAAGCTGATCGTGGCCGTCGCGGTCACCATGGTGTTCTCCGCGGTGCCCACCCTGATCGCCGGCTTCATCCTCAACGGCAACGGCGGACAGATCGCCGTCGCCTACACGGTCGCCGCGCTGGTCGCCTCCATCGCCTACGCCGCCCTCTTCCTGCTCCTCGGCACGGTGTCCCGGCACGCGGTGGTCTTCGGACTCGTCTACGCCCTCGTCTGGGAGGCCCTCTTCGGCTCCCTGGTCTCGGGCGCCCGCACCCTCAGCGTCCAGCAGTGGTCCCTCGCCGTCGCCCACGAGGTGACCGGAGGAGACCTCGTCGTCTCCGACGTCGGGCTCGTCACGGCGACCGTGCTGCTGATCTCGGTCACCGTGCTCGCCACCTGGTACGCGGGGCAGAAGCTGCGGACGCTGACGCTGGCGGGCGAGGAGTAGCCGCCACATCGTCCTCGCGGATTAATCGGTGGCGCCCAACTCGGCCGACAGGCACGATGGTTGTGTCCAGGACGCCGGGGATCGCAGCGGCGCCACCGACCGGGAGAGGAGCGGGGCGATGTCCATGCACGACAGTACGTCCAGCTCCCTGCGGGGCAGTCCGCGGCGGACTCCGGTGTAGTTACCCACCGTCGAGTCCACCCCGCGAGCGCACTGCCCGGGGCGGCCGCTTCGAGCACGCGAATCCCACTTCGCGTGAGGCCGCCCACCCGGAGGATTGGCCGAGTGGTAAGGCACCGGCTTGCTAAGCCGTGGTCGGGTTCAGGCCCGCGCACGTTCGAATCGTGCATCCTCCGCGAGACGTTGTCACTGTGACTGGGCAGGCTGCGTCGGATTGCGTTCAGGTGTGGTGTGCGGTGCCGGCCGGTGGGGGCTGGTCGCGCAGTTCCCCGCGCCCCTGGGGTTGGTTTCGGGGCTCGGGGTTCTTCTGGGCCCGGGGGCAGGTGTTTTGGCGGGCCGCCGGTGGGGTCGTGTCTTGTGTCGGCTGCGGCCCGGTGGGGGCTGGTCGCGCAGTTCCCCGCGCCCCTGGGGTTGGTTTCGGGGCTCGGGGTTCTTCTGGGCCCCGGGGCAGGTGTTGCGGCGGGCCCGCCGGTGGGGTTGCGTGGTGTGTCGGCTTGTCGCGCAGTTCCCCGCGCCCCTGAAGGTGGGTACAGGGGCGCGGCGTTCACGCGGACCCCGGCGTTTGTCGGTGCCTTCCGCGGGATGTTCAGTCGGTGGTGTTCAGGAGACGTTCCAGGACTTCGGCGATTCCGTCGTTGTCGTTGGATGTCGTGGACTCGTCGGCTACTGCCTTCAGGTCCTTGTGGGCGTTGGCCATGGCTACGCTGTGGGCGGCCCAGGCGAACATGGGGATGTCGTTCGGCATGTCGCCGAAGGCGATCGTGTCGGCGGCCTTCAGGCCGAGACGGCGGGCCGCGATCGACAGGCCCGTCGCCTTCGACAGCCCCAGCGGCAGGAGTTCGACGATGCCCGCGCCCGCCATGGCCACCGTGACGAAACCGCCCGCGGCCTCGCTCGCCGCCTGCGCCAGCTCGTCGTCGGACAGCTCCGGATGCTGTATGTAGATCTTGTTCAGCGGGGCCGACCACAGATCCGAGGCATCGCTGAACGGCGTCGACGGCAGCTTGCCCGTGACCGCGTAGCCCGGGCCGACCAGCACCTCGCCGTCCAGCCCGTCCCGGCTCGCCGCCAGGAACAGCGGGCCGACCTCCGCCTCGATCTTCGCCAGCGCCACCCCGGCCAGCTGCCGGTCCAGCGTCACCGACGTCAGCAGCCGGTGCTCGCCGGCGTGGTAGACCTGCGCGCCCTGCCCGCACACGGCGAGCCCCTCGTAGCCGAGGTCGTCCAGGATGTGCCGGGTCCAGGGCACCGCGCGCCCCGTCACGACGATGTGCGCGGCGCCCGCCGCGGTGGCCGCGGCGAGCGCTTCACGGGTGCGCACGGAGATCGTGTCGTCGGAACGCAGCAGCGTCCCGTCGAGGTCGGTCGCGATCAGCCCGTAGGGGAATGCGGTGCTCACTTGGCGATCGGCTCCAGGACCTCCCGGCCGCCGAGGTACGGCCGCAGCACCTCGGGCACCCGGACCGAACCGTCGGCCAGCTGGTGGTTCTCCAGGATCGCCACGATCGTCCGCGGAACCGCGCACAGCGTGCCGTTGAGGGTCGCCAGCGGCTGGACCTTCTTGCCGTCCCGCATCCGCACCGACAGGCGCCGCGCCTGGAAGCTGTCGCAGTTGGAGGCCGAGGTCAGCTCGCGGTACTTGCCCTGGGTCGGGATCCACGCCTCGCAGTCGTACTTGCGGGAGGCGGACGAGCCCAGGTCGCCCGAGGCGACGTCGATGACCTGGAAGGGCAGTTCGAGGGCGGTGAGCCACTGCTTCTCCCATTCCAGGAGCCGCTTGTGCTCGTTCTCCGCGTCCTCGGGGGCCACGTAGGAGAACATCTCGACCTTGTCGAACTGGTGCACCCGGAAGATGCCCCGGGTGTCCTTGCCGTAGGTGCCGGCCTCGCGGCGGAAGCACGGCGAGAAGCCCGCGTACCGCAGCGGCAGCTTGCCGGCGTCGACGATCTCGTCCATGTGGTACGCGGCGAGCGGGACCTCGGAGGTGCCGACCAGGTAGTAGTCGTCCTTCTCCAGGTGGTACACGTTCTCCGCGGCCTGGCCGAGGAAGCCGGTGCCCTCCATCGCGCGCGGACGGACCAGCGCGGGGGTCAGCATCGGGATGAAGCCGGCCTCGGTGGCCTGGGCGATGGCGGCGTTGACCAGCGCCAGCTCCAGCAGGGCGCCGACACCGGTGAGGTAGTAGAAGCGCGAGCCGGAGACCTTCGCGCCGCGCTCGACGTCGATGGCGCCCAGCGCCTCGCCGAGCTCCAGGTGGTCCTTGGGCTCGAAGCCCTCGGCACCGAAGTCACGGATGGTGCCGTGCGTCTCCAGGACGACGAAGTCCTCCTCGCCGCCGACCGGGACGTCGGGGTGGACCAGGTTGCCGAGCCGCAGGGCGAGCCGCTTGGTCTCCTCGTCGGCCTCGTTCTGCGCGGCCTCGGCAGCCTTCACGTCCGTCTTGAGCAGCTCCGCCTTCTGCAGGAGCTCGGCGCGCTCCTCGGGAGTGGCCCGGGGGATGAGCTTGCCGAGCGACCTCTGCTCGGAGCGCAGCTCGTCGAAGCGGACGCCGGACGACCTGCGCCGTTCGTCGGCGGACAGGAGAGCGTCGACGAGCGCGACGTCCTCTCCACGGGCGCGCTGGGACGCGCGCACACGGTCGGGGTCCTCACGGAGCAGGCGAAGGTCAATCACGCGGCCCAGGCTACCGGGGCCGCGTCGCAACTCACGACTCGCTTTCCCGAGCCACCCCGAACTGTTCCTTACGTTCCGTTATGGGGGAATTGCTTCCGGTGTCAATAAAAGGTGTCCCATTCCCCAAGACGGATGAGCGGGCGAGAGCTGCGTTGACCGGATTTCCTTGCGGGGACCGGAACTTGGGGCTGTGTCATCCACAGGCATCCACATCCCCGGCGAGTTATCCACAGGCTGTGTGGAAGATCTGTGGACTCCGGAATTGATCGCTCCGAATATCCACGGCCATCCCAGTGATCCCCAGGCCAAACCTCCCGTACGCCCACGATCGAGTGGTTATGCGTCGCCTCAAAGGATTGCTCGCAGGAAACGAGTGGACGAAGGGTGAACTGCGTGACGGTGGACGAGGTGGGGTGCTGTAGGCCGATTTGTCGACTGAGTCGTACCGCCGTGTCGACTTGTCCCCAGGTCGAGAGGTCGGCCTGTGGATAACTTCTGTGGATAACGATGATCGGTAGATAGGACCGGAAAAACCGGTCGCTGAGAGTCACCGAAGCCCCGGCCCGCCCCAGGGACGGGGAGCGCGGCGCGGTGCCTCAGAAACGGCCGTCCTGGCAGCGTGCCACCCAGTCCGAGGCGTCCAGGAACGCCTCGTCCGACGTCCCCGGCCGTGGCGCGCCCACCTCGTCCACGCCGACGTCGGCGCGCGGGTAGGAGCCGAGGTAGCGCACCTCCAGGCAGATCCGCTTCAGCCCTCTCAGGGCATCCGCGACCCGCCGGTCGGAGATGTGGCCCTCCGCGTCGATGCAGAAGCAGTAGTTGCCGATGCCGGCACCGGTCGGCCGGGACTGGAGCAGCATCAGGTTGATGCCCCGGGTCGCGAACTCGCCGAGCAGGTCGCGCAGGCCGCCGGGGTGGTCGTCGCGCTGCCACAGCACGACGGAGGTCTTGTCGGCGCCGGTCGGGGCCGCGGGCCGGGCCGGGCGGCCCACCAGGACGAACCGGGTCTGGGCGTTCTCCGCGTCGTGGATGCCGCTCTCCAGGATCTCCAGTCCGTACCGGGCGGCGGCGAACTCCCCGGCGAAGGCGGCGTCGTAGCGGCCCTCCTGGACCAGACGGGCGGCGTCCGCGTTGGAGGCGGCGGACTCCCAGGCGGCCTCGGGGAGGTTCTTGCGCAGCCAGTTGCGCACCTGGGGCTGGGCGGCGGGGTGGGCGGAGACGGTCTTGATGTCGGACAGCGCGGTGCCCGGGCGGACCAGCAGCGCGAAGGTGATCGACAGCAGCACCTCGCGGTAGATCATCAGCGGGGTGCCGGCGACCAGTTCGTCGAGGGTGGTGGTGATGCCGCCCTCGACGGAGTTCTCGATCGGCACGAACGCGGCCTCGGCCTCGCCCACGCGGACCGCGTCGAGCGCGGACTGGACGGAGACGTACGGGATCAGCTCCCGGGTGGCCGTCTCCGGAAGCGTGCGCAGGGCGACTTCGGTGAAGGTGCCCTCGGGGCCGAGATAGGCGTAGCTCGCTGGCATGACCTCACCCTAATGGCCGCGGGCGCGGCCCCGGGCACGCGTCTCACGACCGGGTGATCCACTCGGGGTTCACCCCTCCAGCAGCCGCTGGCCGACGTACTCTCCCTCGGCCGCGCCGCCGGGGACGGCGAAGAGGCCGCTCGACTCGTGGCGGATGAACCGCGACAGGGCGTCGCCCCGGTCGAGTTTGCGCTGCACGGTGACGAAGCCGCGCAGCGGGTCGGCCTGCCAGCAGACGAAGAGCAGGCCCGCGTCCGCGGTGCCGTCGGAGGCGATTCCGTCGTGGTACGAGAACGGCCGCCGCAGCATCGCCGCCCCGCCGTTCTGGTCGGGCCGGGAGATCCGGGCGTGGGCGTCGATCGGGACGAGCAGGTCGCCGCCCGCGTCCGTCTTCTCCAGGTCCATCTCGGTGGTCTCGGTCCCGTCGGCGCCCGCGGACAGCGGTGCCCCGTCCGCCTTGCGGCGTCCGATGACGTTCTCCTGGTCCTTGCCGGAGAGCTGTTCCCAGTCGTCGAGGAGCATGCGGATGCGGCGTACGACGGCGTAGGAGCCGTTGGCCATCCACGCGGGGTCCTTCGCGCCGGAGGCGGGGACGAAGACCCGCTGCTCGAAGTCGGACTCGGCGGGCTTGGGGTTGCGGGTGCCGTCGACCTGGCCCATCAGGTTGCGGGCCGTCATGGGGTGGGCGGTGGCGCCCGGTGAGCGGTTGAAGCCGTTCATCTGCCAGCGGACGCGGGCGGCGGCGCCGGCGTCCTTCTGGAGGGCGCGCAGGGCGTGGAAGGCGACCAAGGCGTCGTCGGCGCCGATCTGGATCCACAGGTCGCCGTCGCTGCGGGCCTTGTCGAGCCGGTCGGAGGAGAAGTCGGGCAGCGGGTCGAGGGCGACGGGGCGCTGCTTGTGCAGTCCGGTGCGGGTGAAGAAGCTGTGGCCGAAGCCGAAGGTGACGGTGAGCGAGGAGGGGCCGGCGTCGCGGGCCACGCCGGTGTCGCCGGAGTCCACGGGTTCGCCCGCCATCAGCCGCTGTGCCGTCCGTGACCAGCGGCGCAGCAGGGCGGCCGCCTCCTTGCGGCCGGCGCCCGCGGCGAGGTCGAAGGCGATGAGGTGGCCGCGGGCCTGGAGGCCCTGGAGGATGCCGGGCTGATGTTTCCCGTGAAACATCGCCTGCCCGGAGCCGAGCGAGGTGAGGGGTGTCGCCGCGGCCGGGGCGGCGGCGTAGCCCGCGGCGGCGCCCGCCGCGCCGAGGGTGAGGCCGGTGGCCGCGGCGGTGCCGAGGAGGGCGCGGCGCGAGACGCCGGCCGGGGCTGCGGCGGGGAGGGTCTCCTCGGGGCGGGGAGTGAGGGCCTCCGGGATGGACTGGTCAGCCATGGTGGTTCAGCCGATCTGGGCGTTCTTGGAGACGGTGGTCTGGTCGATGTCGGAGGTCCGGACGGTGACGGCGACGGTCCAGTCGCCGGCCATGGGGAGCTGGACGCCGCCCGCCGACCAGTGGCCGGTGGTGATGTGGTCGGGAACGACGGGCAGCGGGCCGATGTCCTGGGCTTCGAGGGTGAAGGCGACCTTGACCTCGGGGATGTCGAAGGCGCGGCCGTTGGGCCGCTGGACGTAGACGTGCATCTCGTTGGCGCCGGTGCGGGCGGGGTCGAGTTCGACGCGTACGACGCCCTTGCCGTCCGTGCCGCCGGTGTCGAAGGCCATGTCCAGGGTCAGTGCGCCGGAGTCGTCGGCGGGGGCCTGGGCGGCGGCGGTGGCCCGGGCGGCCTCCTGTTCCGTGCGGCCGGGTTCGGTGGAGGTCAGCATGGTGGTGACGGCGAGCAGGACGACCGCGATGCCGGCCTCGGCGAGCACCGAGCGGCGCAGTCCGAACCGGTCGGGGTCGGCGTCCCTGAGCCGCTTCTGCCGGGCGGCCTCGATGGCGGCCTGCTGGCGGGCGAGCTGGGCGGCCCGCTTGGGGTTGCCGGAGGTGCCGGCCGGCACCTTCTGCTTACGGGGCGCGGCGGCCGGTGTCTCGGCGAGCCGAGCGGTCCAGCGCCGGGAGATCCAGGCGACGCCGACGAGCAGGGCGACGAGGGCGAGTTTGACGAGCAGCAGCTGTCCGTACCGGGTCTCGGTGAAGGCGGACCAGGAGCCGAGCTGGCGCCAGGACTGGTAGACGCCGGTGACGACGAGGGCGACGACGCTGGCGAAGGCGAGGGTGGAGAAGCGTCGTACGGCGGTGGCGTCGGGCGGGGTCTCGGGTGCGCGGTAGAGGGCGACGAGCAGGGTGGTGAGTCCGCCGAGCCAGGCGGCGACGGCGAGCAGGTGGACGACGTCGACGGGCATGGCGATGCCGGGCTGGAGGCCGGAGGAGGCGTGTTCGGCCATGGCCCAGCTCGCCGCGAGTCCGGCGGCGACGACGGTTCCGCCGATGGCGAGCCCGAAGGTGAGGTCGCGCTTGTGCTGCTGGTCGCCGGGGTCGTCCGGGTCGGTGTCGTCGCCGGGGTCGGTGAGGCGGGCGTAGGCGCCGAAGAGGACCGCGATGAACAGGGCGGCGGCGGCGAGCAGCAGGAGCCGGGAGACGAGGGCGGCGCCGGTCTTGGTCTGCAGGACGTCGCTGAGGAGGTTCAGGTCGAGGACGTCGCCGAGGGTGCCGGAGCGGGTGTAGGCGCCGCGCAGCAGGAGCAGGGCGAGGGTGGCGGCGGTGAGGGTGAGCCAGCCGGCGACGACGAGGCGCTGCACGGCGCGTACGCCGGCTCCGCGCTGCCAGCAGGCGAGGACGAAGGCGGCGCCGCCGGCCAGGACGGCGAAGCCGACGTAGGAGAGGTAGCGGCCGAGGCCGTAGAGGAAGCCGACGGCGCCGCCGCCGGCGGTCTGGTCGGAGACGGAGACGGTGGTCGCGGAGGGGGCGCCGACGGAGAAGGTGTAGGCGCCGGCGACGGGGTGGCTGTCGGCGGAGACGACCTGGTAGGAGACGGTGTAGGTGCCGTCGGCCAGGTTCTTCTCCAGGGGTACGGCGTAGGTGGTGCCGGTGACGTTGGCGGGGTCGCCGGTGTCGACGCGTTCGCCGTCGGGGGCGAGGACGCGGACCGAGTCGTCGGAGAGGGCGACCTGTTCGGAGAAGGTGAGCGAGACCCGGTCGGGGGCCTGGTCGACCACCGCCCCCTGCTGGGGGTCGCTCCCGGTCAGCGCGGCGTGCGCGGAGACGGGTCCGGCACCGGCGAGGAGCAGTGCGGCCGCGGCGAGCAGCAGCGGCAGCACGGTCCTCAGGCGAAGGGCGATGGTCGGGGTCAAGGGGTCCCTCCCTCAGTGTCCGTGCGCGGCGGGGGTGTAGGTGGCGGCTTTGACCGGCATCTCGACCGTGACGGGGTCGGTGTCGGCGAAGTGCAGCACCACGGTGACCGTGTCGCCCTGCTTCGGCTTCTGTTTCAGCTTCTCGAACATCAGGTGGTTGCCGCCGCTCCTGAACACGATCGAGCCGTCCGCGGGTACGGCGAGGTTCTTGACCTCGCGCATGGCGGAGTCGACGGTCTCGTGGACGGTGACGGTGCCGGCGATGTCGCTGGTGACGGAGGTCAGCCGGTCCTGGGCGGAGCCGTCGTTGGTGATGGTGAGGAAGCCCGCCGCCATGGAGTCGGAGACCGGCTGGGGCATGTAGGCGCCGCTGACGGTGAGTTCGGGACCCTGGTCGCCGTCGCCCGATCCGCAGCCGGCGAGGGCCAGGGCGAGGCCCAGGCCGGCGGCGAGGGCCGCGGGTCGCCTCACGGCTTCTCGCCCTTGACGAGTGCGGGGAGGTCGGCGGTGTAGTCGTCGACGGTGGCGTCCTCGCCGTAGAGGACGTAGCCGCCGTCGGTCTTGGGGTTGAAGGCGATGACCTGGGTGCCGTGCGTGGAGACGGTCTTGCCCTTCTCCTCGTGCGGCGGCTCGATGGTGATGCCGAGGGTGCGGGCGCCGGCCTGGATGGTGGCGAAGTCGCCGGTGAGGCCGACGGCCTGCGGGTCGATGCCCTTGAGCCACTTGCCGAGGGCGTCGGCGGTGTCGCGCTCGGGGTCGGTGGTGACGAAGACGATGCGCAGTGCGTCCTGTTCGGCCTGGGGCAGCTGCTTCTTGGCGACGGCGATGTTGTTCATCGTCAGGGGGCAGACGTCGGGGCAGTTGGTGTAGCCGAAGTAGATGAGCGTCGGCTTGCCGGCGGTCTCCGCGCGGAGGTCGTACTCCTTGCCGGTGGTGTCGGTGAGGACCAGGTCCGGCTTCTCGAACGGCTTGTCGAGGACGGTGGCGGCCCTGTCGGCGCCGGGCTCCTCGGAGACGACGGTGGCGGGGGCGTTGTCGGTGCCGCCGCTGCCGCAGGCGGTCAGGGTCAGGGCTGCGGCGGCGAGCAGGGCCGCCGCCGTGAACTTCTTGGTGCGCATGGCGAGATGTCCCGGGAAGTGGAGGGTTCGGGCGCGCGCCGGGCGGTGGGCACCGGCGCGCGCCCGAGGTGGCGGACTAGGCGTTGGTACGCCGACGGCCGGCGAGGACGCCGTAGGCCACGCCGATGGCGCCGACGACGATGCCGACGACGCCGAGGACGCGGGCGGTGGTGTCGCTGCTGTCGGCGGCGGCCTCGTCGCTGCTCGCGGAGGCGTGGGAGGCGGCGGACGCCTCGTCGGAGGGCTCCTCGCTCGCCTCGGAGCCGTGTCCGTGGTCGTCCTCGGAGGCGGCGGAGAGGGCGAGGACCGGGGCGGGCTTCTCGGGCTCGTCCTGGCCGTCCTGCTGGACCTCGATCCAGCGGGCGACCTCGTCGTCGGAATAGGTCTGGACGGCCTTGAAGACCAGTTCGTCGGTGTCCTCGGGCAGGGCGCCCATGGAGACGGGGAACTTCTGGAAGAAGCCGGGCTCGACGCCCTTGCCGGTCGCGGTCCAGGTGATCTTGCTGACGGCCTCGTCGATCTTCTGGCCGTGCAGTTCGAGCGGCTTGTCGAGCTTGGCCTTGGTGACCTTGGCCGTCCAGCCGGCGATGGGCTCCGGCATGGCGGAGGCGAGCGGGTGGTCCGTCGGGAAGCTGACCTCCAGCTTCACGGTGGAGGCGGTGTCGCTCTCGTTGGGGACCCGGAAGTCGACGACCGCGTAGCCGCCCTTGGCGGCCTCGCCCTCGGGCTGCACGGTCACATGCGCGAAGGCGGGGGCGGACAGGGCGAGCACGGCGGTCGCGGCGAGGGTACCGGCGGCGGCGACGCGGGCGGAGAGGTTCATGCGGGAGCGCTCCACGGTGGGTTGAGATTCGGTTGTTCCGGAGGTGAAGAGGTGCGCGGATGCCGACGGGTGGCATGCGCGGGCCGCACGACGGCGGCCTTCACCGGAGTCCGAAGGGAGCTCCCGGGGGCGGTCGCGTCGCGTCAGGCGGCGAGCACGAGTGCGGGGGTGGCGGCGGGCGGGCCGCGCCGGACGACCGTGTGCTGGAGCGCGGTGGTGTGCGGGGCGGGCGGTGCGAGGCGCGCGGTGCGCGGCGGACGCGGGCCCGCCGCGGGGGCGCCGGGCAGCCCGGCGCCGAGGGCGCGGACCAGGGCGAGGGCGGCGCGCAGCGACCGTACGGCCGCCGCGTCCGTCAGGGTGTGGGCCGAGAGTTCGGCCAGGCGGCCGAGGGCCAGGTCGCCGCGGTGCAGCAGCCAGCCGGTGGCGGCGGCCGCGAGCAGGTGACCGAGGAGCATCGGCAGGGTCGGCAGCAGCGACGCGGAGCCGGTGGCCGTCTCCACGGGGTGCGCGGCGTGGTCCGGCCGGAGCCGGGCCTCGGTGAGGATGCGGTGGGCCTCGGCGGGGCTGATGGCCGCGGCGGTGGTCCCGCAGACCAGGCGGGCGGCCTGGGCGACGAGCGAGGCGTCGGCCGCGGTGGCGGTCTGGGTGGCCTGCGTCCCGTGCTGGCCGATGCCGAACAGGGTGTGCAGGACGGTCTGTCCGAGCGCGAGGAGCGCCACGATGCCGGGCAGCGACCGCTCGCGTCCGGCCAGCGGCACGGCGACCGCGAGGACCCCGAGGAAGCCGGCGCCCAGGGTCCACCAGGGGATCGGGACGCAGGAGGCGAGTGCGTGTCCGCCCGCGGCCAGCACGACACAGACCGCGGCGAACACCGCGGCCCGCAGGATCCGTACGTCGCGTCCGGCGTGAGCCGGGCGCGGCTGGGGGGCACTCATGGCGGCCTCATCATCGCACTGGCCTTACGGCCTCCATACGGCAGGTCCGCAAGGTGCGCTGTGCGCGGAAGGTCCCCCTCTGGTGCGAACCGCCCCCACATACACCGTCCGCTACTCCAGACGCATCCCCCATATGGGCGGTATCACGTCAACGATGTGCTTACCGGAGGGCGTCGGTGGCAATACGTAACGGTATGTCGAGCCGCGGCCGGGAGGCTGGAGCATGAGCATCTGGTGGTCACTCCATTTGCGGCGTGAGGCTGCGAGCGTCCCGCTCGCCCGGCGGCTGCTGCTCGGCACCATGGAGAGCGCGGGCGTCGACCCGGACGTCTCCTACGACCTCTCGGTCGCCCTCAGTGAGGCGTGCGCCAACGCCGTGGAGCACGGGGGCACCACGCTCACGGGGAGCTGCGAGGCGTATCGCGTCACCGCCTATCTGGACGGCGAGACCTGCCGGATCGAGGTCGCCGACTCCGGTCCCGGGTTCGGGGCCGTGGGACGCGACGAGCCGGCGGTGTCCATGGAGGCGGAGAACGGCCGGGGGCTGTATCTGATCCAGGAGCTCGCCGACCATGTGCGGATCGGCAACAAGCCAGGCCGGCCCGGTGCCGTGGTGAGCTTCGACAAGATCCTCAAGTGGCGCGAGGACGCACCCCCGTTGATGGCCGTGTAGCCGCAGGGCGCCTTCAGGTTTCCCAGGACTCCCAGCCCGCGCACAGCCGCCTCCCAAGCTCCTGACGGTTGCCGTTCCTACGTTCATGTGCATGACGGGAAACCACAAGGACTCAAACGTCAGCCGGCGCCGCGCACTCGCGGTGACGGGCGGCACGGTCGTGGCCGGCGGGCTGGCCGTCGCGGGCTACCAGGCGGCCTTCGCGGACGGGACCCCGGCCGCCGGGGCCACGGCGACCGCCTCGGCCTCCGCCTCCTCGGGCGGCGGCTCCTGCACCACGTTGATGGCGAGTGTCACCGAGGGGCCGTACTACCTGGACGGCGCGCTGGTGCGCAAGGACATCACCGAGGGCAAGAGCGGCGTCCCGCTCACCCTGCGCCTGACGGTCGTGGACGCCACCGACGGCTGCACCCCGGTGCCCGGCGCGGCGGTCGAGATCTGGCACTGCGACGCCTGGGGCTACTACTCCGGCTACACCACGGCCAACCCCGGCGGCTCGGCCCCCGCGGAGAGCGAGGACGGCTCGACCGCCGACGACGACACGTATCTGCGGGGCTATCAGATCGCCAACGCCAACGGGGTGGTGAAGTTCCGCACGATCTTCCCCGGCTGGTACACCCCGCGCACCTGCCACATCCACGTCAAGGTGCACACCGGCGGCGAGAAGGAGGACGGCACCTACGAGGGCGGCAAGGTCAACTTCACCGGCCAGCTGTTCTTCGACGACGAGGCCGCCCAGGAGATCTTCACCCTGGAGCCGTACGACCGGCACTCCGGCAGCTACACCAAGCTCGACGACGACATGGTCTACGACGGGGGCGGCGCCGGCAGCGGCCTGCTCACCCTGGAACCGGTCAAGAAGGCCGACCCGGCCAAGGGCTACCGGGGTTTCCTGACGCTCGGCGTGGACCCGGACGCGGAGAACACCGGCGCCGGCGGCGGCGCGGGCGGCGGGGACGGCGGCACCCCGCCCACCGGCACCCCGCCCACCGGGGCCCCGCCGAGCGACGCCCCGTCGGCCTCGGCCTCCTCGTAGGCACGGTGATGACGAGCCCCGCGGACGAGGCGCTGGCGCGGGCCGCCGTGGCCGCGCTGACCGGCCAGCTGACGCTGGTCCCCAAGCCGGGTCTGCCCGACCCCCGCGACCTGGACGCCCGCACCGCCCACCGGGACCACCGCGCCCTGTGCTGGTCGGCGAAGGCGCTCGCACCCGGCCTCGCCGCGATGGCCGCCGCGGCCCGGCGCACCGGGGAACCGACACCCGGGCTGCGTGCGGAGCTGGGCTCGATCGGCCGCTGCGCCGAGCACCGCGTGGGGCTGGCGGGCGGCGGCCACCGGGGCGCCCTGTGGACGCTGGGCCTGCTGGTGGCGGGCGCCGCCCTGGACCCCCGAGAGGCGACGGCGGTGGCCAAGCGCATCGCCGCGCACCCCGACAGGGGCGCCCCGCGTCGGCCCTCCCGGGGCTCGTCGGTCTCCGCGAAGTACGGGGCCGCCGGAGCCAGGGGCGAGGCACGGGCCGGTTTCCCCCACGTCCGTCGGGCCCTTCACGCGCTGACGGCCGCCCGTGCCGCGGGCGCCCCCGAACCGCGGTGCCGGCTCGACGCCCTGCTCACCGTCATGTCCACGCTCCAGGACACGGAACTGCTGTACACGGCGGGCCCGGTGGGGCTGCGTCAGGTGCAGGCCGGCGCCCGCGGGGTGCTGGAGGCGGGCGGCACGGCGACGGCGGCCGGGACGGCGGCACTGGCGGCCCTCGACGCGGACCTGCACGCACACGCGTGGAGCCCACGCGGCAGCGCGGGACTCCTCGCGGGCGCCCTGTTCGTGGACGCGCTGCGGACCCCGGCGGTGGCCACGCGGCACCGCTGAGCGGCAGCGCCGGCCACCGCCGTACGCACGACGGCCGGGCACCTCGGGGGAAGGTGCTCGGCCGTCGTCGCGTGCGGTCGTCAGCTCTTGAGCGACGCCATCCACGCCTCGACTTCGTCGGACCGGCGGGGCAGCCCGGCGGACAGGTTGCGGTTGCCGTCCTTGGTCACCAGGATGTCGTCCTCGATCCGGACGCCGATGCCCCGGTACTCCTCCGGCACGGTCAGGTCGTCGGCCTGGAAGTACAGACCGGGCTCGACCGTCAGGCACACGCCCGGCTCCAGGACCCCGTCCACGTACGTCTGCACGCGCGCGGCGGCGCAGTCGTGGACGTCCATGCCGAGCATGTGCCCGGTGCCGTGCAGGGTCCAGCGCCGCTGGAGGCCCAGCTCCAGAACCCGCTCCACGGGCCCCTCGACGATGCCCCACTCCACGAGCCGCTCGGTGAGCACCCGCTGGGCCGCGTCGTGGAAGTCCCGGTACTTCGCACCCGGCTGGACGGCCGCGATGCCGGCCTCCTGGGCGTCGTACACGGCGTCGTAGATCTTCTTCTGGATCTCGGTGAACCGGCCGTTGATCGGCAGGGTCCGCGTGACGTCGGCGGTGTAGTACGTGTGCGTCTCCACGCCCGCGTCGAGCAGCAGCAGGTCGCCGGAGCGGACCGGGCCGTCGTTGCGCACCCAGTGCAGGGTGCAGGCGTGCGGGCCGGCGGCGCAGATCGAGCCGTAGCCGACGTCGTTGCCCTCGACCCGGGCGCGCAGGAAGAAGGTGCCCTCGATGTACCGCTCGGAGGTCGCCTCGGCCTTGTCCAGCACGCGGACGACGTCCTCGAAGCCGCGCACGGTGGAGTCGACGGCCTTCTGCAGCTCACCGATCTCGAAGTCGTCCTTGACCAGCCGGGCCTCGGACAGGAAGACCCGCAGCTCCTCGTCCCGCTCGGCGGTGACCTTGTCGGTCAGCGCGGCCTCGATGCCGGCGTCGTACCCCCGCACGACGCGCACCGGGCCGGTGGCCTCGCGCAGCGCGCCGGCCAGTTCCCGCACGTCGGAGGCGGGGATGCCGTACAGCTGCGCGGCCTCGGTCAGGGAGTGCCGGCGGCCGACCCACAGCTCGCCCTGGCCGGAGAGCCAGAACTCGCCGTTCTCCCGGTCGGAGCGGGGCAGCAGGTAGATCGTCGCGCGGTGGCCGTCGGCGGCGGGCTCCATGACCAGGACGCCGTCCTCGGTCTGGTTGCCGGTGAGGTAGGCGTACTCGACGGAGGCGCGGAAGGCGTACTCGGTGTCGTTCGAGCGGGTCTTCAGGTTGCCCGCGGGGACGACCAGACGCTCACCGGGGAAGCGGGCCGACAGCGCGGCACGCCGGGCGGCCGTCTCGGCGGCCTGGGCGATCGGCTGGAGGTCGTGCAGCTCGGTGTCGGCCCAGCCGGACTTCATGCTCTCGGCGAGCTCGTCCGACACGCCCGGATACAGGCCGTTCTTGCGCTGCTTGATCGGCTCCTCGGCCTCTTCCGGGGTCTCCGGCGTGAGCTCTTCGGCCACGGTCATCCTCCTAGATACGGCACTGGACCCCGTCCATCGTACGTTCGCACGGAAGGGGGCCCAGGGCAGGAGGACCTGTTACCGACCTCACTCGAAGCGGGCGGCGAGCAGGACCACGTCCTCCGCGCTGTCCGCGGTGTCCAGTCCGTCGGGCAGCACCGTGCGCAGTACGTGGTCGACGACGGCGTCCGGGTCGTGGCGCATCGCGCGGGGGACCCCGGCGGCGGCCGCGTGCAGCCGGGCGAAGGCCCGGTCGGTGGCGTCGCCGGTCCGGTTCAGGAGGCCGTCGGTGTAGAGCAGAACCGTCTCGCCCGCCTCCGCTCGGAACTCCACGCCGGGCGCCTCCCAGCACGCGAGCATGCCGAGCGGGGCGGAGACGGAGGTCTCCACGAAGTCGGTGCGCCGTTCGCCGATCAGCAGCGGCGGGCAGTGCCCGGCCCCGGCGAGGGTGATCTTGTTCAGGGCGGGTTCGCAGTAGGCGAACAGGGCGGTCGCCGAGCGGGCGGGTTCGGTCAGCCGCAGCAGCAGCTCCAGGTCGGACAGGACCGCGACGGGGTCCTCGCCCTCCATCACGGCGTACGCCCTGAGCGAGGCGCGCAGCCGGCCCATCGCGGCGACCGCGCTGGGCCCGGACCCGGTGACCGAGCCGACCGCGAGGCCGAGCGCGGCGTCCGGCAGCGGCAGCGCGTCGTACCAGTCGCCGCCGCCGAGCGGCCCGGTGCGGTGCCGGGCGGCGAGCTGCACGCCGGCCACCCGGGGCAGCCGGGAGGGCAGGAGTTCCTCGCACATGGTGGCCATGCCGGCGCGGGTGCGCTCCACCTCCAGCAGCCGGGCGAGGTGCTCGGTGGCGTAGCGCGTGTACAGGCCGACGAGGTGGCGGGCCCGTTCGCCGGGCTCGGCCGGCTCGTCGTAGAGCCACACGGCGGCGCCGAGGCGGCCGGCGGCCGGGGTGCTCAGGGGGAGCGCGTAGCTCGCGGCGTAGCCGAGGCGCGCGGCCACCTCGCGGTGGCGCGGGTCGAGCCCGTCCTCGGCGAACAGGTCGGGCTGCGCGATCTCGCCGTCCCCGCCCGGCAGTCCGTCGAGGATCCGGCCGTAGGACAGGGCGCCGCGCGGCACGGTCTCGATGTGCCCGAGGTCGGCGCGGCCGAGGCCGAGGCCGACGGTGGTGTCGGGGCCGCGGCCGTCGGCGGGCTCCAGCACGACCAGTCCGCGGCGGGCGCCGACCAGGGCGGAACCGGCCCTGAGCAGCTCCTCCAGGGCCTCGGGGAGCGCGCTGGTGCGGGCCAGGCGCTCGGTGAGTTCATGGAGGGTGGTGAGGTCGGAGACCCAGCCGGCGAGACGGTCCTGCAGGACCGGTCCGGGGGCGCCCGGTGCGCTCGGGGCCGCGACGGGAGGGGTACCCGGGGTCAGGGGCGCGGGCGGGACAGTGTGTGCGGGCGAGGGAACCGTTGAATCGATTCCGGCCACTTTCGGAGGGTGAGGGGCGTTCATGGCGTCCGGCTTTCCGACCGGTGCGTTTTGCTCAAAAGCATCGCAAACCCCCATGTCATTCTGCGCCGCTGGCGGTGTCTCCACATGTACACGCACTCGTAAGGGGATGTCCAGCATTGTCCTGCCGGGATTCCTGGTGTCCATGAGGAACCGGTGCACCTGGTCCCACCCTCTTGCGAAAAGCTGAAGTTGGCTTAAAACTGCCTCAGTGAACGCCCTATTGCGGTCGACTGGGCTTGCTCCACAGAGCGTCACAGCGGTCGTGATGGGTACGTACTCGGAGAAGGCCAGGGGTGGTTGACAGCCGCCCGGAACCTGGTGGCGGACCCGGGCGTCTTAGCCACCGACGACCGAGCCCCATCCTCCCGTGGCGGAGGCGAAGAGAAATACGCGCGACGGCAAAACGCCAGACTTCGCCACCCCACGCCATGCCCATGCTTTTGATAGACGTCAGGTGTGGACGAGGCTGCCGCGGACGCAGCCAACGCTCGGCCCATAGGGGTTCCCCCTGCTCGAAGCGGGGGTGTGATGCGCCATTAGGTACGCACAGTGAAGTGATCGACACATGATGTGATGTGGACCACGGTGTTGCCAGCGGTGCAACGGAAAGGAACGAGCGCTCATGCGCGAGATCCTCGGAAGGCGACGCAGGCTCCTGTCCCGGCGCAGCGACGGGAGGCCTGACCTGCTCGGCGCGGCCCTGACCTTCGCGACTCAATGGCAGTGGCCCGTACTCCCGGGTGTGACGGCGGACCCGCAGGCGCGGTCCCGCTGCGGCTGCCCCGACCCCGAGTGCGCGGTGCCCGGTGCGCACCCCTTCGACCCCGGCCTCCTCGCGGCCACCACCGACGGGCGCATGGTGCGCTGGTGGTGGACCAACCGCCCGGCGGCGCCGATCGTGCTCGCCACCGGCGGCGGAGCCCCCTGCGCGGTCAGCCTGCCCGCCCTGCCGGCGGCCCAGGCCCTCGCCGCGCTCGACCGCGCGGGCATCCGGCTCGGCCCCGTCGTCGCCTCGCCCACCCGCTGGTCGATCCTGGTCAAGCCTTACTCCATGGAGCAGTTGGGCGAACTGCTGTACGCCAAGGACTTCGTCCCCGGCTCCCTGCGCTTCCACGGCACCGGCGGCTACATCGCCCTGCCCCCCTCCGGCACCGGCGGGGGCGAGGTCCGCTGGGAGCGGGCGCCGCTGCCCGGTTCGGCCTCCCCGTGGGTGCCGGACGTGGAGGCCGTGGTGGACGCCGTGGTGGAGGCCCTCACTCGTACGGGTGTGAGCGCACCCGAGTTGTAGGGGTGTCGGGCGCGCGCCGGACCGGGCGCCCGCCCGCTGTCGTTATCTTCCGTCCCATGCTGCGTCAATCCGGGGGACGACCCCCGGACCCCCACAAGGTCCGTCTGTTCGCCCTCGCGGCCGTGGCGGTGTGCGCGGTGGCGCTGCCGCTGGCCGTGGCGTCCGCGGGGCAGGTGGGCGAGGAGCGCCACACCGCCCCGCCCGCCCCCTCCGTACGGCCGTCCGCGCCCGCCCCGCTCTCGTCCCCGTCCGCCGACGCCAAGGCGGCGGCCCCCGCGGCCCCCCGGCCGGTGGCGAGTCTGGGCCTGGGGTTGGCCGCCGCCGCGCGGTGCGGACCCGAACTCACCTCCCCCGAGGGCATCGAGGCGCAGACCTGTGTGCTCACCCGGGGCGAGGAGGCATGGGCGCGCACCTACTACCGCAACACCACCGGCGGGGCACTGGACGCGGTGCTGAGCCTCATGGCGCCGGGCGGCCGCACCGTGCAGATGCGGTGCGCGCTGGGCGCCGAGGACGAGCCGGGAACCTGCGAGACGCCCCGCGAGACGGTACGGGGCGGCATGGACGGATACACGGCGGTCGCGGAGTTCGCCAAACGTGCCCAGGAAGGGCCGCTGTTGCTGCGTTCCGGGAGCAACTCGGAAGTGGCTACGGGCAGTTGACGCGCGACGGCGTTCCGTACAGGCCCGCGGGCAGCAAAAGACCCGGTTGCTGGCGACGGGGGATGCACCAGCAACCGGGCTACTGGAACGGTAACAAGAGATCCGCGGTTCGCAAATTCGATCCGGGCTTTCCGGTCACCGATTTCCTTGTGGGGACGGCGAGTTGTGACAGGAGTCACCCGTTGCGCACACCCGCTCTCCGGCTGACCGACCGGTCAGCCGGAGAGCACCGCCGGCGGTCCGTCAGCTGAGCGTGACCTGACGGTTGGTGAGCCCGCCGCGCGCGCGGCGCTCGTCCGCGGTCAGCGGTGCGTCCGTGGCCAGGGCGGCGGCGAGCCGCTCGGCGAACTCGGCGGCCGGCTTCTCCACGTCCTGCGCGCCGACCCCGCTCGGCAGGTCCCAGACCGGCACGGTGAGCCCGTGGGCGCGGAAGGAGCCCACCAGCCGGGTGCCCTCGCCGAGGTTCGACCGGCCCGCCGCGTGCAGCCGCGCGAGGGCGTCCAGAAGCTGCTCCTCGGGGTACGGCATGACCCAGCGCAGGTGGTTCTTGTCCGGGGTCTCGCACCAGTAGGCGGCATCCACGCCGGTCAGCCGCACCGTCGGGATGGCGGCGGCGTTGGCCCGCTCCAGGGAGGCGGTCACCTCGGGGGTGGCGTTCTCCGCGTCCGGGACCCAGAACTCGAAGCCCTCGTGCACAACTGGCTCGAACGCGCCTTCCGGGTCGAGCAGATCCTGCAGCCGCGGGCCGTCGGCCGGGGCGCGCCGCGCCTGCACCGGGGAGCCGGGCTTCGCCTCCAGGGCGCGCTGGAGGGTGTCGGCCAGGTCGCGGCTGATGTCGCCGGAGGCCGTGTCGTTCTGCAGGCCCAGCAGGACGGAGCCGTCCTCACGGCGCAGCGCGGGCCAGGCCATGGGCAGCACGGTCGCCAGGGTGACCGAGGGGACGCCCTCGGGCAGGCCGCCCTTGAGGTTCAGGGCGACCGTGGCGGCGGGCACCAGCTCGCGCAGGGCCACCCAGTCGCACTCGCCGGGCACGCCCTCGAACGGGCGCTGCACCAGCTCGGTCACCGCCTGGGCGGCGGCCCGGCCGTGACAGGCCTTGTAGCGGCGGCCGCTGCCGCAGGGGCAGGGCTCGCGGGCGCCGACGACCGGAACGTTCTCATCGGCGCCGGCGGCGCGGGCCTTGCCCGTCTGCTGCGGGCGCGTGGCCTTCGTCTGGGGTCGCTTCTTGGCCATGAGGGTGTCTCCCGGAAACGGCTCGTCTGGTACGCCGGGAGCCTAGCTGTTCGCGCCATGGCCGAGGCGACCCTGTGGACAACGCGGCCGTGTCCCCTTCGCGGGCCGGGTCAGTCCAGGTCGTCGAAGGCGTCCGCGAAGTCCAGTTCGGCGATCGCGGGCAGCGCGGGCGCCACGACGCGCGTGGCGAAGTCGTGGCGACGGTGGCCGGGGTCGGAGTCGTGCACGACGACCCACACCGTGACCTCGCCGCGGGCGTCGTCCCGCACGCCCCAGTCGTCGGCCAGCGCGGTGATGATGTTCAGCCCGCGGCCGCCGTGCGCGGTGACCGAGGGGGTCGCCGGCGCCGGGCGGGTGGGCCCGCCGCCGTCCGTCACCTCCACGGTGAGCCGGCCCGCCGCGTCCACCCGCCAGGCGGCCCGGACGTCGCCGTCGCCGGCCAGCGCGTCGCCGAGGGGCCTGCCGTGTTTGCACGCGTTGCTCAGCAGTTCGGAAAGAATCAGTACGGCATCGTCGATGACCGACTCCGTGACACCGCCCATGCGCAGCTGATCGCGCATCCGATGCCTCGCTCTGCCCACGCCCGCAGGGCCATGGGGTACGGCCATGCTCGACGACGTGGGCACCTCCTGTGCCACCACCAACGCCACCCCCGAGACCTCCTTCGCCCCACGCCACGGTGTGGATGCCCCATTGGCCTGTACCGGAAACCGGCCAATCGCTCTCCCGTGACGCATTCGACACGATCGAACACGCAGCGAACGCGCCGGAGCACTCCCTGTAATTGCCTGGCCGGAAATCGACGATGTGGCCGAGAAGTGGAGAATGAGGCCGGTGGGACCACTGGGTCAAGAGGTCGTAGCGGGACTTGAGTTTTCGCGTGGTACGGCGCCCTCGCCGGTGCGGGGGCGGTGGTGGTGCCGGCGGTGCGGTGTCGGTGGTGCCGGCGGTTGCGGTTTTGCGGGGGTCGGCGCCCCGGCCGGTGCGGGACCGGCGGTTCAGCGGCCGAGCTGACGCAGCACCGCGCGCGGGCGGTTGGTGATGATGGCGTCGACGCCCAGTTCGACGCAGAGGTCGACGTCCGCCGGCTCGTTCACGGTCCACACGTGCACCTGGTGGCCGGCCCGCTTCAGGCGCTGGATGTAGGCGGGGTGGCTGCGCACGATCCGGATCGAGGGCCCGGCGATCCGCACCCCCGCCGGGAGCCGTCCGTCGCGCAGCCGCGGGGAGACGAACTGCATCAGATAGACGGTCGGCAGCGTCGGCGAGGCGGCCCGCACGCGGTGCAGGGAGCGGGCCGAGAAGCTCATCACGCGCACCGTCGAACGGTCGGCGTCGGCCGGGGAGTCCAGCCCGAACCGCTTCAGCAGGTGCAGCAGTCGCTCCTCGACCTGGCCCGCCCAGCGCGTGGGGTGCTTGGTCTCGATCGCCAGTTCCACCGGGCGCCCCGCGTCGGCGACCAGTTCCAGCAGCCGTTCCAGGGTGAGGACGGAGGTGGCCTCCCGGTCCTCGGGGCGGTGCTCCCAGTCGGGCTCCTCGTCCCGGTTCTTCCAGGAGCCGAAGTCGAGCGCGGCCAGGTCGGCCAGCTCCAGCGCGGAGACCGCGCCGCGGCCGTTGGAGGTGCGGTTCACCCGGCGGTCGTGGACGCAGACGAGATGGCCGTCGGCGGTCAGGCGGACATCGCACTCCAGGGCGTCCGCCCCGTCCTCGATCGCCTTGCGGTACGCGGCGAGGGTGTGCTCGGGGGCCTCCTCGGAGGCTCCGCGGTGGGCGACGACGTGAGGCGGGTCCTGCCGGGCTTGGGTCACCGCGTCATGGTGCCACCGTGCGGGGGCAGGTGTACGGGGGAGAGCTGACTATTGTGTCCTTTTTGTCGGACATGAACTATATAAGGAATGGCCTCGGACCCACAGCCACCGCTTATGGTGCTCTGACGCCCCGTGGGAAAAGCTGACGGCATACAAAAAGACATGCACAGCTGAAGCGCACCGGGCCGTCGACACGCGTGAACGGGCGTGACCGAGTGCGACCGAAAACTACAGCCGTGGATCGAGGAGACAAGCTGTGAGCACCGAGAACGAGGGCGCCGCGGTACCCCCGGCCCCGTCCGCACCCCCCGTGCCGGTGGACGCTCCCGCTGCTCCGGAGCCCCAGGGGTACCCGGCCGCCGACGCCGGCGCCCCGACCGCGCAGCTGCCGCCGGTGCCCCAGAGCGGGCCGCCCGCGGCCGCCGGACCGGACCCGGCCCACCCGACGGCCCACCAGGCCCATCCGCAGGGCCCCGCCGTCCCGGACGCCTCCTGGCCGCCGCCCGCACCGGCCACCCCCGCCTACGCCCTCCCCACCCCCGACGCCTCCGACCCCTCCGCCGCCCACGCCTCCGACGGCGGCTCGGGCTCGGGCACCGTCTGGGGCGCGGCGTACCAGCAGCCCGCGCCGGCCCCGAAGTCCGGCCGCGGCCGCGGCGGTCTGCTCGCGGCGGTGCTGATCGCCGCGCTGGTGGCCGGCGGCATCGGCGGCGGACTCGGCTACACCCTGGCCAAGGACGACGACTCCACCTCCTCCACCACCGTCTCCGCCAACGACACCGGCGGCGACGTCAAGCGCGACGCGGGCACCATCGCGGGCGTGGCCGCGCAGGCGCTGCCCAGCACCGTCACCATCGAGGCGGAGAGCAGCAGCGGCGAGGGCGGCACCGGCACCGGGTTCGTCTTCGACACCGAGGGCCACATCGTCACCAACAACCATGTGGTGGCCGACGCGGTCGACGGCGGCAAGCTGACGGCGACCTTCCCCGACGGCAAGAAGTACGACGCCGAGGTGGTCGGACACGCCCAGGGCTACGACGTCGCGGTGATCAAGCTCAAGAACACCCCGGGCGACCTGAAGCCGCTCACCCTCGGCAACTCCGACAAGGTGGCGGTGGGCGACTCCACGATCGCCATCGGCGCCCCCTTCGGCCTGTCCAACACCGTCACGACCGGCATCATCAGCGCCAAGAACCGGCCCGTTGCCTCCAGTGACGGCACCGGCAGCAACGCCTCCTACATGAGCGCCCTCCAGACGGACGCCTCGATCAACCCGGGCAACTCCGGCGGCCCCCTGCTCGACGCCCAGGGCAACGTGATCGGCATCAACTCCGCGATCCAGTCCGCCGGCAACGGCCTGGGCGGCACCAGCCAGTCCGGCTCCATCGGCCTGGGCTTCGCCATCCCGATCAACCAGGCCAAGTACGTCGCCCAGCAGCTGATCAAGACCGGCAAGCCGGTGTACGCCAAGATCGGCGCCTCCGTCTCGCTGGAGGAGGGCACCGGCGGCGCGAAGATCACCGAGGAGGGCGCGAGCGGCTCGGACCCGGTGGAGGCGGGCGGCCCGGCGGCCGCGGCGGGCCTCAAGCCCGGGGACGTCATCACCAAGCTCGACGACCGGGTCATCGACTCCGGCCCCACCCTGATCGGCGAGATCTGGACCCACAAGCCGGGCGACGAGGTGGAGATCACCTACGAGCGCGGCGGCCAGACCCGCACGGCCGAACTCACCCTCGGCTCCCGAGTCGGCGACAGCTGACCCCCACCAGCCCGCGCCCACCCGTTACTCTTGTCCCCGCGCCGCCGATCAGCGGCGCGGGGTGGGTTGCCCGAGCGGCCTAAGGGAACGGTCTTGAAAACCGTCGTGGCGCGAGTCACCGTGGGTTCAAATCCCACACCCACCGCAGTGGTGAACGGCCCCTGACCAGCATGTCTGGTCGGGGGCCGTTGCCGTTCGGGGTGCCCGTCGCACACCGCTGTTCCCCGTGCTTTCCCGCCCTATCGGGCACGGATGGGGCACGCGGAGGGCACGGCGAGCGGGGCTTGGGTCATGCGCCTGGTGCACGGCGCTTCATGCGTGGGGTGAGAGATCAGCGATTGATCGGGATCTCGTACACGATCTCGCAGTGGGCTGCGGGGACGACGATGTCCGCCGTCTCGACTGGCCTGCCCTGGTCGCTGTAGTAGGTCCGCCGGATGTGGGTGACCAACGCGGCTTTCTGGATGCCGAGTAGCGACGCCTCCTCGGCGGTCGCCGTTCGCGGCTCGGGTTGCTCGACGGCATGGCTGACGGTGACCCCGATGGCCGCCATGCGGTTCACGACTCCGGCCCCGGCATGCGGGCCTCCCTCGGGGAGAACGACGAGAGAGCCCGCGGTGAGGTCGTACGGCTCCCAACTCGTCGACAGCTGCACCGGCTTGCCGTCCGCCAGGAACTCGTACGTCGTCCGGACGCACAACTCCCCCTCAGAGATCCCGAGTCGCGCGGCGATCTCGGCAGGCGCCGGCACCTTGGCGTCCGTACGGCTCTCCCAATCGCCCTGTCGGCCAACGGCGTTCATGTCGGCCCGGAACGGCGATCCGTTGGGCTGCTCCCGCGCCGACGACCGTACGACCCGCACTCGCTGACGCGGTTCGGCGACGTACGTGCCTGAACCGGCCCGCCCCTCCAACACGCCCTGAGAGATCAGCAACTCCTGAGCCCTGCGGACCACGTTCTCGCCCACGCCGTACTCCTGGCCGATCTGGGCGCGGGAGGGCAGACGGTCGCCCGGCTCCCATACGTGCTCCGCGATGCGCTGCCGAAGCTCGTCGGCGATGCGGAGATAGGGCGGCTGCTCAGGCATATGGAAAATCTAGTCCACTAGCTCTAATCTAGTTAACTAGCTTCACTCAAAGTGATCGCTGGTGACGGAGGCTGCCCTGTGCCCGCTTCGGGATTTAGCGCGGCGGCCCTCGCCGCCCGGCTGTCAGCCCTCGGGCTAGTCACACGAGTGGAGGAACACCCCCGGCACACGACGGTGGAGGCGGAGATCCCGGACGCGCTCTCCGCCGAGTTATGGCGGGAGGTCCTGGACGTGGTGGCTGAGGCCGACCGATTCGGGCTCCACGCCACCAGCTTGAACGGCCGCACCCTCTGGGCGGTCGTACGCAGAACGGTCCCCACGACGGGCGATGTCGGGGGACCGGGAGATCAGCGATAGGAGCTGACCAGCGTGCTCAACCGTATCCGCCGCGCCCTTGCACTCACCAGAGCGCGGCCCCTCCCTAAGGGAAGGCACCGTCGCCCCTTACCGCTCTCTGCCGCCTCCCCTGGGGCTACGGACTCCTCGACCCTCGTGCTCGGCCGGGCCCCCGCAGTGGCGGACCACCAGCAGCCGCTCAAAGGGGAGGACATTGCCCTCGTCCGTCCCTACGTCCTGGCTTGGGAGGCACGGATGCGCGCGTCGCGGCGGCCTGTGGTCGTAGCTCCCCATCTCTCGGGCGACGCCTGGTCGACGCTCGTAGGGGCCCACTGATGCCGCCGCGCACCGTAGACGACCCTGCTGACGCCTACCGCTCCGCTGCCTGCTGCATCGGTACGCACCTCGTCTGCGCGGAGTCCTCCCCGGCCATGGCGCCGACCGACGTGCCGGTGATCTACGAGGCGTGCGGTTGCCCGTGTCACGCGGAGCGCGACCGCTCCGGCATCAAGGCGGTGGCCCAGTGAAGGAACGACTTCCTGGCGGCGCCCTGGTCGTCACCATCGAAGTCACCTCGACCACAGTGCAGCGCGGCGACGTCATCCACCTGGGGGGCCGAGCTTGCCGGGTGCGGGACTTGTTCCAACTCCCCCAGGGTGCAAAGCAACTCGTCTTCGAGTCGGGCGAACTCCTGACCATCCACACCTGCACCCGCCTCGCCGTCATGCGCACCCTGAGGGGACGGTGAGCGGAACAGTGCCGCCGCGCCACCACGACATCGCTGCCGACCTCCGGCAACAGATCACGACCGGTCGCCTTCCCTCTGGCGAACGCCTGCCGTCCGAAACCGTCCTGGCCGAGCGGTACGCGGTCAGCACGGTCACCCTGCGCCGCGCCCTCTCGGCACTCCAGGGCGAGGGCCTCGTAGAGAAGATCCACGGCAAGGGCAACTTCGTCCGCCGTCCCCACCGCAAGATCATGTACGTCGGTGGCTGGGGAACGCTCGACCCGTGGACCGCCGCCGAGCCGGCGTTGCGGGTCTCCGTCCGCAGCAGCACCGTCCCGGCCCACGGCGATCTGGCGACGCTGCTGAAGGTGCCCTTGGGGAGCCCCCTCGCCGAGTTCTCATGCCTCAGCATCGAAGGGGGGACACCCCACGGCCTTGCCAAGATCTACATGCCGCGCGACCTGGCTCCGGCTGCCGTACTCGACGGCGACTCCGCCGACCGCCAAGCGTTCACCCGCTTCGCCCTCCTTGGCCCGCAGCCGGCCGCCACCCGGGAGACGGTGTGCACCCGCTCACCGACACCGGACGAATCCTCGGCCCTCCGAATCGGCACCGCCGCACCGGTCCTTGCAGTCACCCGCGTCTCGACCGATTCCGCAGGCCGAGTCGTGGAAGCGGCGCTCCTGACATTCCCCGGGGACCGAGTCGACGCGGTCTTCACCACCCACCACGCGAACCACGAGAGGCAGACTTCAGCATGACGGCACCACAGGAACTCCGGCTCCTCCCGTGGTCGGGCCCGGAAGGCAAGCCCTGCTACCTGAGCACCGACGACCGGGACGGCTACATGTCCCGCCTGGCTGACAACGTCGAATCCATCCAGATCGGTTCGGCGGCACAGCTGTTGGACCTCGCCTCTGACCTGCTCGACGACAAGAAGGCGGGCCTGGACGACATGCGGCGGCTGACGCGTGAACTGACCTGCTCCCTGCGTGACGTCCTCCGCATTGCAACCAGCCGTGGTGACCTCTTGGCGGTGGGCGAGATGCACAACACCTGATGCGCGCTGCGGCGCGTACTGCTCGCCCCTGAAACCTGCTCGGAGGGGGAGGAGATCCTGATCACCCAGGGATCCCCTCCCCCTCCGAGCTATGCCAGCCCTGCTGATGCTTTGCTTGATCCTCAGCCGACGAAAGTCAGCCACGACGGCGGGTGCGCCGACCGACCACGCCCGCGTGTGCCTCGCTGCACCCCCACCGGCCTCAGCCACGCTATTGGGAGAGCGTCGTTGACTAGGGCAAACGGATGCGGCTGGCTCGTAGAGGCCAGAACTCTCAGTCGGAGCGCTGAGGGAGTGTGTCAGGAAGGAGCATTCCTTTCATCACTACTACTATCCAACATATCCCATCCCCCTGAGGCGTCCGCCAGTGCTCGACTCGCACGTTGGGAGCGAGGCTTTCTACGCGGATAGTCGGCCCACATCTCTGAGTACGTCGATCGAGTTTCAGACCGAAAGCGAAGGAAGTGATTCGGGGCCGAGAAACACGCGGCAGTCATGACGTGGATCGGTGTTCTGAATGTTGGGAGTTGTAGCCAGTCGTATTGTGAAGGTTTATGCAGCTCAAACGAGAAGCCTCGTGGCCGTGTGAATCGAGTAATAGACCGGTCATGCGAGTCGAGTTGGCGTGAAGAGATGCTGAATTGCATGCGAATGAATCCGCAATCCTCGATGGCCTGTACTGCTTGACGGATTGCATCCAGGCTAGATCGGATTTCGTCGAAGTCTGCGGTACTCCGCCCTCCGTGCAGCCAGCTATTCCTTGCCTCGGAGATGTTGTTACTTACTAGCAATCGGCTGATCTCCTGCAGCTGATTTACAATGCGCTCCCTAGAGGCGTCGGTCAGGTCGAGAAAAGGGATGACATGCAGAAACGGGAACTTAAGTAGTTTCTGCTGTTTGGCCCATTCGGGAACGTCGTCGTCCGGGCGCTTCCAATTTTGACGTTCAGCGCTTAGATTCTTGAGTTTTTTCGAAAGTCGTTCAAAACCTCTACACAGGACGTAGAGTGAGTTTTTCTGCCCGTATTCAAGCATGGAATCGCCAGAGGACTCTCCAGCCTGTTGTAGCCATTGATAGGATTCCAACCTATGTTCTTCAGGGGAGTAGACAAATGGCTGCCTGCCGGCAAAATGATCATTGGTAAGCGCCCAAATGGTGAAGGCAAGGCTGTCATCCAGCATGCTCTCCATTAGTACGAAATAATTGGCGGCCACGCCGCGAAAATCTTCAGGAGATGGAGGCAGAGGGCCGGTTGCGCCAGCCCTTACCATGTCTTCCATTTCTCTATGCAGCCGCCAAAAATCAGAGTTAGGATCGTCTGAGTTAGGGGAGCGGAAACCGAGCTTCCAGAGGATCACTGGGATCAGTTCCGGATCTTCAGGTGAACTGTCAGGCAGCCCCAAGACTTCGCATGCTGTGATCGCATTTGATTTTCGGGCCAAGATCAATGACTTGGCGACGGTTTCGGGTGAGTGTCGACTCAAGTAACTATCAAGGCGAGCTTCTAGTGTCTCGCCGGCTTCCGAGCGAAGTTGCCAGTCGAGCTCCTCTCGGTCGTCGACCGAATCCGCTCGATACATGCGCTCGATGAGATTCCTGAGTCGCAGGGGGGCTATATTGATCTTGGCGGAAGGAAATCGTACTCCTTGGGGTCCAATCTCGGCAGTCAAATGAAGGTTGCCGAAGTGTCTACCCCCATTCACCTTG
Organism: Streptomyces sp. NPDC000983; assembly: GCF_040299205.1. Taxonomy (NCBI): domain Bacteria; kingdom Bacillati; phylum Actinomycetota; class Actinomycetes; order Kitasatosporales; family Streptomycetaceae; genus Streptomyces; species Streptomyces sp. NPDC000983. Next base: position 126,086 of record NZ_JBEPBM010000002.1, on the reverse strand, counting down.
GCTCGTCGAATTTCTCCATGTGGTACTTGGATTCTATCGTTCCGTACGAGATCATCAATTCCTTGAATAATGACTTGATCGCCTAGAGTGAGGCACAACTGCATCATTTGGGCGCGGTTCAGGGTTCTGCTGATATCTTCCGCGCGGCCACGCATTCCCAATTTGCTGCATGTGGCCCTTAGTTCCCCGCGCGTGTTATCCAAAAGCCATGTCGTCAGGGTGCGAATCTCCGCCTCTGTCAGTGCGTCGCCGATCAAAGGGACAAGTGCATCTGCTACATTGTCTCGCGCAGGGTTCATGATGTCAGTGAAAATCTGACCCACGAAGGATCCCCATGCACAGGGTGTTTCACTATCCCTGCGAAGAATTTTACTGGCCTCGCTGCGGTGTTTGTTGATCGATGCCTCTCTACTGGTCGCCAGCATAATGGGATGAACCGCTGCACATGCTGGGTCGCTGCAATGATGCAGACGGATACTCCTGGTCGGAGTCAAGTACCTCCATTGACGACTTTCTAGTATTCCGTAGGGGCCCGTGATATAGGTGCTTTCCTGGAAGACGCCTTGAGGTGTGTCCGCGATCAGCGATTGAGTCTCCGAAAAGTTCAGTCCATATGTCTCGTCTGTGATGTCACAGTGATCGAACGCCCTATCGTACAACAGACGGCCAAAAATGAATGGGTGGCGTACTGATCCTTCTTCAATTTGACGCCCGATTGCCGCCTGTAGATCTTCTAGATTTGTCTCCAAAGGGTCGACGAGGAGTTCGGTCCATGCAAATTCAAGCAGGCACATTAGCCGGGCCTCGGCGTAAGGAATTCTTTTGCGTAGAAACTGCTGAACCTTCTCTTCGCCGTACGGGGTTAGCTTGATTGGCTCATGAAGATATGCTGGCACCTTATAGGTGTGAGAGATGATGCATTCGGTAAGGATGTCGCTCAGGCTTGTCAGTCGGAGAATCTTTTCTCGCAATTCATCATCCGCGTACTCGGCGAGAAATTCGTCCTTAGTTTTGAGCACGGGACCCCCTTGTGCGCTGGCTTCACTTGGTACGTTACGTTCCTGGGTCCCACTTCGCAGCAGTTCGACGCAACTTCTCGGTGGCAGGCCGCCGAGATCGGTAGTCTGCCTGCCTCTGAAATCGAGCATGATCTGGGGGCCTACGCCGGTTAGCAACTCGGGCGAGCTTGGACCTGCCTCGCAATGTGCACGAGTCCCTTGGCCGTGCTCGATGCAGGGCCCAGGCGGAGGCGTTGGCTATAGCCGTGGAACGGGCCTGCCCCAGTCGCTAACGCCCGCTTCTCTGCCATCAGGTGGCTGATCGCTGTGCGCGCGGCGCGGGCGCCGGCCGGGCTGGAGCGGGGCGGAGACAGGAGCGCAGGCCCGGCCGGGGGCCGGGCCGCGCGCGGGGAGCGGAGCGAGCCGCCTTGATGATGGAGAGAAGGTTTTATCCCGTTGGGATGAGGCGCTTGCCGTCGTGGCTGCGGACGTGGGGGCAGTTGCCGTCCAGGGCGTCCAGGAGTCGGACCGCGAAGACCTCGGACATTCGGGCTCTGACCTCGTCCGGGGTGAGCCAGGTGACCGCGGTGGACTCGGTGGAGGTTCGTTCGGTGCCGCCAGAGGGCTTGCAGCGGAAGACCAGGGCGACGATGCCTCGGGTCAAGTTCTTGTAGACGCCGGTGAGTTCGTCGACCTCGACGTGGATGCCGGTCTCCTCCAGGACCTCGCGGGCTACGCCGGCCTCGGGGGTCTCGTGGAGTTCGAGGACGCCGCCGGGAAGCTCCCATGTGCCGTTGTCGGCTCGGCGGATCGCCAGGAGGCGGCCGTCCTCGCGCACCACTGCTCCGGCTACGGACACGGAGTGCAGGGGAGGCGTGGTCGCTTCCTGTGGTTGACTCATGTAGAGGAGCATAGGAGGCGGGCGAGGGTCATGGGAACTGCGGCGGGAGGGGTCGGTTCCGGGCCTCGGTACGTGCAGATCGCGGATGAGATCGTGCAGCAGATCCGGGCTGGTGTACTGAAGCCCGGTGACATGGTGCCGAGTGAGTCGGAGCTGGTGGACCGCTACGGCGTCTCCGGCGGGACCATTCGTAAGGCCATGGTTGAGGTGCGGGCGAGCGGGCTGGTGGAGACCCGGCACGGCAAGGGTTCGATCGTGAAGAACCGGCCCCCCGTGCGGCATCGCTCCTCCGATCGGTTCCGGCGTTCGCTGCGGCGGGGTGGGCAGGCTGCCTATCTTGCTGAGTCCGCGCAGTCCGGTGCGACGGCCAAGGTCAGCGTCCTCTACATCGGCCCGATGGAGGCGCCGGAGGATGCCGCCGCGCGGCTGGGTGTTCCCGCCGGGACTCAGGTGCTCGCTCGCCGGCGGCTGTACTTCCGTAACGGCACTCCGGTCGAGACCGCCACCTCCTACCTGCCGTGGGACGTCGTGAAGGACATCCCGGAGCTGTTCGCCGAGAACCCTGGCGGTGGTGGCATCTACGCCCGGCTGGAGGATCACGGGCATGAGTTCGCCGAGTTCGTGGAGAGCTTGCAGGCGCGGCCGGCTTCGAAGGACGAGGCGACGGAGCTTGCGCTGAGCCCCGGGGCGCCGGTGGTCCACCTGGTCCGGGAGGCTCGTACGACCGCGGGTGTGGTGGTGGAGGTCTGCGACACGCTCATGGCCGCTGACCAGTTTGTTTTCGAGTACCGCATCCCTGCTGACGACTGACGCACGCTCAACTCCCCTCGGCCCGTCGCGAGTTCTTCTTCGCGGCGGGTTGACTCATGTATAGGAGTGAGGCACTCTTCTTCATGTCACTCATATACATGAGTGGCGGAGTGCAGCATCTATAGAGGAGTGATCTCTGTGCGTCAGATTCCCGTCGACACCTCCGGCGCGGTCGTCATGGTCGCCAAGTCCCCGCAGGTCAAGGTGCGTGACCGCCGTACCGGTGAGATCGCCACCGACGCCGAGAGCGGGGCCCGGCTGATGACGGTCGACGTGATGTTCGCGGCGAACGAGGAGGTGGAGATCCTGTCCATCACCGTCCCGGAGCCGGGCATCTCCGGTGAGCTGGCCATGGGTACGCCCGTCGCGCTCACCGGGCTGATCGCCCGGCCGTGGGAGAACGACTTCAACGGTCAGCGGCGTCACGGCATCGCGTTCCGCGCGGTCGCGGTCACCTCGCTCGCCGACGTCGCCGCCGGGTCCAAGGCGGCCTGACCGTGGTCCGGTTCGCGGTCGTTGTGGTGCTGGTCGTCGCCGCCGTGGGTCTCCTGCGGTGGCGGCGCCCCGCCTGGTACTGGTTGACCTTAGGGGTCACGCTGGCCGTGGTGCGGGTCCTGGTCCGGTACGGCTCGGTGATGGACGCGTGCGGACTGACCGTCCCGCCCGCCCGCTGGCGGCTCGCCCTCGCACGGGCGGCCAACCGACCCGTACCGGAGCCGCGTGCGCCGCGCATTCTGCGGCTCCGTCCGACACGTACGGGCCTGGTCCTGCGGCTCAAACTCCGACCCGGGCAGGACGCGTTCGACGTCGCCGCCGCGTCGGACCGGCTTCGGCACTCGTTCTCGATGTACGGCGTCACCTCGCGTGAACTGCGATCGGGCGTAGTTGAGGTGCGGATGACCGGGTACGACGTGCTGAAGCGGGTGCAGATGCCGGCCGAGACCGATCCGCGGCCGATGCGGGTGCCGGTCGCGCTGCGGGAGGACGGCGCGGTGCACTACCGCGACTACCGGGCGATACCCCACGCCCTCACCCTCGGCGCCACGGAGTCCGGGAAGTCCGTCTATCAGCGAAACCTCGTCGCCGGGCTGGCTCCGATGGACGTGGCCCTCGTCGGGATCGACTGCAAGCAAGGGGTGGAGCTGTTCCCGCTGGCCCGCCGGTTCTCCGCGCTGGCCGACAACGCGGACGCCGTCGCCGAACTGCTCGATGCGCTGGTGGAGCGGATGGCGGTGGTCTACCGGATCATCCGCGACCAGCAGCGCATCACCTCCGACGTGCCCGACGCGGAGATTGCCGCCGACATCTGGGACCTCCCCGACCATCTGCGGCCGGTGCCGGTCGTGGTCCTGGTGGATGAGGTCGCCGAACTCGCTCTGTACGCAAGCAAGGAGGAGGAGAAGCGGCGGGACCGTATCGTCACCGCCCTGGTGCGCCTGGCTCAGCTCGGGCGCGCGGCCGGCATCTACCTGGAAATCTGCGGGCAGCGCTTCGGCTCCGAACTCGGCAAGGGCATCACGATGCTCCGCGCCCAGCTCACCGGCCGTACCGCTCATCGCGTCAACGACGAATCCTCGGCGAACATGGCCTTCGGCGACATCTCCCCGGACGCTGTCCTCGCCGCCATCCAAATCCCCGCTGAACTGCGAGGACTCGCCATCGCGGGCGACTCCTCCGGCGGCTGGCACCGCATCCGCGCCCCGCACACCTCGCTGCGGCAGGCCGTGAACATCTGCAACCGGTACGCCGACCGGACCCCGGATCTGCCCGAGCTGGCACCGTTCCGGCCAGCCCTCGCCACGAAGCCCGCTGACGCTGCGCCCGTGCCGCTGGCCAAGGCGTCCTCGGCCACCGCCTGAGCCCTCAACGCTCCCCACGGTCGGCGTGACCGCCCTTCACGCCAAGTCCCTGCCCCGCCATGCCCAAAGGAAGGGAGACCCCCGTCATGTGCCCGGACTGCGAGGACTTCGCCCGGACCGTGCTCCTCCTCGGACAGCTCGCCCTCTACGCCGACATGGCCGGCGCCGACCTCGACTTCGTGGACGTGGTCAGCCCGGCGCTCGCCGTGTCGTTGCCCGAGCCGCCGCCGGGGACGTTCCCGGACGACTGCGGGCCGGACAGCGGTCCGACCTACCCGGGCGACGCCTGATGAGCGCCGCCGCTCGTCACGGCCTGCGGGTCGACGCGGTGCTGATTCAGGCCGTGATCGCCGGTGCCCTGTCCTTCGCCCACCTTCACGACCTGGCCGCCGCTGCCGGGCAGGACGGATGGAAGGCGTGGGCGTACCCGGTGAGCGTTGATCTGCTCCTCGTCGCCGCCTGGCGTCGGCTGCGGAGCGAGGGGCCGTCGCGGATGGCCTGGTGCTGGTTCTTGGTCGCGCTGTTTGCCTCGCTCGGCGCCAACGTCGCCACCGCCGGGTTCCTCGACCTGGCCGACCCGCCCGCACTGCTCCGCCTCGGCGTCGCCGGATGGCCGGCCGTCGCCTTCCTCGGTGGCACGCTCCTCGCCCACTCACCCAGCGCCCACCCGGAGCCGGAGCCGGAGCCGGAGCGTGAGCCGGTCCAGTCGGCCACCGCCCTGGCTGTGCCGGACGCCGAGGGGTCCGTAGCGGAGGCTCCGGCCGCGCCCGACGCGCCGCCCGCTCCGGAAGTCACCGCCCCCGCGGTTCCTGCGCGCCCGGTCCCCGCCGCCCTCGTCGACCACGCCCGCAAGGTCGCCGCCGACCACCGCGCCCGCACCGGGGCCCCGATCGACCCCGACACCCTCCGCTCCCGCCTCGGCGTCCCGCCCCACCTCGCCGACGCCATCGCCGCCCAACTCACCTGACCAGGAAGGGGCCGAGCCCAGATGATCCGCGACCACGCCGACCTGACCGCCGCCGACTACCTCGACGGAGCCCGCGAGATGGCTGCCGCCGGCCGCCCCTACCTCGCGTACCTCCTCGCCGAGGAAGCCGCCCTCCGTACCGCCGACCCGGCCACCGCCGCAGGCATCCGCGCCGCCTTCCCCGACCCGACGACCACCCGGACGGAGAGCGACTGACATGCCCTCCCGCGACAACTTCCACTCCCTGATGCGAATCGGCCCCGTGCAGATCGGCACCCACCGCGACCGCAACGGCCGCACCACCCACGCCGCCGCCTGCACCGCCGACCGCTGCGGCTGGTCCGCCGACTACTCCAGCCAGACCGCCGCCCAGCTCGCCGCCCGCACCCACCGCTGCACCGTCCGCTAGGAGACACCGACCGTGGACGTTCCCCTCTGGTTCGCCCTGCTGGCCGTCGGCTACCTCGGCGTCAAGCTCATCCGCCCGCCCTGGTGGCTGATCTGCGTGCTGCTCCTCGGCGGCTACCTCCTCGCCGACAGCGTCTTCGCCCCGCTGATCAACAGCTCCCTCAAGTAGCCCGCCCCGGAAGGGAAACCGCCCATGTTCCGGCCCAAGCTCCCGACCATGCCCCAGCCCACCGGCCTGGTCACCCCGCCCGCCGTCATCCAGCCGACCAGCATCACCCCCGGCACCCCGAACGCCGCCCCGGGCCAGCCGGCACCCACGGCCCCCACGCCCGCACCGACGTCCCGCCCGGTCGTCCAGCTCACCCCCGGCACCGCCCTCGCCCTCGTCGGCGCCGGTACCGCCGTGGTCCTGGTCGTGGGCGCCGTCCTGGTCTCGCTGCTCCTGGCCGTCGCCGTTACCGGGGCCTCGGTCGCCGTCTGCGCGGTCGTCCTGCGCTCCCTGCTCCGCGCCGAGACCAAGCACCGCTGAAAGGCCCCCGGGCGGCCTCGATACCGCCAAGCATCCGCCGCCCGGGAGCCGACCCGTCCGATCCACAGAACCGGAAGGAACCTCCAGCATGGCCCACCGGGCCTCAACCGCGACGCAGAAGAACCGCACTCCCGCCCGCCCGCCGCTCGACCCGACCACCCTCCGGGACGTCCTCCGAGTCGCCTCGGCCTCCGACTACACCCGCTGGGAGGATCAGATCCGCCGCACCGGCGGCTGCTCCGACCCCATCCACCTCACCGGCTGGACCCTCCACAAGGACAAGACCACCGGCGAGACCCTGCACCACTACACGACCGCCATCGAACCCGGCGGACGCCTCCGCCTCGCCTGCGGCAACCGCCGAGCCTCCCGCTGCCCCTCCTGCGCCTGGACCTACGCGGGCGACACCTACCACCTCATCCGCGCCGGCCTCGCCGGAGACGACCGCCGCGACATCCCCGCCGCCGTCCGCGACCACCCCCGCGTCTTCACCACCCTCACCGCCCCCTCCTTCGGCCCGGTCCACAACCGCCCCGACCACGGCGGCACCTGCCGCTGCGGCACGCCCCACACCCCCGACGCCCCCGAACTCGGCACCGCCCTCGACCCCGACACGTACGACTACGAGGGCGCCGTCCTCTTCAACAACCACGCCGGACAGCTCTGGCAGCGCTTCACCACACGCCTGCGCCGCGAACTCGCCGCCCGCGCCGGCCTGCCCCGCCGCGAACTCCCCGAGCACCTCCGCGTCTCGTACGGCAAAGTCGCCGAATTCCAGAAGCGCGGGGCTCTGCACTTTCACGCCGTCATCCGCCTCGACGGCCCGGACGGACCCGGCACACCGCCGCCCAAGTGGGCTACCGCCGCACTCCTCACCGACGCGATACGCGCCGCCGCCCGGCACTCCTACACGTCCGTCTCCGTCCCGGCCGCCGCCGACCAACCCGCCCGTACCTTCCGCTGGGGTCGGCAACTCGACGTCCGCCCGGTCAAGGCCTTCGGTGACGGCTCCGACATCACCGAACAGGCCGTCGCCTCGTACGTGGCCAAGTACGCGACCAAAGCCGCCGAGAACACCGGCAGCCTCGACCGCCGTATTGGCGAACTCGCCGAACTCGACCGCCACCACGTCCCCGACCACACCCGCCGACTCATCACGGCCTGCCGCGACCTGGATGCCCTCTACCCGGACCGGCGCCTCTGGGCCTGGGCACACATGCTCGGCTTCCGCGGCCACTTCTCGTCCAAGTCGCGCAGCTACTCCACCACGCTCGGCGCCCTCCGCAAGGAACGTGCCGACTACCGCGCCGCCCAAGAGGCCTCCGCCCTCGGCCTCGACGACCGCGAGCCGGACACGGTCCTCGTCCTCACCGACTGGCAGTACGCGGGCCACGGCCACACGCCCGGTGAAGCCGCCCTCGCCGCCACCATCGCGCGCGACCTCCAGACGAATCGTGAGACCGCTCGTGACGCCCTGAACAGCCTTGCCGCCGACGAAGGGGAGTGGTGACCGTGGACCGACTCCTCACCGTGGACCAGGTCGCCGAACGCCTCGGGACCAGCCTCCGCTTCCCGCGCCGACTCATCGAGGAACGCCGGATCACCTTCGTCAAGGTCGGCCGTCATGTCCGCATCCCGGAGAGCGCGGTGGACGCGTACGTCACCGCTCACACGGTGGAGCCGATTGTCCTGCGGCCGGCGTCGGCGTACCGGAGGCCCGCCTGATGGCCGGCAAGCGCAAGTCCCGCCGCAGCTTCGGCCGTGTCCGGAAGCTGCCGTCCGGTCGCTTCCAGGCTCGCTACCCGGGTCCTGACGGCGTGCTCCGCGCCGCCGACCGGACGTTCGCCACTACGACGGACGCCGATCGTTGGTTGGCCCGGAAGCGCATAGAGATCGAAGAGGGGCGCTGGCTCGACCCTGCGGAGGGACAGACCACCGTCCGCGACTGGTCGGGCCGGTGGCTCACCGCCGTCTCGCCGCAGCTCAAGCACAAGACGCAGGCGTCGTACCGGTCACTGATCAACTCGCTCATCGTCCCGGCGCTGGGGGAGCGTGAGCTGTCCAGCCTCCGGCCGATCACGGTCGTTGAGTGGGTGGGCGCCATGAAGACCCGGGGGCTGAGCGCGTCGCGGATTCGGCAGGCGTACCGGGTGCTCTCGCAGATCATGCGTGCGGCCGTCGACAACGACATGATCCCGCAGACCCCGTGCCGGGGCGTAAAGCTGCCTCGGATGCCGCAGACCGAGCCGCACATCCTCACCCCGCTGGAAGCCTCGCGGATCGTGCGGAACGCGGCGGCGCCGCATGACTTGCTGATCTCCCTGCTCGCGTACGCGGGCCTGCGGGTCGGTGAGGCGTTCGCGCTTCGGCGGGCGGACATCGACGTCTCCGGCGGCCTGGTCCTCGTCGACGAGAACTTGGCTGAGGCCAACGGCACGCTCGTCTTCGACACCCCCAAGACCCATCAGAAGCGAGTTCTACGGATCGGTCCTTCGCTGGTGCAGCGGCTCGGCCGGCACCTGGAGACGCTGAAGGGTGGGGAGGACGCACTCCTCTTCGTGACGCCCGGTGGCAAGCCGCTGCGCTACAACCAGTGGCGCAAGGCGTACTTCGACCCTGCGGTGGCGGCGGCCGGGCTGACGGACGTCACCCCGCACGATCTCCGGGCGTCGCATGGGACTTGGGTCGCCGACCGGTACGGCGTCATGACCGCCGCCCACCGCCTCGGCCACTCGAACGCGAGTGTCACCACCCGCCACTATGCCCGTCCTGTCGCGGGGCGCGATGACCAAGTGGCGGAAGCTGCTGATGCATGGCTGGTGGAGCACGAGAACGGCGGTTCGTCTGAGGCATGCGAGTAGCCCTGGGACGTGAACACAAGGTGATGCCCTTGGCCGGGAAGAGCGCCAGGGGCATCATTTCGTGGCTCTACGCCTCGGCGAACCAGGAGCGGCCCTGGGCCCAGTGGGTCACCCACCCGGTGAAACCGGGCGTGCCCAGCATCAGGGAGGTGTCCGGCCGGGTGCCGAACGGCACCGCGCCGTTCTCATCGATCAACCAGACGTGACCGCGCTGCGGGCCGGTGATGATCAGGTGCCAGTACATCCCGCAGCCGTCAGTGCCGAGCAACAGTGAGCCGTGATCGAACACGGAGTCCATCCGGGCCTCCAACTCCTGCTCCGACACTTCTTCGTCCTCCTCCGACTCTTCTTCCCACAACCAGGACGCGGTGAGCGGAAAGGGCTCGGCAAGCAGGCGCTCCGGTCGGTCCGAGCCCCAGTCCGACGGTGTTTGTGCGAGGGGCAGCAGACCGTAGTAGGGAGGACCTGCGCGCAGCCCGTCGCAGATCTCCGCCACGAAGGTGCGGTACGGCTCAGGGAGCACGATGCCGTGCTCAGCCTCGAATGACCGCACCGCCGTCCATCCGGCCGCCGGTATCGCTTCGGGACGGGAAGCGAAGACCTCGCGGAGGGTGGCCAACTCGGTGTGGTCGCAGATTTCCGTGTTCATGCCGGTCATCATCCAAGATCTGAAAGAGACGCCCTGGGGCACGTAGCGGGCACGAAGATGATGGCGGCGGTTTCACCGGGGCGCCTGTACCGGTCTGACCTGCGGCGCAATCGCGAGGCGCTCAGGCCGCCGGAAGGTCTTGAAAACCGTCGTGGCGCGAGTCACCGTGGGTTCAAATCCCACACCCACCGCGGTGGTGAACGGCCCCTGACCAGCATGTCTGGTCGGGGGCCGTTGCCGTTCGGGGCGCCCGTCGCGCACCGCTGCTACCCGTGGTCTCCTGCGCTGTCGGGCACGGGTGGGACATGTGGAGGGCGCGGTGAGCAGTGCTGGGGTCATGCGCCTGGCGCACTGCGCCTCGTGGGTGACCGATCAGCGATGCGCCCTCGGCGTTCGCGGCTCGGGCTGTTCCACGGCGTGGCTGACGGTGACTTCGATCGCGGCCAGGCGGTTCACGACTCCGGCCCCGGAGTGGGGTCCGCCCTCGGGGAGAGCGCCGAGAGAGCCTGTGGTGAGGTCGTACAGATCCCAACTCGCCGACAGTTGGACCGGCTTGCCGTCGTACGCCCTCCGGACGCACAACTCGCCCGCGGAGATTTCGGCAGGCGCCGCCACCTCGGGTCCTGATCTCCGGGCCGACGCGGAGGAGGCTGTCATAGCGCCCTGGCAAACTGCCCGCCATGGACACCGAAGCGTTCTGGCGCGTGGTCGAAGCAGCCAGGGACAGTGACAAGCCGTTCGACGTGGCTGTCGTCGACCATCTGTCGGCCCTGACCGCGGAGGAGATTCTCGCCTTCGAACACCGCTTCTCCCACCTGCGCCACGCGGTCCATCGCTGGGACGTATGGGCGGCCGCCTACCTCATGGGCGGCGGCTGTTCCGATGACCGGTTCAGTGACTTCACAGCGGGTCTGGTGGCGCTCGGACGTGAGTGGTACGAACGGGCCGCCGCCTCGCCTGACGCACTCGCCGAGCATCCTGCCGTGCGTGTAGCGGCGGCTGCCGGGGATCAGGACGTCATCTTCGATGAAGCATTCAACTTTGTGTCGTCCAGTGCGTATGAGCGACTGACCGGTGACGTGGAGGCCTTCTGGTCGGACTGGGCTGCCTACGTCGACGCCCGCGCCACGGCCGAAGCGGACGACAGCGACGACATGGGCGAGTCGTTCGACTTTGACGACGGCCGGCAGATGCGTCGGCGTATGCCGTGTCTGGCTGCGCTCCATCTCGGCCCCGGACCACGCTGACTGACACAAGGGCGTGCGACGGTGAGCCCGACTCCGCTGCTCGATGCGTCACCGCAGGTGAAAGGTGGCGGCTGCGGCTCTGATCGTCGGATGGGGGGCACCCCTTCCGCGGGCTCGCCGACCCGCCGGAGGCGGCCTGTTCGGGGCGCTCCATGCTCCGCTCACCTGTTCGTCCCGCCGCCTTGGAGCAAGGTGGTGGACGTGGTCTGCGGGGGGTTCTGTGCGGAGGCTTGGTGGTGGGTTGCTGCTTTCGGGGGCGGTGGTGCTCTCGGGTCCGGGCGTTCCGGCTGCCGAGGCCGCGTCCGGGGACGGGGATCTGAGGATCACGAAGGTGGCGTTCAACGGCGGTGAGCCCGTCGTGGTCGGTGCCACGGCGAAGAAGACCTTCGTTCTGGCGATCACCGCCACGGACAGCTCCGGGATCAACGGGGCCTACTACAGCGACATCTGGAGTTCGGCGACCGCCACCGGGTTCGGCTACCACGAGAACCTGGGCTGCCGGGCCGTCAACGCCACCACCGCGACCTGCTCCATGAGCTACGTCATGGACCCGGGCCGCTACGGGCTGGAGAACGCGCAGGCCGGGGCCTGGCAGGCGTACGTGGACATCAGCTCCAAGGACCACGACGTCGTCACGCAGAACTGGCCGACCAGGTTCTCCGTCCAGCGGTACGCCAAGCTCACGACCGACGCCTCCCCCGAACCCGTGCGCAAGGGCGCGACCCTGACCGTGACGGGCAGGCTCAGCCGGGCCAACTGGGACGACAACGCCTACCACGGGTACGCCGGCCAGTCGGTGAAGCCGCAGTTCCGCAAGGCGGGCACCAGTACCTGCACCACCGTCAAGAACGTCACCACGAGCAGCACCGGCACCCTGCGGAGCACCGTCACCGCTTCCGCCGACGGCTACTGGCGCTACGCCTTCGCGGGTACCGCCACGACCGCGTCCGCCAAGGCCGCCGGGGACTACGTCGACACCAGGTGAGTGACCGTCCCCCTCGGCGCCGGTCAAGTACGGTGCCGCCCGTGCCGATTGAGCGTGCATGGGGACTCGGCGCCAGGCGGTAGTGATCGTGCACGGGATGGGTGAGCAGCGCCCGCTGGACGCGCTCACCGGGTTCATCCGGGCGGGGCTGCCGCCCGAGGAGCCGGGTAAGTGGAGGTTCTACTCGCGGCGGGACATCGTGTCCGGGTCCTTCGAGTCCCGCCGGTTCCTGGCGCCGTCGAGCGGGGAGCGTCCGCAGACGGAGTTCTTCGAGTACCACTGGGCGCATCTGATGCAGGGCAACCGGCTGTCGGACATGGTGCCGGTCTTCCTGAAGATGATCCGCCGGCTCCCGCCCAGGGGGCTGCGGCTGCCGTGGACGCTGTGCTGGCTGCTGCTCGCCGCCGTGGGCTGGGGGATCCTGCGGCTGGGGCTCGCCTTCGACCCCGACCGGGCGGTGGCGGAGAACCTGCTGCGCATCGCGCTCAGCGCGTTCGGCGCCGGGACGCTCGGCGTCCTCCTGCTCTTCCTCGCCACCCGGTTCGGGCCCTCGCTCCTGACCAACAGCTTCGTCGACGTCGTGCGCTACCTCGACACCTCGCCGCGTTCGTACGCGGTGCGGCGGGACATCCGCAAGGGGTTCGTCGAGCTGCTGAAGGGGCTGCACGAGTCCGAGATCGGCGGCCGCCCCCGGTACGACCGGATCGTCGTCGTCGCGCACAGCCTCGGCGCCTACATCGCCTACGACGGCATCAACTCCCTCTGGGGCGCCCAGCACGGCCGGTTCCGCCCGGGCGTCACCGGTGCCCCGCCCTCCCTGGGGGAGTTCGAAGGTGCGGTGGCTGCGCTGCCGGAGCGCGGGTCCGGGCCGGCTCCGGACGAGGACGCGCTCCGGCGCTACCGGGCCGCCCAGTGGCGGCTCTGGGGTGATCTGCGCGACCGCGGGAACCCCTGGCGGATCACCGACTTCGTCAGCTGCGGCACGCCCATGTGCTTCGCCGACCGGCTGTACACGAAGAACCGCGAGGACTTCGACCAACGGGTCGCCCGCGGTGAGATCGTCACCTGCCCGCCGCTGAAGCAGGCCGACCTCGGCCCCGGCGACGGCCGCTACACCTACCGGGTGAAGGGCGCGGACGTGCTCAACGACTGGTCGCCGTTCGCCGTCGTCCGCTGGACGAACCTGTGGTTCCCGGCGGTGCCGTCGTTCTTCGGGATCCTCGGCGACTGGTTCGGCGGTCCGCTCCGGGGACTGTTCGGGAACGGGATCACCGATGTCGCGGTACGGGGCAACCGGCCCTGGAGCCTGGTGCCGGGGTTCGCCCACGCCTTCTACTTCAGGTTCCCGCACGCCCGCGGGGGCGACTCCGTGACCAGGTATCTGGCGGACGCGCTCGATCTCGGCGCGCCCCTGCCCGGGAGCGGGCGCGGGAGGGAGGGCGCGGTGGAGGCGTCGCCGGTCGAGGGTCTGCTTCGGGCCCTGCGCGGGCGTCGGCGCCCGTAGGACCGGGCCGGGCTCGCCGGGCCCCCAGGGGGTTCACGCCCGGTGCCCCGTCATCCGGGCCGCCGAGGCGATCGTCGCCCGGGCCTCCCGCTCGCTCAGGCCGGTGCCGCGGGCCGCCTCGACCAGGGGGTCGACCAGGTCGGGGCCGATGCCGTCCTCGTAGGCCCGGCAGGCGGCCCAGAACAGGCGGGTGTTGCGCTGGCCCTCATGGGCGGCGAGGACGAACTGGACCAGCCCCCGGCCGTGATCGCCCGCCGAAGCGGGCACCGGGCTCCTGGGCGCCCTCGGCGGTGGGAGCAGCAGGCGGAGCAGGGCGGGCGGGCAGGCGGCCGGGGCCAGGTGTGCGGTGCCCGGGGCCGTGCCGTAGACGCCGTGTTCGGTGCGGGAGCCGGGGCCGACGAGGTAGCCGCCGGCGCCCCGGATGTCGATGCCGGGGGCGAGGCGGCCGGCCGAGTTGGGGACGACGACGTCCGGCGGGCCGCTGAGCCAGAGGTGGCGGCCGCCGCTCGGGGTCAGGACGACGACCGTGTCGGGGATCGTGAACAGGTGGCGCAGCGCCAGTTCGCGCAGGGCGGCCGAGGAGTCCGTACCCGACTTGGTGTCGAGGTCGACGCCGATCAGGTGGTGCGGGGGCAGTCCGCAGGCGATGCCGTAGCCGGTCGTCCAGGGGGCCGCGGAGAACAGTTCGCGGATGCGCGCGGGGTCGGTCGAGGCGTCGTGGACGCCGTGGCCCGGGCGGCCGCACTCGCCGTGGCAGGGGAGCGGGTCGGGTTCGTGGCGGTGGGGGGAGCGCAGGGCCGGGAGTTTCGTCCGGGACAGGGGGATGACGGCCAGGCCGCGTTCCGCGGCTGACAGGGCGTGCGCGAGGGCCAGTGTCGTGGCCTGCCGGTCGGTGGTGGCCATGCATCCATGTTCGTACGTGTGTTCGAGAAAAGGAAGAGAGGTGGGCGGCGACTCGCCGGGTGGCGTGGATTGGCTGGAAATGTGACGGAACGCTTCCTCTCCCGCGGTGCTTGGAGCGGGTCGTTCCGGGTGTCCGAAAGTGGGGCTTCTGGTACGGGAAGGGGGTTTATCGACTTGTCATCACGCTTGAGAGCGAATCAGGGCTTCCGGGGTGGTTCGCCGGGGATTCGGTGGGCAACTCTGGACTCGCGACGTCGTGATCAACACCGGGCGGTCGGCCAACTGCCCAGGTCAAGGCCGTAGTTCGGGCCAGGTCGAAGTTCGGCCGAGGCCGTAGCTCGGAAGTTCCGAAGCCGGTCCCAACGGCTTCACGCGATTCACGTTCTGGAGGAACAGACATGGCAAGCATCCGTACCGCCCGCGTCATCGCCGCCGTCTCCGCACTGCCGCTCGCCGCCGCCCTCTTCACCGGCGTCGCGTCCGCGGACGACGGCGCCCTCGCGGGCGACGGATCGAGCGCGGCCGTCACCCATGCCTGGCAGGGCATCATCGGCAGTGGGGTCGGCGGCGACAACAACGGCAACTCCTCCACCACGCAGCAGCAGGCGATCGGCTCCGGCGCCTCGAACCAGAGCAACACCGCCCAGGTCGACGGGTCCGCCTTCACGGCCGTCAACCAGGGCAACGACAACGTGGCCATCGGCTTCACCCCGCTGTGGTGGTGAGCTGAGGGGCCGGCTCCCCGGTCCCTCCCGAGGTGTGCTCCGTGGGGTGTTCACGTCCGCGCGGCGGTGCTACGGCATCGCCGCGCGGACGTTTTCCGTCCCGTTCGGTGCCCTCGAACCCTTGCGGCTGAACGCTCTTGACACTCCCTCACATCTGACGGACAGTCAGAAAGTCTTGGAGGGGAGGCGGCTGTGGACTCCGACGTGGACACCGAAGCGCTCACCGCGCGGCTCAAGGGCTTCGAGGGTCGGACCGCGGCCACCGGGGGCACCGGCAAGGACCCCGTCAACCTGCCCATGATCCGGCACTGGTGCGAGGCCATGGGCGACACCCACCCCGCCTACACCGGCCCCGACGCCATCGCCCCGCCCACCATGCTCCAGGTGTGGACGATGGGCGGCCTGTCCGGGCATCCGGCCCGCGCGGCGGCCTACGACGAACTGCTCGGCCTGCTCGACGCGGCGGGTTTCACCTCCGTGGTCGCCACCGACTGCGAGCAGGAGTACCCGCGCCCGCTGCGCCCCGGCGAAGAGGTCACCTTCGACACGGTCGTCGAGTCGGTGTCGGACCGCAAGACCACCCGGCTCGGCACCGGCCACTTCGTGACCACCCGCACCGAGCTGCGGGTCGGCGCCGAACTCGTCGGCACCCACCGCTTCCGCATCCTCAAGTACGCGCCCGCGCGGCGCCCCTCCGCGCGCGAGCCCGACCGGCCCCGGCGTCCCCGCCCGGTCGTCAACCGCGACAACGCGGGCTTCTGGGAAGGCGTCCGGCAGGGGCGGCTGCTGATCCAGCGCTGCACCGCCTGCACCCGGCCGCGCCACCCCTGGCTGCCCGGCTGCAACGCCTGCGGCGGCCAGGACTGGGACACCGTCGAGGCGGTCGGCACCGGGCACGTCCACTCGTACGTGGTCATGCACCACCCGCGCTTCCCGGCCTTCGACCCGCCCTACGCGGTCGC
Source organism: Streptomyces sp. NPDC000983 (assembly GCF_040299205.1). NCBI lineage: Bacteria > Bacillati > Actinomycetota > Actinomycetes > Kitasatosporales > Streptomycetaceae > Streptomyces > Streptomyces sp. NPDC000983. Next base: position 109,778 of record NZ_JBEPBM010000002.1, on the reverse strand, counting down.
GCTGATCGACCTCGCGGAAGGGGTGCGGATGCTCGGGAACGTGGTCGGGGTGCCCTACGACAAGGTGCGTGTCGGGCTGCCGGTGCGGGTGGAGTTCCAGGTCTGCGACGAGGAGCTGACGCTGCCCGTGTGGCGGGCCGGCGAGAAGGAGCTGACGCTGCCCGATCGGCGGGCCGGCGAGGAGGCGGCCGGATGAGGGCCGGGGACGAACTGGCGCCGCTCACCGTCCCGGTCACCCGCACGCTCATCGTCGCCGGGGCCATCGCCTCGCGCGACTACCAGGACGTGCACCACGACCCCGAACTCGCCCGGTCCAAGGGCTCCCCGGACATCTTCATGAACATCCTCACCACCAACGGCCTCGTCGGCCGCTACCTCACCGACCGCCTCGGACCCGCGTCGGCGCTGCGCGCCCTCGCCATCCGGCTCGGCGCCCCCAACCACCCCGGGGACACCATGGTGCTGACCGGCCGGATCGAGGCCGTCGACGGCGACACCCTGACCGTGCGCGTCGTCGGGACGAACAGCCTGGGCGCGCACGTGACCGGCACGGCCACCGTCGTCCTGGGCGGCGGGCGGTGAACCGCCGCGCGGCGATCGCCGGGATCGGCGCCACCGAGTTCTCCAAGGACTCCGGGCGCAGCGAGCTGCGGCTGGCCGTGGAGGCGGTCCGGGCCGCGCTCGACGACGCGGGGCTCACCCCGGCCGACGTGGACGGGCTGGTCACCTTCACCATGGACACCAGTCCGGAGATCACCGTGGCCCAGGCGTCCGGGATGGGGGAGCTGTCCTTCTTCTCCCGCGTCCACTACGGCGGCGGCGCCGCCTGCGCCACGGTCCAGCAGGCCGCGCTCGCGGTCGAGGCGGGGGTTGCCGAGGTCGTCGTCTGCTACCGCGCCTTCAACGAGCGCTCCGGCCGCCGCTTCGGCTCCGGGGTGTCGCACCGGGAGCCGTCGGCGGAGGGCGCGGCACTCGGCTGGGTGATGCCGTTCGGCCTGCTCACCCCGGCCTCCTGGGTGGCGATGGCGGCCCAGCGCTACCTGCACACCTACGGACTCACCCCCGAGGCCGCCTTCGGCCCCGTCGCCGTCACCGCCCGCCGCCACGCGGCCGGCAACCCGGCCGCCTACTTCCACGGCCGCCCCATCACCCTCGCCGACCACGCCGCCTCCCGCTGGATCGCCGAGCCGCTGCGCCTGCTGGACTGCTGCCAGGAGACGGACGGCGGCCAGGCGCTCGTCGTCACCACCCTGGAACGCGCCCGCGGCCTGCGCCGCCCCCCGGCGGTCGTCGCGGCGGCCGCGCAGGGCTCCGGGCGCGGCCAGGAACAGATGACCGGCTTCCACACCGGCGACCTCACAGCCCTGCCCGAGTCGGCGGTCGTCGCCCGTCAGCTGTGGCGCACCGCCGGGCTGGGCCCGGCCGACATCGACGTGGCGATCCTCTACGACCACTTCACCCCGTTCGTGCTGATGCAGCTGGAGGAGTACGGGTTCTGCGCGAGGGGCGAGGCGGCGCACTTCGTCGCGGCGGACCTGCTGCCCCTGAACACCCACGGCGGCCAGCTCGGCGAGGCGTACCTGCACGGGATGAACGGCATCGCGGAGGGCGTGCGCCAGATCCGCGGCACCTCGGTCAACCAGGTCCCCGGCGCGGCCCGGACCCTGGTGACGGCGGGCACGGGGGTGCCCACGTCGGGGCTGGTGCTCACGGCGGACGGGTGAGGGGGCGCCGGGGCCCCCTGTTGCGTCCGGGCGCCGACTGGGCTCCGGACACCGCCTGGACTCCGGGGTCCTCGGCTGTGGGCCAGGGCGCCCTGCGCCGCCGCCCAAGCCCCAGGGGCGCCCTGCGCCGACGGTCCCCGGCGCCGCCCCCCTCGTACTCCCCCAGGGGTAAACCCGCAGTAGTCCCCGCCCCCTCGTCCACCCTCAGGAGGTGGAGCTGCCCCCACCCCTACAACCTGAGGGGGACCCGGCTTCGGGACCTCCGGGCGATGAGCGAAGGGGGTGTGCGCTCCTAGCGTGGAGCCATGACCACACCCGTCTGCACCAGCGCTTCGAAGGCCGCCGCACCCAGGGCGCAGACCCTCCCCTACCCGTCGTTCTCGTCGTACATGCGGGCCCGCCAGCCGGTGCTGCTGCGTACGGCCAGGTCGCTGACCGCGAACCCGTCCGATGCCGAGGACCTGCTGCAGACCGCGCTCACCAAGACGTACGTCGCCTGGGAGCGCATCGAGGACCACCGCGCGCTCGACGGTTATGTGCGCCGGGCACTGGTCAACACCCGTACCTCCCAGTGGCGCAAGCGCAAGGTCGACGAGTTCGCGACCGACGAGCTGCCCGAGCCGGAGTGCTGCCCCGGCGGCGACGACCCCGCCGAGCAGCAGGCGCTGCGCGACGCGATGTGGCGCGCCATCATGAAACTGCCGGCCCGACAGCGGGCGATGGTCGTTCTCAGGTACTACGAGGACCTCAGCGAGGCCCAGACGGCCGAGGTGCTCGGGGTCTCCGTGGGCACGGTGAAGTCGGCGGTCTCCCGCGCGCTCGGCAAGCTGCGCGAGGACCCCGAACTCGCTCCCAACCGCTAGCGCCCTCGCGCGATGAACGCAACGTGATGTGATCGATCACGCCTCCCTAGTGACATACCGCACGGTATGTGCGCAGACTTTGCGCAACTCTTACCACCGCGTAGGCAATGTCGCCCCGGGAGGACCGCCGTGCTGAGCACCATGCAGGACGTACCGCTGCTGATCTCCAGGATCCTGGCCCACGGATCGGCGATCCACGGCACATCACAGGTGATCACCTGGACCGGCGAGGCCGAGCCGCACCGCCGCTCCTTCGCCGAGATCGGCACCCGCGCCGCCCAGCTGGCACACGCGCTCGAGGACGACCTGGGCGTGGCGGGCGACGAGCGGGTCGCGACCCTGATGTGGAACAACGCCGAGCACGTCGAGGCGTACTTCGCGATCCCCTCCATGGGCGCGGTCCTGCACACCCTCAACCTCCGGCTGCCCCCGGAGCAGCTGGCGTGGATCGTCAACCACGCCGCCGACCGCGTGGTCATCGTCAACGGCTCGCTGCTGCCGCTGCTGGTCCCGCTGCTCCCGCACCTGAAGACGGTCGAGCACGTGGTCGTGTCCGGCCCCGGCGACCGTTCCGCGCTGGCCGACCTGCCGGTCTCGGTGCACGAGTACGAGGAGCTGCTCGCCGGGAAGGCGACGGCGTACGACTGGCCCGAGCTGGACGAGCGTGCCGCGGCGGCCATGTGCTACACCTCCGGCACGACCGGCGACCCCAAGGGCGTGGTGTACAGCCACCGTTCGATCTACCTGCACTCGATGCAGGTCAACATGACCCAGTCGATGGGCCTGACCGACCAGGACACCTCCCTGGTCGTGGTCCCGCAGTTCCACGTCAACGCCTGGGGCCTGCCGCACGCCACCTTCATGACCGGCGTCAACATGCTGATGCCGGACCGCTTCCTCCAGCCGGCGCCGCTGGCGGAGATGATCGAGCGCATCAAGCCGACCCACGCGGCCGCCGTCCCCACCATCTGGCAGGGCCTGCTCGCCGAGCTGACGGCCCGCCCGCGCGAGGTCGCCTCGCTGGGCCAGGTCACCATCGGCGGCTCGGCCTGTCCGCCCTCCCTCATGGAGGCGTTCGACCGGCTCGGCATGCGGGTCTGCCACGCCTGGGGCATGACCGAGACGTCCCCGCTCGGCACGATCGCCCGTCCGCCGGCCCACGCGGTCGGCACGGACGAGGAGTTCGGCTACCGCCTCACCCAGGGCCGCTTCCCGGCCTCGGTGGAGGCCCGCCTGAGCGGCCCCGGCGGCGAGCGCCTGCCCTGGGACGGCGAGTCGGCGGGCGAGCTGGAGGTCCGCGGCCCGTGGATCGCCGGCGCCTACTACAACGGCCCGGACGCCGAACCCCTGCGCCCCGAGGACAAGTTCAGCGCGGACGGCTGGCTGAAGACGGGTGACGTCGGCACCATCAGCGCGGACGGCTTCCTCACCCTGACCGACCGCGCGAAGGACGTCATCAAGTCCGGCGGCGAGTGGATCTCGTCCGTCGAGCTGGAGAACGCCCTGATGTCCCACCCGGAGGTCGCGGAGGCGGCCGTGGTGGCCGTCCCCGACGACAAGTGGGGCGAGCGGCCGCTGGCCACCGTGGTCCTGAAGGAGGGCGCGTCGGCCGACTTCGCCGCCCTGCGCACCTTCCTCGCCGATCAGGCAGGCATCGCCAAGTGGCAGCTCCCGGAGCGCTGGACGATCATCGAGTCCGTCCCGAAGACCAGCGTCGGCAAGTTCGACAAGAAGGTGCTGCGCAGGCAGTACGCGGAGGGCGAGCTGGACGTCACCCGGCTCGGCTGAGCCCGCCCCGCACGACAGCAAAGCCCCCGGTCGATGCGACCGGGGGCTTTGCCCGTATGTCCACCGAGGGGCCGAAGCCCCGCCCCGGTGGGGTCAGTTGGTGCCGATGCGTGCCAGCAGGTCGACGATCCGGGTCTGCACCTCGGGGCTCGTCGAGCGCTCGGCGAGGAACAGCACCGTCTCCCCCGACGCCAGCCGCGGCAGGTCGGCCTGGTCGACGGCGGCCGTGTACACGACCAGCGGGGTGCGGTTGAGCAGCCCGTTCGCGCGCAGCCAGTCCACGATGCCGGCCTGACGCCGGTGCACCTGCAACAGGTCCATCACGACCAGGTTGGGCCGGAACTGACCCGCCAGCGTCACCGCGTCCGTGTCGCTCGCGGCCCGCGCCACCTGCATCCCGCGCCGCTCCAGCGTGGCGGTCAGCGCCAGCGCGATCTCCGCGTGCTCCTCGATCAGCAGGACCCGCGGCGGGTGCTGCTCGCTGTCCCGCGGCGCCAGCGCCTTCAGCAGGACGGCAGGATCGGCGCCGTAGGCGGCCTCGCGGGTGGCCTGTCCGAGCCCCGCCGTCACCATCACCGGCACCTCGGCGGCCACCGCGGCCTGCCGCAGCGACTGGAGCGCGGTCCGGGTGATCGGGCCGGTCAGCGGGTCGACGAACAGCGCGGCGGGGAACGCCGCGATCTGCGCGTCCACCTCCTCGCGCGAGTTCACGACGACCGGCCGGTAGCCGCGGTCGCTCAGCGCCTGCTGGGTCGGGACGTCCGGCGCGGGCCACACCAGCAGCCGGCGCGGGTTGTCCAGCGGTTCCGGCGGCAGCTCGTCGTCCATCGGCTGCGGGCGCGGGGGGTCCGACACCTCCACCGCGCCGCCCGGGCCGTCCAGCGGCTCGGCGCCCTCGCCGGCGTTCTCGTCCGGCGCCCCTATCGCGTACGACCGTCCCGTGCCCTCGGTGCCCTGCGCCGGCCGGGACGGCGCGGCGGGCGCGGGCTGCTCGGCCTGCGGGTGCGGCCGCGCGGCCTGCTCCGGCCGGTCGGTGGCGGCGGGGTCGGGCCGGTTGCCCAGCTTGCGGCGGCGGCCCGAGCCGTTCGTCTGGTGCGGGGGAGGGGTCGCGGAGGGCTGCTGCACCTGCGCCGCCTGCCGGGTGAACGGCACACCCTGCCCCAGCGTCCGCACGCTTATGGCCGGCCCCTGGGTGGAGTTCGGGTCCGCGGGAGCGGGTGCCTCGGCCGGCAGCGGCTGCGCGGCACGGGCCGCCGTCCCCTCCGGGGGCAGCGGGGTGCCGGGGGCGGGCGTGTGCTGCGGCCGCGCCGGCTCCGCGGGTACGGGTACGGGGCCGGGTCCGGGTACGGCAGTACCGGCGCCGGGCGTCCCGTCCGTGGCGGGCCACGGCTGGGGGGTGCCCTGGGCGGGAGTGGCGGTGCCGGGGGCGGCCTCGGCGGGGAGTGCCTGGCCGGCGGAGGGCTGCGCCTGCGGCGGCACCGGCTGGGCGGCCCCCTCCGGGGCCTCCGGCACGACCTGCTCCGGCTGGACCTGCTCGGGCCTGACCTGCCCCGGCTGGACCTGATCCGGCTGTGCCACGGCCCGTCGACGGCGGCCGGTCGGCGCGCTCGTCGGATGCGGCTGCGGCGGCGTGTGGTCCTCGGCGTGGTCGTGCGGTACGGCGTCGTGCCGCCCGTCGTCGACGGCGGCACCCTCGGCGGCGGGCGCCGGGAGCTGCGCCTGCGCGGGGGCTGCGGGGGTGGGGGCCGGAGCCGGGGCGGGAGCTGGAGCCGGGGCGGGCAGTGGCATGGGGGCGGCCTGGGGGTGCGCCTGAACCAGCCCGGGTGCTTGACCCTGACCCTGGACCAGCCCCGGTGCCTGTCCCGGCGCCTGGACCAGCCCGGGTGCTTGGCCCGGCGCCTGGACCAGCCCGGGTGCCTGTCCCGGCGCCTGGACCAGCCCGGGTGCTTGGCCCGGCGCCTGGACCAGCCCGGGTGCCTGTCCCTGCGCCTGCACCAGCCCGGGTGCTTGACCCTGACCCTGGACCAGCCCGGGTGCCTGTCCCTGCGCCTGGACCAGCCCGGGTGCTTGACCCTGACCCTGTCCCGGTGTGGCCTCGTCCTGGTCCGTGTCCATGTCCGCGCGGTCCGCCTCGGCGGGCGGCAGGGCGAACACCGTACGCGGCCCCGAGTCCTGCGCGGCGGCACGCTCGTTCGCCGCCGCCAGCGCACGCCGACGGCGCCCGGTGGGCTGCTCGCCCTCGCCCGGGCCGCCCTGCGCCGGAACCGTCCCGGGAGCGGGCGAGGCCACGGCGGGCAGTGCCGCGGGCAGCGCGTGCTGTTCACCGGAGTCCGGCCGGCCCCGTCGGCCGCCCGGCGCCGGCACACCCTGCGGCGGCACCGTGCCGCCGAGCCCGGTGCCCGCCGCCGCCGTACCCGCCGCGTGCTCGGCGGCCGTGACGACAGCGCCCTCGGACACCCCGGCGTCGGGCCCGCCCACCAGGGCGACCTCGGCACCGGTACCCGCCGCACCGGCGGCCTCGCCGTTCTCCGCCGGACGCCCGCGCCGCCGCCCCGTACCGCCGGAGGCCTCGGCCGGGGCCTGCGCCTGGGCCGGAACCGGCGCCGCCTCCTCGACGGCCCGGCGCCTGCGCCGTCCGGTGGGAGCGGAGTCGGCCTCGGCGCCCTCGGCAGGGGCGGCGACCTCGCTCTCCAGGAAGGCGTCGACGGAGGACCGGCGGGCCCGCCGCCGCCCGCCGGAGGGCTGCTCGACGGCCGGCTCGGCCGCCACGGGGACGATCTCGGCGGCCGGGACCGCCCCGGCGCCCTCGCCGATCGGCACCTCCAGCACGAACGCGCTGCCGCTCATGCCCGGCACCTCGTGCGTCTGCAGCACACCGCCGTGGGCCCGGACGATCCCGCGCACGATCGGCTCGTGCACCGGGTCCCCGCCGGGGTACGGCCCGCGCACCTCGATGCGGACGCCCTCACCGCGCTGCGCCGCGGCCACCACGACCGTGTTGTCCATGTAGCCGCCCGCCGACACGGGCGCGTTGCCGGTCGCGTCGACGCCCGCGACGTCGGCGACCAGATGGGCCAGCGCGGTCGCGAGCAGCCGCGCGTCGACCTCCGCCTCGATGGGCGGCGCGTGCACGGCGAACTGCACCCGCCCCGGCCCGATCAGCTCGACGGCCCCGTCGACACCGGCCGCGACCACCGCGTCCAGCATCACCTTCGTACGGGTGATCGCCTCACCGCCGGTGTCCAGGCGCTGGTAGCCGAGGACGTTGTCGATGAGGGTGGTGATCCGGGAGTAGCCGGCCGAGAGATGGTGCAGCACCTGGTTGGCCTCGGGCCACAGCTGGCCCGCGTCGTCGGCGGCCAGCGCGGCCAGCTCCCGGCGCAGCTCGTCGAGGGGGCCGCGCAGCGACTGCCCGAGCAGGGTCAGCAGCTGCTCGTGGCGGCCGGCGAGGGCCTCGAAACGGTCCTTCTCCCGCTCGCCGAGCGCGGCGTAGCGGTCCTCGCCGGCGGCGAGTTCCTCCTGGTGCCGCTCCTGGAGGTCCTCGACCTCGGTGACGTGCTTCTGCCGCAGCGCGGTCAGCTCGGAGGCGTGCTCCTCGGCGAGCCGCTCCAGCTCGGTCTCGTGCCGCTTGTCGGCGTCGGCCTTCTCGTCGGCGAGGGCGTCGTAGGGCCGGCGGTCGGTGAAGGTCATCACGGCGCCGACGAGCTGGTCGCCGTCGCGCACCGGCGCGGTGGTCAGGTCGACCGGCAGCTTGTCGCCGCTCTTGGCGAACAGCACCTGCCCGCGCACCCGGTGCTTGCGCCCGGACCGCAGGGTGTCGGCGAGCGGCGACTCGTCGTACGGGAAGGGCGAGCCGTCGGGACGGGAGTGCAGGACGAGCTCGTGCAGCTCGCGCCCGCCGAGGTCGCTGGCCCGGTAGCCCAGTATCTGGGCGGCGGCCGGGTTGACCAGGACGATCCGGCCGTCGGTGTCGGTGCCCACGACGCCCTCGGAGGCGGCCCGCAGGATCATCTCGGTCTGCCGCTGCGAGCGGGCCAGCTCGGCCTCGGTGTCGATGGTCCCGGACAGGTCGCGCACGACGAGCATCAGCAGCTCGTCGCCGGCGTAGCCGTAACCGTCGTAGGCCTGCTGGCCGTTCTCCAGGTTCGCGCTGGTGACCTCGACGGGGAACTCGCCGCCGTCGGTCCGGCGGGCCGTCATCCGGGTCGGCTTGGTCCGGCCCCGCGGGTCCATGTGGTCCGGGCGCCGCATGGAGCCAGGGATCAGCTTGGAGTCGAACTCCGGCAGCAGATCGAGCAGGCCGCGGCCCACCAGCGCGGTGCCGGGGGCCTCGAAGGCCTCCAGCGCGATGGTGTTGGCGTTGACGACGGTCCCATTGGCGTTGACCAGCACCAACGCATCGGGGAGCGCATCGAGTATGGCTGCGAGGCGAGCAGCGCCTCGGGATGGCCTGCTGCTCACGAGACGCTTCCCTCCTGTTACCGCACCTTGCCGACCGCTCGGGCCATATTGCCAACCGGCCCGCGACGTGTCACGCGAGGGAGTCTAAGGGCTGGGGTTGTGACGGCGGCCCCGGATGAGAGCGAGGTCGCACAACGAATTGACCCAGAACGTATGACCGCCTCCCTCGCTCCGCGAGACCTTCGCGGGACTTTTACGGAGCCGTTGTACGACCTGTACGACCTGTGCGAGTCACGCCCGGCCCGCGGGGCGCAGATCGGGCAGGACCGGGACGAGCCGGTCCCAGCGGGCGATCTCGCAGCCGTCGCCCCGGTCGAACCGGGCGTCCACGGGCCGCCCGGCCCAGGTCCCGGTGATGTACGCGGTGGCGGGCCCGCCGTACTGCATGGTGCAGAAGCTGCCCTCCGGCACGGGGGCGAAGGTGTCCTTGCCCCAGGTGGTGCCGCGGTCCAGGGCGGCGCAGGCGCCGGACACGTCGGGGTGGTCGCCGGCGCCGGGGTGGCAGTACAGCTCGTACCGCCCGTCGGCGTCGCCGGCGTTCCGCACGGTGACGGTGAGCCGGTCACCGTCCTTCGTGCCGCCCGGCAGCGCGGCGCGCACCGCGTCGGCGAAGTGCGCCCCGGAGGGCGCCTCCCCGACGGCGGCCGATACGGGGGCGACGGACGTGACCGACGCGGCGGCCACCGATCCGGCGGCGACGACCAGGAGCCGCCCCAGCCGGCCGGTCCGGCCGGAACGACGGAGGGACACGGCGCGGTGCGCGCCGGTGGCGCGGAAGACCTGCAACATGACGTGACTAACGCCCGGCGCCCCGGGACGTTGCGCGGCGCGCCCCACCAGCGGCAAGGGCTTTGCCCCGCACCCCGCCCGCCTAGTACCGTGGGGGGCGATTGGTGACACCGCGCTCGACTGTGTCATCATCGGCACGCACCATTCGCGCTCGCGCGATGGCTGTGCTGGAGGCGTCGCCTAGTCCGGTCTATGGCGCCGCACTGCTAATGCGGTTTGGGACTTAAATCCCATCGAGGGTTCAAATCCCTCCGCCTCCGCCGAAGATCACCGAAGCCCCGGTCACCCGACCGGGGCTTCGGTGCTTCCAAGGCCGTTTCCGCAGGTCACAAGGGGTGGACCCAATGGATTTCACATGGCGGCGGCAGTCATGTAATGTTCTTCCTGTCGCCGCGAACGGGCCGCAAGCCCGGGACCGACGGAAAACAGAACAAGCACTCGTAGCTTAACGGATAGAGCATCTGACTACGGATCAGAAGGTTGCAGGTTCGAATCCTGCCGAGTGCACAGCAGACCAGAGGCCTCGTGGAGCAGTCCACGGGGCCTCTGGCTTTTGCGTTTGACCTGTTCTCAGAACCCCGAGCAGGTGGCGGCGGCTGACGGCCCCGAGGCAGTGGACGTCTTCGGGTCGCCCTGGTCCACAGTCACGGAACAGGTAGCGGTTCCTCCCGATCCGCTGAGGCTGATGAGCAGGGATCCACCCTTCATGAATCCCTTCGTCTTCACGACCTTCCGCCACGGCAAGGTCTCGACGGTCTCGGATCGCGAGGAGACACCGTCGTCGTTCCAGACGGAGTACGCGATGGTCACGTCCCGCGCGTTGCCGGTGACCTCGTACTCGACCTCGACCGTCTTTGAGACCTCGTTCGAGATGCCGGCGACGACGGCCACGCAGCCGCCCGCCACCAACAGGACGAGCACGAGCAGCACCCAGGGCCACTTCCGTCTCTTCTTCCTCGGCGGTGCTCCATAAGGTGGTGGGCCACCGGGTGGTGACTGTCCCCACCCCTGCGGCCGGCGCTGCTGCGCGCCTTGTCCCCATTGCTGCTGCTGGTACGGATCGTGCTGGGACGGCTGCCCGGGGGTGGGTTCGCTCATGGCCTCAGCGTCGGGCAACCTCGCCGGGCGCGCGACTCAGGGATTCCGCTCCGGGCCGCCACGGGTACGTGGGCCAGAGCCCCTGGACCGCGGACTTTGGGAGTTCTACGGCTGGCCTTCCGTCAGTGGGCAACCTGGCAAGGGGTGCTGGCAACCGTGGGCCAGGGTGCCTTGGCCTGGGGCGGGGCGAAGACCAGGAGGCGGAGGGTCAGGAAGCGGGCTGTGCCTGCCAGGGCCGCTGCTGTGAGGTAGACCGACTGTTCCCACAGCAGGGTCGGGGACGGCTTCAGCAGGTGCAGGGTGAGGATCGCGGCGGACGTCACCGCGTAGGCCACCGCCGCCGACGCCGCGGACTGGAGGTGGCGGCGCAGGCCCGCCCGGCGGCCCGTGCCGAAGGTGAACAGGGCGTGCAGCTCGGTGCAGAGCAGCGTGGAGGCCACGGTGATCAGGGCGTTGGCCAGCGCCCACGGCATCGAGTGCGCCAGCAGCGGGACCGTGGCACCGGAGACCAGGCCGACGCCGCCCCCGCACACCACGAACCGGGCGAAGGAGGCCAGGGGCGAGGTCATGGAACGGCCTTTCCGGAGACGGTGGTTGGGCTTGGGCGGGCATGGTCGACGATTCCCTGTCGCGGGGGTTCGGGCGAGGTGGCACGCTCCCGGATCGGGGGTGGGGGCAGCCCTACCCCGGTGCGTTGTCGGTGGTGGCGTCTACGCTCGAAGCGATGGTGCGGACGTGGGTGTGCGAAGGGCTCCGGTGGGACCGGGGCGGGCCGGTGCTGCAGTGGGGCGGGGGGCGGCGGACGGCGCTGGACCGGGGGAAGCGGGTGGCGTTCGGGGTGGTGGACGGGGGTGTGCGGAGTTGTGTGGGGGCCCGGGGCAACGCCTGTCCGGTGCGGGCGCCGGTGTCGGGGCGCAGCACCGGTGTGCGGTGCGAGGAGTGCGGGCGGCTGGACCGCGCGCACTCCGTGGCCGCGGACACCCTCGCCGACGATCCGCGGCCGTACCGGGTCTATCTGGCCTGGTTCGGGCCCGGTCTGGTCAAGGTCGGGATCACCGCCGAGGAGCGGGGCTCGCGCCGCCTGCTCGAACAGGGCGCCGTCTGCTTCAGCTGGCTCGGCACCGGACCGCTGATGGCCGCCCGCCGCACCGAGGAACTGCTGCGGGCCGCGCTAGGCGTGCCGGACCGGATCCCGTACGGCGGCAAGCGGGCCGTCCGCTCGGCGCTGCCGGGGACCGGGGCCGAGCGCGCCGCCGAGGTGGAGCTGCTGCACGCCCGGGCCCGCGCCCTGCCCGGCTGGCCCGACTCCCTCGCCCCCGCGCCCTGCCGTCCCGTCGACCACGCCGACGCCTTCGGGCTCGCGGGGCTGCCGCCGGCCGTCGCCGAAGTGGCCGAGCTGGTGGCGGGCGGCACCGTCGGCGGCAGGCTCCTCGCCGCCGCGGGACCGGATCTGCATCTGGGGACCGGCGCCGGTGTCGTCGTGCTCGACACCCGGCTGATGAGAGGGTGGCCGCTGGTCGCGGCGGACGGCACGGAGATATCCGTACCGACCAGGGGGATCAAAACCTCGGCAATCGCCCAGGACGGGCTGTTCTGACCTGCTTCGGCGCCCCGGACCCAGGTACCGCCTGAGAGCCTCCTGTGCGTTTCTCAGGAAAATCACAGGCAGCAGAAAGCGTGTTCTCAGAGGGCCCCGCGAGGGTGTCCAGCATGACCACGACCTCGCCCCAGGGGCGCACCGAACTGCTGAGGCCGGACGGGAGCCCCGTCCGAGTGCTTGTGGTGGACGACGAGTTGTCGATCACCGAGCTGCTCTCCATGGCTCTGCGATACGAAGGCTGGCAGATCCGCAGCGCCGGAGACGGCACGGGCGCCATCCAGACCGCGCGCGAGTTCCGGCCCGACGCCGTCGTACTCGACATGATGCTGCCCGACATGGACGGGCTGACCGTCCTGGGGCGGCTGCGCCGGGAACTGCCGGACGTGCCGGTGCTCTTCCTCACCGCCAAGGACGCCGTCGAGGACCGGATCGCCGGTCTCACCGCGGGCGGGGACGACTACGTCACCAAGCCGTTCAGCCTGGAGGAGGTCGTCGCCCGGCTGCGCGGCCTGATCCGCCGTTCCGGCGCCGCCGACCGCCGCTCCGAGTCCGTGCTGGTCGTCGGCGACCTCACCCTCGACGAGGACAGCCACGAGGTCAGCCGGGCCGGCCATTCGATCCACCTCACCGCCACCGAGTTCGAGCTGCTGCGCTTCCTGATGCGCAACCCGCGGCGCGTGCTCAGCAAGGCGCAGATACTCGACCGGGTCTGGTCCTACGACTTCGGCGGCCAGGCCAACGTCGTCGAGCTGTACATCTCCTACCTGCGGCGGAAGATCGACGCCGGCCGTGAGCCGATGATCCACACCCGGCGCGGCGCCGGGTACCTGATCAAGCCCGCCGCATGAGCGGGCGACGGCGGACGCGTCCGCGGAGGATGCGGGCGGGACAGCCGCGGACCCTCAGGACCCGGCTCGTCGTCGCCTCCGTGGTGCTGATCGCCGTGGTGTGCGCGGTGATCGGCACGGTCACCACCCTGGCCCTGCGCTCCCACCTCTACGCCCAGCTCGACGAGCGGCTCACCGAGGTCGTGGGCCGTACCGCAGGCTTCGGCGGGCCGCCCGGCGACCCGGGCAAGGCCGACGGGGCGGGCGGCGGGGCGGCCAACGGGGTGGAGAAGGACAACGCGCCCGGCGAGGGCGACGGCTTCACCATCGACGACCTCGTCACCCGCGGCCCGCAGCCCAGGGGCACCGTCATCGCCGAGGTGTCGGGCGGCGCCATCACCGCCGCCAAGGTCGGCGAGGAGGACGAGAACAGCACCGACATCAGCGGCATGGTGCCCAAGGACCTCTCCGCCGGCCAGATCCGGGCCCTCGGCTCCGTCCCCCGGGACGGCCACAAGCACACCGTGGACCTGGGCAGCCTGGGCGAGTACCGGGTCGAGTACAAGGACGGCGCCAACGGCAGCTACTACGTCGCCGTGCCCACCGAGGAAGTCGACAACACCCTCAACACCCTGATCCTCATAGAGGTCAGCGTCACCGCCGCCGGCCTGATCGCCGCCTCCCTCGCCGGGTTCGTCATCGTCGGCGTCGCCACCCGCCCCCTGCGCAAGGTCGCCGCGACCGCCACCCGGGTCTCCGAACTCCCCCTGCACACCGGCGAGGTGAACCTCAGCGAGCGGGTCCCCGAGTCCGAGTGCGACCCGCACACCGAGGTCGGCAAGGTCGGCGCCGCCCTCAACCGGATGCTGGACCACGTCCACGGCGCCCTGCACTCCCGCCAGCAGAGCGAGACACGGGTACGGCAGTTCGTCGCCGACGCCAGCCATGAGCTGCGCACCCCGCTGGCCTCCATCCGCGGCTACGCCGAACTGACCCGGCGCGGCCGGGAGGACGTCGGCCCCGACACCCGGCACGCCCTCGGCCGCATCGAGTCCGAGGCGGGCCGGATGACCCTCCTGGTCGAGGACCTCCTGCTGCTGGCCCGGCTCGACGCCGGACGCCCCCTGCGGTTCGAGCAGACCGACCTCGTCCCGCTCGTCGTGGACACCATCAGCGACGCCCGCGCGGCCGGCCGGGACCACAACTGGCGCCTGGACCTGCCCGACGAACCCGCGCTGGTCAGCGCGGACGCGGCCCGCCTGCAACAGGTCCTGGTCAACCTGCTCGCCAACGCCCGTACGCACACCGCGCCCGGTACGACGGTCACCGCGCGCGTGCAGCGGCGCGGGCCCTGGCTGTGCGTGGACGTCGAGGACGACGGCCAGGGCATCCCGGCCGAACTCCTCCCGCACGTCTTCGAACGGTTCGCACGCGGCGACTCCTCGCGCTCCCGCGCCTCCGGCTCGACCGGCCTCGGCCTCGCCATCGTGCAGGCCGTGGCGGCCGCGCACGGCGGTGCCGTGACCGTGGACAGCGTGCCCGGGCGGACCGTCTTCACGGTCCACCTGCCCGCGCTCGGCCCGCAGCCGGCGCCCGAAACCGACTGGCAGTCGTACTCACAGGCGGAGCACAGCGCCACCACACGGGTGCGACAGGGCGGTTGAGAAGAGTCGGTTCCATGCGAACCGACTCTTCTCCCGGCAACCTGCCGGCGCGGGAGCACCTCCCGGCCACAGACGCCGGTACGCCTGTCCTGGACGTAGTGATCCCCGTCTACAACGAGGAGAAGGACCTCCAGCCATGCGTGCTGAGACTGCACGAGCACCTCAGGCGCACCTTCCCGTACGCGTTCCGGATCACCGTCGCGGACAACGCCTCCACGGACACCACCCCGGGTGTGGCCGCGCGGCTGGCGGCGGAGATCGCCGAGGTCCGTACCGTCCGGCTGGAACAGAAGGGCCGCGGCCGCGCCCTGCGCACCGTGTGGTCCGCCTCGGACGCACCGGTCCTCGCCTACATGGACGTGGACCTGTCCACGGACCTCAACGCCCTGCTGCCGCTGGTGGCCCCGCTGATCTCGGGCCACTCGGACCTGGCGATCGGCTCCCGGCTGGCCCGCTCCTCGCGGGTGGTCCGCGGCCCGAAGCGGGAGTTCATCAGCCGCTCGTACAACCTGATCCTGCGCGGTTCGCTCCAGGCGCGCTTCTCCGACGCGCAGTGCGGCTTCAAGGCGATCCGCCGTGATGTCGCCCAGGAGCTGCTGCCGCTGGTCGAGGACACCGGCTGGTTCTTCGACACCGAGCTGCTGGTGCTCGCCGAGCGCGCGGGGCTGCGGATCCACGAGGTGCCGGTCGACTGGGTCGACGACCCCGACTCCACCGTGCACATCGTCAGGACCGCCACCGACGACCTCAAGGGCGTGTGGCGGGTCGGCAGGGCGCTCGCGACGGGGTCGCTTCCGCTGGACCGGCTGGCCCGTCCGTTCGGCGACGACCCCCGCGACCGGGACATCGAGGACGTGCCGAGGGGGCTGGCCCGTCAGCTCGTCGGCTTCTGCGTGGTCGGCGCCATGTCCACGCTGTTCTATCTGCTGCTCTACAGCGGCTTCCGCCAGTTCGCCGGCTCGCAGACGGCCAACGCGCTGGCCCTGCTGGTCTCGGCGGTCGCCAACACGGCCGCCAACCGCCGTCTCACCTTCGGGGTGCGGGGCCGGGGCGGGGCGGTCCGGCACCAGGCGCAGGGCCTCGTCGTGTTCGGGATCGGACTCGCGCTGACCAGCGGCTCGCTGGCCGCCCTCGACGTGGCCACCGGCAACCCCGCGCACTCCACCGAGCTGGCGGTGCTCATCGCCGCCAACCTCGCCGCGACCGTGCTGCGCTTCCTGCTCTTCCGGGCCTGGGTCTTCCCCGACCGGCGCGAGGAGGCACCGGCCTCGACGGTCGTGGCCACGCGCGCCCCTTTCCACATCCCGACGCACGCCTCGACGCACATCCCGACGCCCGCCCCGACCTACGGCGCACCCCACCCGCCGCTCCCGCAGCGCACCGCGGACCGCTTCCGCGCCGGTGACGCCGCAGACCGTTTCCGCGCCGGTGACGCCGCGGACCACTCCTGGCGGGACGCCACCACGCGGCTTCGGCCCGTGCGCCCCGCCGACACCGACCCGGGGGACCCCCGATGACCATCACAGACACCGCCGTACAGGAACAGGATCAGGAACCGGCGGCCGACGGCCCGGCGGCGCCCGGTGCCGGTGAGCCGAGGCAGCCGTTCGCGCGCAGAGTGTGGCGCGGGCGGCCCGAGGACCCGCGCTGGGTCCGCCCGGCCCTGCTCGGCCTGCTCGCCGCCACCCTCGTCCTCTACCTCTGGAACCTGAGCGCCTCCGGCTACGCCAACTCCTTCTACTCGGCGGCCGTCCAGGCCGGCGGCGAGTCCTGGAAGGCGTTCTTCTTCGGCTCGCTGGACGCCGGCAACGCCATCACCGTCGACAAGCCCCCGGCCGCGCTGTGGCCGATGGCCCTCGCGGTGCGGATCTTCGGCCTCTCCTCGTGGGCGATCCTGGTGCCCGAGGTGCTGATGGGCGTCGGCACGGTCGCCGTCGTGTACGCGGCCGTCCGCCGCCGGTTCGGCCCGGCCGCCGGTCTGATCTCCGGCGCGGTGCTCGCGCTCACCCCGGTCGCGGCCCTGATGTTCCGGTTCAACAACCCGGACGCGATGCTGGCCCTGCTGATGGCGCTGGCCTGCTACTTCGTCATCCGCGGGCTGGAGGACGGCCGGACGCGGTGGCTGCTGTTCGCGGGCGCGGCGATCGGTTTCGCGTTCCTCGCCAAGACCCTCCAGGCATTCCTGATCCTGCCCCCGCTCGCCCTCGTGTACGGCGTCTGCGCGCCGGTGTCGGTGCGGAAGCGGATCGGTCAGCTGGCGGCGGGCCTGGCCGCCATCGTCGTCTCCGGCGGCTGGTGGGTGGCGGTCGTCGAGCTGTGGCCGGCGTCCTCCCGGCCGTACATCGGCGGCTCGCAGAACAACTCCTTCCTGGAGCTGACCTTCGGCTACAACGGCCTGGGTCGGCTCAACGGCGAGGAGACCGGCAGCGTCGGCGGCGGTGGCGGCGGGGGCGGCACCGGGCAGTGGGGCGAGACCGGCTGGGACCGGATGTTCTCCTCCAGCATCGGCGGACAGATCTCCTGGCTGATCCCGGCCGCGCTGATCCTGCTGGCCGCGGGCCTGGTGGCCACCCGCAAGGCGCGGCGCGCCTCGGTGACGCGCGGCTCGTTCCTGGTCTGGGGCGGCGCGCTGCTGACCACCATGGTGGTCTTCAGTTACATGCAGGGCATCTTCCACGAGTACTACACGGTGGCCCTGGCCCCCTACATCGCGCCGCTCGTCGGTATGGGCTCGACGCTGCTGTGGGAGAAGCGGGACCGGGTGTGGGCCTCACTGGGCCTCGCGGCGGCCATGACGGCGACCGCGGCCTGGGGTTACGTGCTGCTCAACCGGTCCGCCGACTACCTGCCGTGGCTGAAGTGGCTGGTGCTGGTGGGCGGTCTGGCCGCGGCCCTCGGGCTGCTCTTCGTGAGCAGGCTCGGCCGTGGACCGGCGCTGGGTGTCGTGGGCCTCGGGCTCGTGGCGGCGCTGGCGGGTCCCACGGCGTACACGCTGACCACGGTCGGCGACGCCCACACCGGGTCGATCGTGACCGCGGGACCGTCGGTCCAGGGCGGGCGCGGCGGCGGCCCGGGCGGCGGGGGCGGTGGCGGCGGCGATGGCTTCCCGGGCGGCGGAGGCATGCCGGGCCAGCAGGGTCAGGGCCAGGGCCAGGGGCAGCAGGGCGGTGGCATGGGCCAGCCCCCGACCGGCGGTACCGGCGGCGGCTTCCCGGGCGGCGGAGGCATGCCGGGCCAGCAGAACGGCCAGAACGGCCAGCAGAACGGCGAAGGCGGAATGCCCGGCGGCGGCGGTGGCGGCGGCATGGGCGGTCTGCTCAACGGCGCCTCGGTCTCCGACGAGGCCAAGTCCCTCCTCACGGAGGACGCCGGCGACTACACCTGGGCGGCCGCGGCCATCGGCGCCCAGAACGCGGCGAGCTACCAACTCTCCACCGGTGAACCCGTGATGGCGATCGGCGGCTTCAACGGCACCGACCCGTCCCCGACGCTGGCCCAGTTCAAGGAGTACGTGGCGGACGGAAAGGTCCACTACTTCATCTCCAGCGGCTCCGGCGGCGGCATGGGTGGCGGCGACAGCGGTACGTCCGCCCAGATCACGGAGTGGGTCGAGGTCAACTTCAAGGAGGTGACGGCCGGTTCGGCCACCTTCTACGACCTGACGCAGAAGGCGGGCTAGGCCGGGCGAGGCCCGGAAAAGGGGCGTGCTGTACACCGTATGGGAGCTGTTCTACGGTGTACAGCATGCCCGTCTCCCAAGGACATCCCCAGCGTTGGCCGATCCTCGGTGTCATCTGCCTCGCCCAGCTCACCGTGCTGCTCGACAACACGATCCTGAACGTGGCCATCCCCACGCTCACCCAGGAGATGGGCGCGTCGACCTCCGACATCCAGTGGATGATCAACGCGTACTCGCTGGTGCAGTCCGGTCTGCTGCTCACCGCCGGCAGCGCCGCCGACCGCTACGGCCGCAAGAAGATGCTGATCACCGGTCTCGCCCTGTTCGGCATCGGCTCACTCGTGGCCGGACTCGCCGACAGCGCGGGCCAGTTGATCGCCGCACGGGCCGGGATGGGCGTCGGCGGCGCGCTGCTGCTGACCACGACCCTCGCGGTGGCGATGCAGATCTTCGCGCCGGAGGAGCACCCGAAGGCGATCGGCATCTGGAGCGCGGTCAACGCCCTCGGCTTCGCCTGCGGCCCGCTGCTCGGCGGGTTCATGCTCAACCACTTCTGGTGGGGCGCGATCTTCCTGATCAACCTGCCCGTCGCGGCGCTCGGTCTGGTCGCCGTCGTCGCCCTCGTTCCCGAGTCCAAGAACCCGCGGGGCGAGAGCCCCGACCTGCTCGGCGCGCTGCTCTCCACGATCGGCATGGCCGCCCTGGTCTACGCGATCATCTCCGGCCCCGAACACGGCTGGACCTCGACGCGGGTGCTGACCACGGGCGCCGTGGCGGTGCTGGTGCTCGCGCTATTCGCGTGCTGGGAGAGCCGCATCCCGTACCCCATGCTCGACCCGCACTTCTTCCGGGACCGCCGGTTCACCGGCGCGGTCGCCGGCGCGGTGCTGATCACCTTCGGCATGGGCGGCGCGCTGTTCCTGCTCACCCAGCACCTCCAGTTCGTCCTCGGCTACGGCCCCTTGGAGGCGGGTCTGAGGACCGCCCCGCTGGCGCTGACCGTCGTGGCGCTGAACTTCACCGGGGTGTCGGCGAAGTGGACGGCGAAGCTGGGCACTCCGACGTCGATCCTGCTCGGCATGGTGCTGATGTCGGCGGGTCTGGTGTCGATCGCGGTCGCCTCCGACGGCTACTCGGGCACCCTGCTGGGACTGGTCCTGATCGGTGTGGGCTGCGCGGTCGCCAACCCGGCGATGGCCCACGCGATCATGAGCGCCATCCCCCGGGAGAAGGCGGGCGTCGGCGCCGGGATCAACGGCACGCTCGCGGAGTTCGGCAACGGGCTGGGCGTCGCGGTCCTCGGAGCCGTCCTGAACTCCCGCTTCGCGGCGCTGATTCCCCTCGCCGCGTCCTCCCTGCCGGCGGCGCTGGCCTCGGCGGACTCGGCGGCGGAGAAGAGGGAGCTCACCGACGCCTTCTCGGCCGGCCTGGAGACCAGCCAGCTGGTGGGGGCGCTGGCCGTCCTGCTCGGCGGGCTGCTCGCGGCGGCGTTGCTGCGCAGGGCGGAGCGGGCAGACTCGGAGATGGTGAGCGCGTAGCGGCCCGGGTCCGGCGGGTGTGCGCCCCCGGGCCCCCGGTGCGACCCGCAGTACCGTTCTCCGCGCCCCGACCAGGGCGCCTAGCATGACCGGCACCGGGACAGCAGGAAGGTGTGCCATGAACAAGGCAGCCGAGCGGGGCAGCGTTTGGCTGGAGGGCAAGGGGCGCCGCGGCAGCAAGGGCGGGGGCCAGCCCTCCGGGCTCGACCGGGACCGGATCACCGAGGCGACCGTACGGCTGCTCGACGCGGAGGGGCTCGCGAAGTTCTCCATGCGGCGCCTGGCCGCCGAGCTGAACGTGACGGCCATGTCCGTCTACTGGTACGTCGACACCAAGGACGACCTCCTCGAACTCGCCCTGGACGCCGTCTACGGCGAGATCCCGCTGCCCGACCCGGAGGCCGGCGAGGACTGGCGCGGCCAACTGCGTTCCCTGGCCCGCGAGTACCGCACCCTGCTGGTCCGCCACCCCTGGATCTCCCCGCTGGCCGGGACCTACCTCAACATCGGCCCCAACTCGCTCGGCTTCGCCCGGGCGATCCAGCAGGTCATCCGCAGAACGGGCCTGCCCGCGCACGGGGTGACGGGCGCGATCTCGGCCGTCTGCCAGTTCGTGTACGGCTACGGCACGATCGAGGGCCACTTCTTCACCCGGGTCCACGACACCGGCATGACCGCCGACGCCTACTACCGGCACGCCATGGCGAAGGTGAGCGAGGCCCCCTCGGCGGCCGAGGCGGTCGAGGAGGCCAAGGACATCATGGCGGCCCGGGGCGGGGACACGGTCGAGGAGATGCTGGAGCGCGACTTCGCCTTCGCCCTGGACCTGCTGGTGGCCGGCATCGAGGAGATGGTGGCCAGGGAGGGCTGACCGGCACCCAGGTCCTGGGCCGGTCGCAGAGGGCTCACCTACCGGGGTCCCTCGACCGGCTCTATGCCAGCCGAGCCGGGAATCCTCCCGTGGCGACCGGCCCCCACCGCTCCGGAGTGATCCGGATGATCGACTTGCCCTGCTTCAGCATCGCCGCCCGGTACTCGTCCCAGTCCGGGTGCTCCCCGGCGATGTTCCGGTAGTACTCGACCAGCGGCTCGACGGAGTCGGGCGCGTCGACGACCTCGGCCGTGCCGTCGACCTGGACCCACGGCCCGTTCCAGTCGTCGCTCAGCACGATCAGGCTCACCCGCGCGTCGCGCTTGGCGTTGCGGGTCTTGGCCCGCTCGGGGTAGGTGGAGACGACGATCCGCCCGGAGTCGTCCACCCCGCAGGTCAGCGGCGACCCCTGCGGGCCCCCGTCGGCCCGCCGGGTCAGCAGCAGCGCCCGATGCCGGGGCCGTACGAAGTCGAGCAACTCGTCCAGCGAGACGGTGGTGTTGGTCGCGATGTTCCGTGCCATGAGTCTCAGCCTAGGGGGAGGTCGGCGCCCTGCACGGCCTGCACCTCCAGCTCCACCCTCAGCGTCGTCCCGATGGCGGCGATCCCGGCCTGGACGACCTGGTTGTAGTTCATCGCGAAGTCCTCGCGGTGCAGTTCGGCCGTGGCCCGGAACGCCGCCCGGGTCCCGCCCCAGGGGTCGGCGCCGGTGCCCAGGTAGGAGAGGTCCAGGTCGACGGGGCGTACGACTCCGCGCAGGGTGAGGTCGCCGTGGACCGTCCAGCGGTCCTGGCCGGCCGCGGTCAGGCCCGTCGAGCGGTAGGTGATCTCCGGGTGGCGCTCGGCGTCCAGGAAGTCCGCCGACCGCAGATGCGTGTCCCGGGCCGTGTTCCCCGTGTCGATGGACGCGGCCCGGATCACCGCCTCCACCCGCGACCCGGTGACGTCGCCCGGCGCGATCCGCACCGTCGCGCCGAACTCCGTGAACCGCCCGCGCACACTGGAGATCCCCAGATGCCGGGCCACCGCCCCGACCGCGGAGTGCGCGGGGTCCACGGTCCACGTCCCCGGCGGCGGCAGTTCCGCCCCGCCCGCGCGGGCCAGCGTCACGGTGCCGACCTCGGCCCGGCCGCTCGCCGTGACGATCGCGCCGGCCGCGGCGGGCGCGTACCCGACGGCGGTGACCACGACCGTGTACGCCCCCGGCGGCAGCACGGTCGCATCCCGTACGGTGCCCTCGTCGTCCGCCGCGGCCCGCAGCACCTGCGTCCCGGTCGCGTCCGTCACCGTGACGACCGCGTGCGACACGGCCCATCCGTCCCGGGTGCGGATCCTCGCGGTCAGTCCCATCCCACACAACTCCTCGAACACAGACGCGTGAACCGGCCCGTGGGGCGCACCTCCGCTCAGAGCGCGCTCCACGGGCCGGGGCTTTCTCCGGCTACTCGCCGGGGTGGGCGAGAGCGATGTCGTGGCCGTCGACGGCACGGCCCCGCACGGTCAGCGCGGAGGCCACCGGCGGGTAGCCCGCCGCGATGACGGTGTACTCGCCGCCGTCCAGGTCGGTGAAGGCGTACGCCCCGTCCGTACCGGTCGTCGCCGTGCCGACGACGTTGCCGGCGGCGTCCACGAGGGTCACCCGGGCGTCGGCCAGCGGGCCGTGCGGGGCCGTGACCACGCCCTGGAGCCGGGAACCGGCGTCGAGGTCGACGTCGACGCGGGTGACACCGGTGGCGCCGACCTCCACGGGCACCGCGCGCGGCCGGAACCCCTCGGCGTTCACCGCGACGGTCACCGCCCCCGGCACCAGCTCGGAGAGGGCGAACTCGCCCTGCTCACCGGTGGCGGCGGTGGCCAGCAGGTCCCCGCGCACATCGGTGACGATCACCATCGCGTCCTCGACCGGCAGCGCGCCGTCGGCCGCCCGCACCACACCGCTCAGCCCACTGGTCCCGCTGAGCAGGATGTCGTGGGCGAGGGGCTCCTCGCCGACGACGACCGTGGACGCCTGCGGCTGGAACCCGTCGGCGGAGGCGATCAGGACGTACGAACCGCTGCCCGGCGTGTCGATGCCGTAGGAGCCGTCCTGCTGGGCCACCGAGCGGCCCAACTGCCGTCCGGTGAGCGAGATCAGGGTGACCGCGGCCCTCGGCAGGGGTGCGTTCTCCGCACCGCGGACGAAGCCGCGGACCGGGATGCCACCGGTGGCGGGTGCCTCCTCGGCCGGGGCGGGCTCCTCGGCGACGGCGGTGACCGGCGCGGCGGTGGCCGCGGCGGCGACGGCGGTCGTGGCGGCGACCTCGGCGGAGGCGGAGGCATCCGCGGCCTTCGTGGAGGTGGCCTCGGCCGCCTGGGCCAGGGCGCCGGAGGTGCGCAGCGGGACCTCCTTGATGAACAGCGTCACCAGGAAGGCGAGCAGGGCGACCGGCGCGACGTACAGGAAGATGTCGGCGATGCCGTGCCCGTAGGCGCTCTCCAGCCAGGTGCGGACGTGCGTGGGCAGCGCGTCCATGTCGGGCAGTTCGCCGCTGCCGACGGCCTGGGCGGCGGCCGCCTGCTCCTTGGGGCTGAGCGTGCCGATCGTGTCGGTGGCGTAGTGGCTGATCCGGGTCGTCATCACGGAGCCCAGCACCGAGACGCCCATCGCGCCGCCGAGGGACCGGAAGAAGGTGACCACGGAGCTGGCCGCGCCGAGCTCGTGCGGGGCGACCTGGTTCTGCGTGGACAGCACCAGGTTCTGCATCATCATGCCGATGCCCAGGCCCATGACGGCCATGAAGACCGCGATGTGCCAGTACGCGGTGTCGTAGCGCATGGTGCCCAGCAGACCGAGGCCCGCCGTCACCAGCACACCGCCCGTGACCAGCCACGCCTTCCACTTGCCGGTCTTGGTGATGACCGCGCCGGAGACCGTCGAGGAGACGAACAGACCGGCGATCATCGGGATGGTCATGACGCCCGACATGGTCGGGGACTTGTCCCGGGCCAGCTGGAAGTACTGGCTGAAGAAGACCGTGCCCGCGAACATCGCGACACCCACGAGCAGGGAGGCCAGCGAGGCCAGCGTGATCGTGCGGTTGCGGAACAGGTGCAGCGGGATGATCGGCTCGGCGGCCCTGGTCTCCACGAACAGGAAGACCAGCACGAGCGCGACCGCGCCGCCGACCATCGCACCGGTCTGCCAGGACAGCCAGTCGTACTTGTCGTCGGCGAAGGTCACCCAGATCAG
The DNA here is from genome assembly GCF_040299205.1 of Streptomyces sp. NPDC000983. Taxonomy (NCBI): domain Bacteria; kingdom Bacillati; phylum Actinomycetota; class Actinomycetes; order Kitasatosporales; family Streptomycetaceae; genus Streptomyces; species Streptomyces sp. NPDC000983. The sequence continues at coordinate 85,647 of NZ_JBEPBM010000002.1, read as the reverse complement.
CAGCAGGCAGACGGCCGCGGTGACGAAGAAGGCGCCCGCCCAGTCGACCTTGACCTTCCGCTTCGTCTCCGGCAGGTGCAGCGTCTTCTGCAGCACGAACAGCGCGATCAGCGCGAACGGGATGCCCACGTACAGGCACCAGCGCCAGCCCAGCCAGTCGGTGTCGGTGATGACACCGCCGACCAGCGGACCGCCGACGGTCGCGACCGCGAACGTCGCGCCGAGGTAGCCGGAGTACCGGCCGCGCTCCCGCGGGGAGATCATCGCGGCCATGATGATCTGGGCCAGCGCGGTCAGACCGCCCGCGCCGATGCCCTGGATCACCCGGGCGCCGATCAGCATCCCGGAGTTCTGGGACAGACCCGCGATCACCGAGCCGATGACGTAGACGACCAGCGCTATCTGGACCAGGGCCTTCTTGCTCACCAGGTCCGCGAGCTTGCCCCACAGGGGGGTGGAGGCCGTCATCGCCAGCAGCGCGGCGGTCACGACCCAGGTGTACGCGCTCTGGCCGCCGCCGAGGTCCTGGATGATCTCGGGCAGCGCGTTGGAGACGATGGTGGAGGACAGGATCGCGGCGAACATGCCGAGCAGCAGCCCGGAGAGCGCCTCCATGATCTGCCGATGCGTCATGGGAGCCTCGCCGGAGCCTCCCGAGTGCTTGGCATGAGCCCGCACACCGGCCGGTGTGGTCGTTGCCATGGACTTCCTTCTCTTACGTGGTGATCGCGGGTGTACGGGGGGACTGCTCGTCCGCGGGGGTACGGGGTGACTGCTCGTCGAAGCAGCGCCTGAGCCGGGCCATCAGCCGGGTGAGCTGGATGACCTCCTCGTCGGTCCACTCGCCCAGGCGCTCGGCCAGCAGTTCGGTGGTGCGCCGGGAGAGCTCCTCTACCCGGGCCCGGCCCGAGGGTGTGAGGTGCAGGATCCGGCTGCGCTTGTCGGCGGGGTCCGGGGAGCGTTCGATCCAGCCGCGCTCGGCGAGATGGGCGACATGGCGGCTGGTCACCGACATGTCGACGGCGAGCAGCTCGGCCAGCCGGCCCATCCGCATCTCGCCGTGGCGGTCCAGCAGGGTCAGTACGGCGGCGGAACCACCGGGACAGTCGGCCGGCAGCACGCGTCCCAACTCCCGCTTCACCGCCCCGAAGGCACTGAACTGGCGGACGAGCTCCTCGTACTGCGCCTGTTCGGCCATCACACCTCCCGGAGTTCGTTGCTCCAGGCAACCGTAAGTACGGTTGGTTGCTACAGGCAAATAAATAGGGGTGGGTACGCCATAAAAACTTGGCAAAGGCAAGTATTGCGGGTGTAAACGCGCAGGTGGGGAGCGGTGCCCCGGGCTGCGGACGTATCGCCCGGCCCGGCCGCCCGGACCTGGGCCCCCACTTGGGGGAACACCCCGGGTTCGCTAGGGTTTCGGCCCATGGCTAACACCCAGGGCCCGCAGGGCAACCACGACCCCGCCGGCAGCACCCAGATGTTCCGCGCGTTCGTCGACGAGGCCCCGCAGGGCCGTCAGCAGGCGGCCGCTCCCGCCGGCCCCCGTATCGGCCTGATCATCGGTGTCGTGGCCGCCGTCGTGATCGTCGCCGCGGTGGCCTGGCTGGCGCTCGCCTGAGCGCTGTCGCGGGGCCGGCCTCCGCGGCCGGCCCGCCGCCCGCTCACCTCCACTCCACGGAGACGTCCCGCGTCTCCACGTGCATGCCGAGCGGCACCCGCCACGGCTCCACGCACACCGTCCAGGTCCGTTCCGTCCGCGCGCCGGCCCCGATCGGCGCCGGAAGGCCCACGTCCGACTCGACGGTCGCCCAGTCGACCCCGAGCGCCCCGATGACGTGCGTCCCGAAGGTCACCGTGCCCGAACGCACCGGGGTGCCACCGGAGTTGTGGAACGCCAGCGTCACCTCCTCGCACCACCGCTGCTCCGCCGCCGCCCGCTCCGGCTCGGCCCACACGAGGGCCGCGGGGGCCGCGGGAGCCGCGGAGGTGGGTGAGGCGCCGGGACGGTCCGGCGAGGGCGCGGGCGAGGAGGCGGAGGGCGAACTCGTGGGCGTACGGCTGGGCTTGGCGCCCCGCGCCGAAGCATCCGCGGTCGGCACGGGCGAGTCCCGATCCGTCCCCTCCCCGGAGTAAGAGCCCTCACCGCCACGGGAGTTGTCCGGCGCACCCGGCTCTCCCGACCGCCGGGGCTCCAGTGGCACCAGGCTCACCCCGCCGCTCGGCGACGCGACCACCGTGCCGGCGCCGCCCGGCGCTCCCACGGCGACGTGGCCGTCTCCTTCACCGCCGCCCGCGCATGCGGCGAGCAGCCCGCCCAGACACACGACGGCCGCCGAGGCGCCTGCCAGTGCGCCCCTGCGGCCATGTGTCCATGTCGTGGCCCGAAGCATCGGGTCATGGTGACTGACGTATCGTCAGAAGTGAACCCCTGGAACCCTCGGAACCCCGGAGTCTCCGGGTGACCCCGGACCTCAGTCCGAGATGAGGCCCTCCCGCAGCTGGGCCAGCGTCCGGGTCAGCAGGCGCGAGACGTGCATCTGCGAGATGCCGACCTCCTCGCCGATCTGGGACTGGGTCATGTTGGCGAAGAAGCGCAGCATGATGATGCGCCGTTCGCGGGGTGGGAGTTTGGCCAGCAGCGGCTTGAGGGACTCGCGGTACTCCACGCCCTCCAGGGCGGTGTCCTCGTAGCCGAGGCGGTCCGCCAGGGAGCCCTCGCCGCCGTCGTCCTCGGGGGCCGGGGAGTCCAGCGAGGAGGCCGTGTAGGCGTTGCCGACCGCCAGGCCGTCGACCACGTCCTCCTCGGACACGCCCAGGACCGCGGCGAGTTCGGTGACCGTGGGCGAGCGGTCCAGCTTCTGGGAGAGCTCGTCGCTGGCCTTCGTCAGCGCCAGCCGCAGCTCCTGGAGGCGGCGCGGGACACGCACCGACCAGGAGGTGTCCCGGAAGAACCGCTTGATCTCGCCGACCACCGTCGGCATCGCGAACGTCGGGAACTCCACGCCCCGTTCGCAGTCGAAGCGGTCGATCGCCTTGATCAGGCCGATCGTGCCGACCTGGACGATGTCCTCCATCGGCTCGTTGCGGGAGCGGAAGCGGGCGGCCGCGTACCGGACGAGCGGGAGGTTCAGCTCGATCAGGGTGTCGCGGACGTAGGCGCGCTCGGGGCTGTTCTCGTCCAGCGCGGCGAGCCGCAGGAACAGGGAGCGGGACAGGGTGCGGGTGTCGATGTTCGGCGAGGCCGACGGAGTCGGGAGTGCCGGGGCCGGCGCGGCCTCGACAAGGGCCGTTACGTCGTCGAGCGCGGGCGCAGCCTCGCTCTTTGTGAGCGTGAGCACCTTCGAGCTGCCCTGGTCTGCGGACATGCCACCCCCTTTGGGTCGCGGGACGGTCGCGGCGGACGTTCCACCGAGGAACGCAGCCTTCACCTGAATACCGGAGCCGAAGCCGCGGCAAACGCGCTTCCGGCAGAATGTCACATGTCGGCAACACGCTGTAGTGACATGTCGACATGTAAGACGTGAATCCGCCCTGGAAACAAGGGGTCTGACGGTTTTTCGGCCCGAAACTGTCGGGAAAGACCCGGGTGAGCGATTCGCTCTCCCCGGTTACCCTTCGCTCACGCTTTCGGTCAGGCTTCGATCCGGTTCGCGGACCGGAGCCGCTGGAAGCTACGGGCCAGTAGCCGCGAGACGTGCATCTGGGAGACGCCGAGTTCCGCGCTGATCTGCGACTGGGTCAGATTGCTGTAGTAGCGCAGCAGCAGGATGCGCTGCTCCCGTTCGGGGAGTTGCACCAGCAAGTGCCGGACCAGGTCGCGGTGTTCCACGCCGTCCAGCGCGGGGTCCTCGTAGCCGAGCCGGTCCAGCAGTCCGGGCAGCCCGTCGCCCTCCTGGGCCGCCTCCAGCGAGGTGGCGTGGTACGACCGGCCCGCCTCGATGCAGGCCAGCACCTCGTCCTCGCCGATCCGCAGCCGCTCGGCGATCTCGGCGGTGCTGGGGGTGCGCCCGAAGGCCGTGGTGAGGTCCTCGGTCGCGCTGTTGACCTGCACCCACAGCTCGTGGAGCCGGCGCGGTACGTGGACCGTGCGGACGTTGTCCCGGAAGTACCGCTTGATCTCGCCCACGACCGTCGGCATCGCGAAGGTCGGGAACTGCACGCCCCGCTCGGGGTCGAAGCGGTCGATGGCGTTGATCAGACCGATGGTGCCGACCTGGATCACGTCCTCCATCGGCTCGTTGCGGGAGCGGAACCTGGCGGCGGCGTAGCGCACGAGAGGGAGGTTCGCCTCGATGAGCGCCCCGCGTACGCGGTTGTGCTCCGGGGTGCCCCGGTGGAGGTCCTTCAGCTGGGCGAAGAGCACCTGGGTGAGGGCGCGGGTGTCGGCGCCCCGGCTGCGCGGGGCGGGGGAGGGTGCTTCCTGGGGAGGCGCAGTACTGGCCGACACGGTCAACTCCACCTCTTGATCCGTCAACTCATCCGTCAAAAGCGGTCATAGCATCACAAGACATGTGCACTGTGTGCAAGCACCGCATAACGCCGTGTTGAGTGCGAAGTGGTTTAAAGGGCGCAGAAAAGCCCCCCGCCGTTCGGGCGGAGGGCCTGCTGCCGGCCGTGCTCGGCGAGCGCGGCGGGCTCAGTACGCGTAGTCCGCGATCACCCAGGTGGCGAACTCCTTCCAGAGGGCCACGCCCGCCTGGTGCTCGGGGTGCTCGACGTACCGGCGCAGCGCGTCGGCGTCCTCGAAGCCGGAGTTGATCGCGAAGTCGTAGGCGATGGGGCGGTCGCTGAGGTTCCAGCCGAGCTCCCAGAAGCGGATCTCGGAGATCTTGCCGTCGAGTTCCCGGAAGGCCTTCTCGCCCTCCACGACACGCGGGTCGTCCCGCTCGACACCCTCGTTGAGCTTGAAGAGGACCAGGTGGCGGATCATCATTCTCCTCCGTTGGCGATCCACGTCATGAAGTCGCCGATGGCCTTGGCGGCGTCCGATATGCCCTCGAACCCTATCTGCACGTAGTCGGCCGCCTTGGCCGGGTCCGTGATGATCACGTAGAGCACGAAGACCACGAGTACGTAGACGGCGAGCTTCTTGGAATTCACCGCCACCGCGGCCTCCTGCCCTTGTCGCCCCGAAGGGCCCCCTGTTGACGGCGGTGAGTGTAACCGTCACGCCTTTTCCCGGGTCAACGCCCTGATGCGAGCGACCCGTTACGGGGGCCCGGACGCACGAAGGGCCCCGTCTTTCGACGGGGCCCTTCCAGAGCGGTAGCGGAGGGATTTGAACCCTCGGTGACTTGCGCCACACTCGCTTTCGAGGCGAGCTCCTTCGGCCGCTCGGACACGCTACCGAGGGAGACATTACAGCACCGGGGCCCGTGCTCCGAAATCGGTATCCGGCGGGGTTCAGCGGCCCCGGAAGAAGTCGGTGAGCAGACGGGCGCACTCCCGCGCCAGCACGCCCTCGACGACCTCGGGGCGGTGGTTGAGCCGCCGGTCGCGCACGACGTCCCACAGGGAGCCCGCCGCGCCGGCCTTCTCGTCCCGGGCGCCGTAGACGACCCGGTCCACCCGGGACTGCACGAGCGCGCCCGCGCACATCGTGCAGGGCTCCAGCGTGACGACGAGCGTGCAGCCGGACAGCCGCCACTCCCCGAGCCGCGCGGCGGCCCGCCGGATGGCCAGGACCTCCGCGTGCCCGGTCGGGTCGCCGGTGGCCTCACGTTCGTTGTGGCCGGTGCCGAGCACCGTCGTACCGTCCGGGGACAGGACGACGGCGCCGACGGGGACGTCCCCGCCCCGGACGGCCCGTTCGGCCTCGTCCAGGGCGAGTCGCATGGCGGACCGCCAGGGGTCGCGTACCGGGTCCGGGGGACCCGTGGCCTGCGCGGGCGTCAGCGGACGGTCTCCAGGACGTCCGCGGCGCCCAGCGCCTCGGCGATGGCGCCCAGCGCGTCGTCGGCGTCCAGCGCCTTCAGCTCCTTCTCGCTGACACCGAGGTCGTCGAGGATCTCGGTGTCGCCGACCGGGCTGTGCGGTACGGCGTCGGAGCCGTCCTCGTCGTCGGAGTCGCCGTCGGGCTCCTCCGTGCCGTCGAGGTCGAGGGAGTCCAGATCGGAGTCGTCACCGGGCTCCCTCCCGAGCAGTTCATCGGTGAGAAGGATCTCGCCGTAGCTGCTGCGGGCGGCCGCGGCGGCGTCGGAGACATAGATGCGCGGGTCGTCCTCGCCGTCTATGCGGACGACACCGAACCAGGACTCCTCCTGCTCGATGAGGACGAGGACCGTGTCCTCGTCGGGGTTGGCCTCCCTGGCCAGGTCGGCCAGATCGGACAGCGACTCCACATTGTCGAGCTCTGTGTCGCTCGCTTCCCACCCGTCTTCGGTGCGCGCGAGCAGTGCGGCGAAGTACACCGTGACTCTCCCACTGGTCTGAGGCGTGCCGGTTGGGGGTCCCCCCGGCGGAGGTTGCGGGCGGGAGTGCGGTGCGCCGAGCCCCGCCCACTCGGAATCGTGGCAGAAACGGAGCGCTCAGGGGACGTCTTCGGCTCCCTGTGTCCGCCCGTTTTGATCGTCCACCAGCGGGATCGTACGCGGCCCGCGGTGTGCCGCACGCATCAGTAGGGCAAAGAAGGCGCCGACGGCTACCAGCGGAAGGTGCGCATACGCATGGCGTGGCGCAGCCGCGCGGCCTTGGCGCGGCGGGGCTGGACGCGGTCCCGCAACTCGCGCGCCTCGGCCAGGTCCCGGAGGAACTGGGCGCGTCGCCTCCGGCGTTCCGCGTCGGTCTCCGGCCGGGTCCCGCCCTCCCGGGACTCACTGTCAGGCATGCTCACACCCCCAGTACGTCCCTCCCACTTTCCCTCTGATGGGCGGTTTGATGCCAGCGCGATGGACGCGGTGACCCGGTTACTGTTAGAGCCATGCGTCTCCACGTCGTCGACCACCCCCTGGTCGCCCACAAGCTCACCACGCTGCGCGACCAGCGCACCGACTCCGCGACCTTCCGCCGCCTCGCCGACGAACTGGTCACCCTGCTCGCCTACGAGGCCACGCGTGACGTGCGCACCGAACAGGTCGACATCCAGACGCCGGTCGAGCGGACCACGGGCGTCAAGCTCTCCTACCCGCGCCCGCTGGTGGTGCCGATCCTGCGGGCCGGCCTCGGCATGCTCGAAGGCATGGTCCGGCTGCTGCCGACCGCCGAGGTGGGCTTCATGGGCATGATCCGCAACGAGGAGACCCTCCAGGCGTCCACGTACGCCACGCGCATGCCGGAGGACCTCTCAGGGCGCCAGGTCTACGTCCTGGACCCGATGCTGGCCACCGGCGGCACCCTGGTCGCGGCGATCCAGGAGCTGATCAAGCGCGGCGCCGACGACGTGACCGCGGTGGTCCTGCTGGCCGCCCCCGAGGGCGTCGAGATCATGGAACGAGAACTGGCGGGCACCCCGGTAACGGTGGTCACGGCCTCGGTCGACGAACGCCTCAACGAACACGGCTACATCGTCCCGGGCCTCGGCGACGCAGGCGACCGCATGTACGGCGCAGCCGAGTAACACCCCACCCGAAGCCCGCGCCCCACCAGGGGCGCGGGGAACGGCGCGCTCAACCACAACACCGCGGCACCCGAGCGACGGCCGCTCGCGGCACCCCCCTAGGGGCGCGGGGAACTGCGCGACAAGCCCAAACGGCGCCGCACCCGAAGAGCCCCCGCTCAGCACCCCTTCTCAGCCGCAGCAGCAACCCGCGCTGCCCCAAGAGCGTCCAGCGCCTTCTCCGCATCCCCCTGGGACGCGAGCTTCTTGAACCCGTTCCCGAGGATCAGATCGACCGAGGCCCCCTTGCGCGCGCCGTCGGTCCGCCGCTCCGCCCCACTCAGCTGCGCGCCGAGCACCGGCAACGACGTGTCCAGCGCCGCCGCGGGCCCGAGCAGCACCCCGGCCCCCTTGACCTTCTTGTCGTACTCCTTGGTCGCGTTGCCCACGTCACCGATCTTGAAGCCGCGCTTCTTCAGCTCGTCCGCGGTCTTCTTCGCGAGCCCGCTGACGGGCGTGGCGTTGAAGACGTTGACGGTGATCTGCGCGGGTTTCGGCAACGCGGCGGGGCTCGGCGAGGCCACGGCGGCCCGCTTCGCGCAGTCCGCCTTGGGCCCGGCCGCCGACGCCTTCTCGCCGCCGCCGGTGAAGACGTCGACGAGTTGCAGCGTGCCCCAGCCGAGCACGCCGAGCGCGGTGACGGAGGCGACGCTCAGGAGAACGAGCCTGCCGCGCCGCCGGGGGCGGCGCATCCGCGGGTACTTGTCCCCCGTGATGCGGTACTGGCCGCCCATGCCGGGGGGAGTCAGCATGCTCATGGGCGCAGCGTAGTGCGCCACGGCGGCCATGCCTACTAGATGATCATTCGACAGGGGTCAGGAAAACCCGAAAGGGCCAACCTTCACCCCGCGGCCACGCGATCCGCGCCCGCCGCCGTACCGGTCAGTCCAGCTCCAGTACGCGGGCGTGCAGCACCTGGCGCTGTTGCAGCGCGGCGCGCACGGCCCGGTGCAGACCGTCCTCCAGGTACAGATCGCCCTGCCACTTGACGACATGCGCGAACAGGTCGCCGTAGAAGGTGGAGTCCTCGGCGAGCAGGGTCTCCAGGTCGAGCTGGCCCTTGGTCGTCACGAGCTGATCGAGGCGGATCGGGCGCGGCGCGACGTCCGCCCACTGCCGGGTGCTCTCCCGGCCGTGGTCGGGGTACGGCCTGCCGTTTCCGATGCGCTTGAAGATCACACGGAAAGCCTACCGGTCCAGACGTTCCGGGCGCAGCCATGGCGACGGAGTGCGACGCTGGAAAAGATGCCGCGAAGCGGGGCAAACCGGAACAGGGGCCCGAGATGAGTGACAGCGAGACCGTGCCGCAGGCCACCGTTCCCGAGAAGCCGGGAAGCGCGCCCGCCCTCCCGAAGGAGGCCCTGGAGATCGCCTCCGGATACGCCTTCGCGGGCCCGGCGCTGGATCTGGGCGCCCTGATGTGGGCCGGAGAGTGCCTGGCCGACGCGCAGATCCGGATCCCGCTGCCGATGCTCACCCGCCACGGTCTGGTGGCCGGCGCCACCGGCACCGGCAAGACCAAGACGCTCCAGCTGATCGCCGAGCAGCTCTCGGCGCAGGGCGTGCCGGTGTTCCTCGCCGACATCAAGGGCGACCTGTCCGGGATCTCGGCGCCGGGCGTGGCGAACGACAAGGTCGCCGCCCGGGCCGGCGAGGTCCACCAGAAGTGGACGGCGACGGGCTTCCCCGCGGAGTTCTACGCCCTCGGCGGCCTCGGCGAGGGCGTTCCGGTGCGGGCCACGGTCACCGGCTTCGGCCCGGTGCTGCTGTCGAAGGTCCTGGGGCTGAACCGGACCCAGGAGCAGTCCCTCGGCCTGATCTTCCACTACGCCGACCACAAGGGCCTGGAGCTGGTCGACCTCAAGGACCTGCGGGCCGTGGTCACCTTCCTGACCTCGGACGAGGGCCGGGGCGAGCTGAAGAACATCGGCGGTCTGTCGACGGCGACGGCCGGGGTCGTCCTGCGCTCGCTCACCGCCTTCGAGGCGCAGGGCATGGCCGCGTTCTTCGGTGAGCCGGAGTTCGACACGGCCGAGTTCCTGCGTACGGCGCCGGACGGCCGGGGGCTGGTGTCGGTGCTGGAGCTGCCCGCGGTGCAGGACAGGCCGCAGCTGTTCTCGACCTTCCTGATGTGGCTGCTGGCCGATCTCTTCCACGACCTGCCCGAGGTCGGCGACGCCGAGAAGCCGAAGCTGGTCTTCTTCTTCGACGAGGCGCATCTGCTCTTCAAGGACGCCTCCAGGGCGTTCCTCGACTCCATCACGCAGACCGTCCGGCTGATTCGCTCGAAAGGGGTCGGCGTCTTCTTCGTCACGCAGACCCCGAAGGACGTGCCCGGCGACGTCCTCGCCCAGCTCGGCAACCGTGTCCAGCACGCCCTGCGCGCCTTCACCCCGGACGACCAGAAGGCGCTCGCGGCCACCGTGAGGACCTTCCCGAACTCCGGCTACGACCTGGAGGAGCTGCTCACCGGGCTGGGCACCGGCGAGGCCGTGGTGACCGTGCTCAGCGAGAAGGGCGCCCCGACCCCGGTCGCCGCGACCCGGCTGCGCGCGCCCGAGTCCCTGATGGGGCCCGTCGCGCCGGACGCGCTGCGGCAGGCGGTGACGGGGTCGCCGCTGTACGGGCGGTACGCGCAGGCGGTCGACCGGGAGTCGGCGTACGAGAGGCTCCGGCGGCCGCCCGCGGGCAAGGGCCCGGACGAGCTGACGGCGGCCCCCGGGAAGGAGGCCGCGAGGGGGAAGGCGGCGCCGAGGGAGCCCGAGGAGGAGCGGTCGATGGTCGAACAGGTCGTCGGCAGCGGCATGTTCAAGTCGCTGGCCCGCTCCATCGGCACCCAGATCGGACGGGAGATCACCCGCTCGGTCTTCGGCACGGCCCGGCGGAGGCGGTAGTCCCACTTGGGCCCGCGCAGGCGGTGGGCCGGCCTCGGCCCGGCGGAGGCGCTGGGCCAGCCTCGGCCCGGCGGAGGCGCTTGGCCCACTTCGGCCCCGCGCAGGCGGTAGGCCGGCCTCGGTCCCGCGGAGGCACTGGGCCCCCTCGGTCCGGCGGAGGCGGTAGGCCCGCCTCCGCCCACGTTCAGCGGTCGCGCTTCCTCGCGGGCCGCTCGTCCTGGTTCAGCCGCGGCCGCGGCTCGGGCTTGGGCTCGCCGCCGTTGCGGGCGGCCTCCGCGCGCAACAGGGCGCGCAGGACGGCGTAGGGATCCATGGGCATGGCACTGCTCCTCGCTTCGTGCTGACTGATGAACCGGTGGGGACCGGTCCGGTCAGCAGCGCAGGACCACCGAGCGCCGGGCGAACGGGGTGCGCGCCCGCGGCACGCGGACGGGTGCCACGGCTCGGGGGCGGGGCGCGGGAGCCGGAGGCGGGGCCGCGGTGCGGTGCGCGCGGCGGGCGGCCGCCGGTCTGGGGACGGCGTCCAGGACGTCGTACTCGATGGTCTCCGTGGCCGCGGCGACGGGGGCGGCGGGGGAGCCGGCGGGGGCCGCCGGTACGCACAGGGCGAGCAGCAGGACGAAGGCCCGCAGCCAGGCGCGGCCGGGCGGGATCCCTCGGGCGGTGCTCACGGAAGGTCATCTCCCCGGCCGGGTCGGGCCGCCCATCGCGCCGCGCCCGAGAACCGCCCGCACGGCGTATCGGCGCCGGTCACAGGGCGCGCGGGAGCCGTCGGACACGGGCGCGCACCCGCAGCCCGGTGACGATCTCGACGACGCCGACCACGACCAGCCAGCAGCCGCCGACGAGGGTGAGCACGGCGACCGACTCCACCGGCGAGACGATCAGCACGATCCCGGCGATGAAGGTGACGATGCCGAGGAACTCCTGCCAGGCGCGGGCCGGCACGGCCGGGTCGCAGGCGGCGGCCAGGGTCTGGGTGATCCCGCGGACCACCCACCCGATGCCGATCCACAGCCCGAGCAGCAGGATCGAGCGCATGGGGCCGCGGAAGCAGAACAGTCCGAGCAGCACCGCCAGGGCGCCGCTGACGAAGGCCAGTACGCGCAGCGAGGCGGTGCGGTGGGTGCCGAACGCGGCGACGAGCTGGAGGAGCCCGCCGACCAGCAGGTAGAGGCCGAACAGCACACCGGCGACGAGCAGGGAGGCGTCGGGCCAGACCAGGACGAGCACCCCGAGGACCAGGGAGAGGGCGCCGGCCGCCAGGACGGTCCGCCAGGCCGCGCGGGACAGCAGGGCGAGCGGCCTCTCGAACGGCGGTTCGGGTTCGGGGCCGCCGCGCGGCAGCGGGTGCCGCGCGTGGACCCTGCGGTCGTCGTACTCCGGCCCCGGGGAGCGGCCGGACGGTGCCTCGCTCATGGTTCATGCTCGAACCGGGCGCCGGGCGGCTGCCACCCGAGCGGGGCTGGACGACGTACGGCTACTTCCCGGCGGCCTTCGCCGCCTTCGCGGCCGCCTTCATCTCCTGCTTGTGGGCCCGCACCTTCGCCAGCGACTCCGGTCCGGTGATGTCCGCCACCGAACGGAAGGACCTGCGCTCGCCGTAGGCGCCCGCGGCCTCCCGCCAGCCCTTGGGGGCCACGCCGAGCTGCTTGCCCAGCAGCGCCAGGAAGATCTGCGCCTTCTGCTTGCCGAAGCCGGGCAGCCCCTCGAGGCGCCGCAGCAGCTCCCTGCCGTCCGGCACGCCCTTCCAGACCAGTTCGGCGTTGCCGTCGTAGTGGTCGACGAGGTACTGGCACAGCTGCTGGACGCGCTTGGCCATGGACCCCGGGTAGCGGTGCACGGCCGGCTTCTGCGCGAGCAGGGCCGAGAAGACCTCCGGGTCCTGCACGGCGATGTCATGGGCGTCGAGGTCGTCCGCGCCGAGCCGGTCCGCGATCGTCCGGGGGCCCTTGAACGCCCACTCCATCGGGACCTGCTGGTCCAGCAGCATCCCGACCAGCGCGGCGAGCGGGCTGCGCCCGAGCAGTTCGTCGGCTTCCGGTTCCTGGGCGAGGTGAAGGGTGACGTCCATGGGCCGATGATGCCCCCGGGCGCCGGGGGCCACCTCTCCACCGTCGGGTCAGGGCCGCCAGTACCCGAGCGCGTGCATCCGCTCCTTGGCCACGCCGAGTTCCTTGCGGGCGTACGTCGACAGGGTCCGGGTCGTCAGGGTGTCGCAGGCGATCCAGACGTACGGGTGCTCGGTGTCGGCCAGCGGACCGGGGAGGTCCGCGCGTACGGCGTCGGCGAGTTGGTGGCGGGCGACCCGGCGCAGCTCGTGCCGGGACGGGTCGCCCCGGTAGGGCAGGCCGTCGGGGTCGCCCTCGAACCAGATCGTGGCCGGGACCGAACCCAGTTCGTCCAGCAGGGAGTTGAGCGCGGGCAGCGAAGCGGGGTCGGCCATCGCGAAGACGTGCGTGGGCTCGGGCCGGGGCCGCTGGAAGCCCGTGCCCTGGACCGTCGCCTCGATGGTGTGCCCGGCCTTCGCCGCCCGCGCCCAGTCACTGGCGCACCCTTCGTGGAGCGCGAACTCCAGGCTGAAGGTGCCGGCTTCGGGGTCGGGGTCGACCAGGGTGTAGGCCCGCTGGTGCGGCTTGCCGCCGTTGTCGAACCAGAGCCGGACCCACATCGTCGGATGGACGCCGGTGGCCGTGAGCAGGCCGCCGTCGGTGAGGTGCAGCCGCCGGTACGCGGAGGAGACGTCCTCGGCACCGGTGACCGTCAACTCGAAGTCCTTGGCGCCCATCAGTTTCAGGACCGTGCCCTGCCACCCGTGCCCCTGCCCCATTGCCTCTTCACCCTTCGCGTACTATTCCGCCACGAATTAGTTAGGCAAGGCTAACCTAAAGCTCAGTGACTAGCACAGGAGGGTGACAGGTGACCGCAGCGATCCACCGCGACGCCTGGGGCATCCCACATCTGCGCGCGGACGGTGTCCGCGAACTCGCCCGCGCCCAGGGCCGGGTGACCGCCCTCGACCGGGCCTGGCAGCTGGAGGTGGAGCGGCGCCGAGCCGAGGGCACCTCCGCCGCCCTGCTCGGCGCCGAGTCCCTGCCCTGGGACCGCTTCGTCCGGCAGGCCCGGATCGACGACACCGCCCGGCGCTGCTGGGCCGCGCTGGAGCGCGGGGACACCGAGACGGCCGACTGGATCAGGGCCTACGTCGACGGCGTCAACGAAGGGCTCGCCGAGACCTCCCTGCCGCTCGGCACCCCCGGTCACTGGGAGCCCTGGACCCCCTTCGGGATCTGGCTCGGCGTGCACATCCTGTTCGCCGGCTTCCCCGCCAAGCTCTGGCGCGAGGAGGCGGTGCGGCACCTCGGCGAGGAGGCCGTCGGCCTGTTCGCCGTCGACGGCCCCGGCACCTCCGGCAGCAACGGCTGGCTGGTCGGCGGCGACCGCACGGTCACCGGCCGGCCCATCGTCGCCGGCGACCCGCACCGGTTCATCGAGGACGCCGGCGTCTACCAGCAGATCCACCTCTCCTGCCCCGAGTTCGACGTCGTCGGCCTCGCCGTCCCCGGCGTCCCCGGCATCGCCCACTTCGGGCACACCGGCACCGTCGCCTGGTCCATCACCAACGCCATGGCCGACTACCAGGACCTCTACCGGGAACGGCTGCGCCGCACCGGCGCCGGCGTGGAGGCCCTCGGCCCGGACGGCGTCTGGCACCGGGCCGCCCGGCACACCGAGCGGATCGAGGTGGCCGGCGAGGAACCCGTCGAGATCGAGGTCATCGAGACCGGGCGGGGCCCCGTCGTCATCGGCGGCCCCGAAGGGCTCTACGACGGCTCCGACGCCGAGTGCGCCATCAGCCTGCGCTACCCGCCCCGCGTCACCGGCGACCTCGGCTTCGGCACCCTGCTGCCGCTGCTGCGCGCCCGCCGCGTCGCCGACGTCGACCGCGCCTTCGACCAGTGGGCCGAACCGGTCAACGTCGTCCAGGCCGCCGACACCGAGGGCGGCCTGCTGCACCGCGTCGCCGGAAAGGTCCCGCTGCGCGCCGGCGCCAACCGCACCCGGCTGGTCCCCGCCTGGGAACCCGGCCACGAGTGGCGCGGCTGGCACGAGATGCCGTACGGCGACATCGCCGACGGAGTGGCGGTGATGGCCAACCAGCGCGGCCCGGCCACCCCGCTCGGCGTCGAGTTCGCGGCGCCGCACCGCGCCGACCGCATCGCCGAACTGCTCGCGGGCCGGCGGCGCTGGGCGCCCGGCGACATGCCCGCCGTCCACACCGACACCCGGCTCGCCTCCACGGCCGCCCTGCTGGACCGGGTCGCCGCCCTCGACGGCCTGTCCGCCGAGGCGGAGCGCACCCGCGACACCCTGCTCGCCTGGGACCGCCACATGGACGCCGACAGCCGGCCCGCGGCCCTCTACGCGGCCCTGCGCCACGGCGTCGTACGGCGGCTCGCCGCCCACCCCGCGCTCGCCGCGCTGACCGCCCCGCCCGCCTACCCCGAGGTCCTGCTCCCCTGGCTCGCCCTCGTCCCCCGCGTCGGCTTCGCCCTCGAACACCTCCTGCGCGCCGAGGAGTTGTACGGCATCGACCGCCCCGAGGCCGTGCGCGCCGCCCTGGAGGAGGTCGCCGCCCGGCCCCCCGAGGGCACCTGGGGCGACACCCACCGCCTCGCCCCCTGGCGTGCCCTGCCCGCCGAGCACGACGAGCCCGCGCTCTCCGGCGACCACGACTGCGTGCTGTGCACCTCCTCCGTGCCCGGCCTCACCGACCTGGCCGCGCGCGGCCCCGCCGCCCGCTACGTGTGGGACCTCGACCGGCGCGAACACAGCCTGTGGAGCGTGCCGTTCGGCGCCTCCGGCGTGCCCGGCACCCCCCACCACCGCGACCAACTGCCCCTGTGGACGCGCGGAGAACTGGTCCCCGTCGTCACGGACTTCGACGAACTGGAGAAGGAAAGAGATGTCTGAGCCCCGCGTGACGCTCTACGAACGGCCGGTCGACGGCTTCGGCACGGTGAGCGTCCTGCGCCTCGACCCGCGGGCCGACGCCGACGTCGTGCACGCCTGGGTCAGTGCGGAACGCGCCGCGTTCTGGGGCATGAACGGCCTCACCCTCGACCAGGTCACCGAGATCTACGCCCACCTGGACACCCTCGACACCCACCACGCCTTCCTGGTCCGGCGCGACGGTGTCCCTGCCGCGCTGCTCCAGACCTACGAGCCCGAGGCCGACCGGGTCGGCGAGTGCTACGACGTGGAGCCCGGCGACATCGGCGTCCACCTGCTGCTCGCGCCCGCCGGCTCGCCGGGCGGCCGCCCCGGCTGGACCGGCGCGCTGCTCACCGCGCTCACCCACTACGTCCTGGTCGGCCTCGACCGGCGGCGGGTCGTCGTCGACCCCGACGTCTCCAACGACCGTGCCGTCGCCCGCTTCCTGCGTCAGGGCTTCGACGAGGGCCCGGTGGTCACCCTCCCCGAGATCGACCTCCCGGACGTGTACCTGCCCGAGAAGAAGGCCCAACTGGCCTTCCTGCGCCGGGAGGTAGCCTTCCCCGGGTGACCCCCGAGGACCTCGTCGCCCATTACGGCCTGGAGCCCATTCCGCGCGAGGGCGGCCTGTTCCGCCGTACCTGGGAGGGGCCCGCGGGACCGGACGGCCGGCCCGCGGGCACCGCCATAGTCGCCCTGCTCACCGCCGAGCCGGACGACTTCTCCGCCCTGCACCGGCTGGGCGGAGACGAGGTCTGGCACTTCTACCTCGGCGATCCGCTGGAGCTGCTGCTGCTCGACCCCGACGGCGGCTCCCGCACGATCGCCCTCGGCCCGGACATACCGCACGGCCAGCAACCGCAGCTGACCGTCCCGGCCGGCACCTGGATGGGCGCGCGGGTCGCACCGGGCGGCAGGTTCACCTTCTTCGGCTGCACGATGGCACCCGGCTTCACCTACGAGGACTACGAGCACGGCGACGCGCGGCACCTGCTGGCCCGCTATCCCCACGAGGCCGAGCGGATCGTGCGACTGTGCCGCCCATGAAGCTGCTCCAGGGCCAGGTCGCCCTGATCACCGGGGCCGGCGGCGGCATCGGCCGGGGCATCGCCCGGCGCTTCGCCGCAGAGGGCGCCGCCGTGGCCCTCCACTGCCGGACCTCGGTCGCGGCCACGCGTGAACTGGCCGAGGAGATCGGCGGGTCCGTGGTGCTCAGGGGCGATCTGACCGACGAGGAGCAGTGCCGGCGGGTGGTGCGGGAGGCCGCCGAGTTCGGCGGCGGACGGCTGACGGCGCTGGTCAACAACGCGGGCGCGCAACCCGTGCGGGAACTGTCCCGGACGACGGCCGCCGAATGGCGCGCGGTGCTCGACGCCAACCTGACGACCGTGTTCGCCTGCACCCGGGAGGCCGCGGAGATCATGCGGGCGGGCGGCGGCGGCACGGTGACCCACATCGCCTCCGTCGAGGCCCGGATGCCCGCCGAGGGCCACGCCCACTACGCCGCCGCGAAGGCGGCGGTGGTCATGCACGCCCGCTCCGCGGCCCTGGAGTACGGTTCCGTCGGGATCCGGGTCAACACGGTCTCGCCCGGCCTGATCGAACGGGACGGTCTGGCGGACGCCTGGCCGGAGGGGGTACGGCGATGGCGGCGGGCGTCGGCGGTGGGACGCCTCGGACGCCCGGAGGACGTGGGCGACGCGTGCGTCTTCCTGGCCTCCGGCATGGCCTCCTGGATCACCGGCCACGACCTGGTGGTGGACGGAGGGGTGTCGGCCCGACCCACCTGGTGAGCGGCCGGGACGTGGCGTACGTACATGTCCACGTGGCTGAGACCGGGGAAGACGCGGGGACCGGGGAAGACGCCGGGAGCGCGGAGGGCGAGGAGACGACGTGGTCGGACGGCGCGGAGTTCAAGGGCTGGTGCTGCTGGGCGCCCTGCTGGTCCTGCTCGTCCTCGGCGGCGCGGGAACGGCGTCGGCGCACGCCGCCCTCAGCGGCACCGACCCCGCCGACGGATCCGTCCTGCCCACGGCCCCCCGTCAGCTCACCCTGACCTTCACCGAGTCCGTCGGCCTCCTCGACGACTCCGTCCGCGTCGTCGGCCCCGACGGCCGGCGGCTGACCCTGGGCGACGCCGAGCACGCGGGGAAGTCCGCCGCCCGGGTCACCCTGCCCCGCGCCATGGACGAGGGCACCTACACCGTGGCCTGGCGGGTCGTCTCCGCCGACAGCCACCCGGTGTCCGGCGCGTTCACCTTCTCCGTCGGCAAGCCCTCACCCACCCCGGCCGCCCTGGACACCGGCCCCGCCGAGGACCCGGCGACCGCCGCCCTGCACAAGATGGCCCGCTACCTGGCCTACCTCGCGGTCTCCCTGCTCATCGGCACGGCCGTCTTCCTCGCCGTCTGCCGCCCGCCGGACCCGGCCCCCCTGCGCCGGCCGCTCCTGGCCGGCTGGTGGACCCTGGCCGCCGCCACCTGCGTCCTGCTCCTCCTGCGCGCCCCCTACGAGACCGGCGAGGGCCCCGCCGCCGCCCTCGACGCCGACGCCCTGACCCGCACCCTCACCGGCCGCCCCGGCGTGGTCCTGCTGGTCCGCCTCGCCCTGCTCCTGCTCACCGCCGCCCTGCTCCTGCGGCAGTCCCGGCGCGGCTGGACCTGGGGCCGCGCCGACGCCTGCGCGGGCGCGGTCCTGGCCGTCGGACTGGCGCTGACCTGGGCGGCCTCGGACCACGCCTCCGCCGGCCTCCAGGTGCCGGTGGCCATGACCTCCTCGGTCCTGCACCTGCTGGCGACCGCGGTCTGGCTCGGCGGGCTCGCGGCCCTGCTCCTCACCCTGTTCCGGACGCCGCCGCCGTCCCCCGGCACCGTCACCCGGTTCTCCCGGCTCGCCTTCGCCTCGGTGACCGTCCTCGTCGTCACCGGCGTCTACCAGTCCTGGCGCGGCCTCGGCTCCTGGACGGCGCTCACCGGCTCCCCGTACGGCAGGCTCCTGCTCCTGAAACTGGCCGTGGTGGCACTGCTCCTCGCCGCGGCGGCCCTCTCCCGCCGCTGGACCACGCGGGCCGCGGCGGACGCGACGCTCGTGACCGAGGCGGTCGTACGGGAGAAGGTGCCGGAGACCGTCGGGGCTCCGTCCCTGCCCGAGGCGCCGCCCCCGCCGCCGCCCGCCGGTCACCGCCGGAGCGCGCTGCGCCGCTCGGTGCTGGCCGAGGTGGCCCTCGGCGTCGTGGTGCTGGTGGTCACCACCGTGCTCACCGGGACCCTGCCGGGGCGGGCCGAGGCCGAGGCGGCAGCGGCCGCCGCCGCGCCCCCGCCCGGCGGCACGGTCGGCCTCACCGTCCCCTTCGACGTCGGCACCCCGGGCGGCACCGGCAAGGTCGAGATCGCCCTCGCCCCGGGCCGGGTCGGCGACAACTCGCTCCAGGCCGTGGTGATCGGCGC
Organism: Streptomyces sp. NPDC000983; assembly: GCF_040299205.1. NCBI lineage: Bacteria > Bacillati > Actinomycetota > Actinomycetes > Kitasatosporales > Streptomycetaceae > Streptomyces > Streptomyces sp. NPDC000983. Next base: position 66,715 of record NZ_JBEPBM010000002.1, on the reverse strand, counting down.
GGACGGCGGCCTGACCTCGGTGCCCGAGCTGAAGGTCACCTTCACGCTGCCCGCCCAGGACATCGGCCCCCTCGACGCCGGCCTCACCGACCAGGGCGGCTACTGGGCCAACAGCTTCGTCAAGCTCCCCCTGGCCGGCACCTGGACCATGAAGGTCACGGTGCGGGTCTCGGACATCGACCAGGTCAGCGTGGAGCGGCGGGTCGACGTCCGCTGAGCCGCCGGCCCACCGCGCTGCCGGGGCTCCGGGCGGTCAGTGGTGGGCGTGCACGACGGCGTGCCCCTTGCCGCGCCCGATCATCCACTTGTTGACGGGCGTGGTGACGACGAACGCCACGGCGAACCCGCCCAGCAGGGCACCCCAGAACAGGCCCTCGTCCAGATGGGCCTCCATCGCCCCGGGCGTGAGCGCGATGATCGTGTTGTCCACCAGCTCCATCACGGCGATGGAGACGGTGTCGGCGGCCAGCGCGACCTTGACGGCGGACCTGAGCCCCAGCCCGGCGCGCACCACGGCGAACAGGGTGAAGGAGTACCCGAACAGGAACGCCAGCGTGATCGCCAGGACCATGGTCGGCGCGTTCCCCCAGCCCAGGGCGGTGCCGATCACCATGCCGAGGATCTCGCCGACGGCACACCCGGTGAGGCAGTGCAGCGTGGCCCGCACGGCCATGCCCCAGGAGGCGCCGGGGGAGTGGCCGTCGTGGTCCGCGTGCCTCATGTGCTCGCCCGCGTGACCTGTGTGGTGAGCGCCGTGGTGATCCATGACTGCGTCCCCATTTCCCCTGCCGCGGCCCGGGTTCCCGGGCCCACCGCAGGCAACCATATACCCCCCTGGGGTATTCCATTCCACTCGGACGGGTGATCTCTGCCGAGTGCCGCCGTCAGGACCGGGCGGCATGGTCCACCATGAGGCCGCTTTCGCCCGGCGTCCCCACCAGGAGGACTTCTCCGTCATGGCTGCTCCCGCGGTTCATCGCCCCACCGACCGGTTCCGGACGGTGGAGGGCGTCCCACGCGGCCGTCTAGCGGGATGCGGCCGCGTCGCCGGGGCGACCCGTGGACCGGAATGCTGACCAAGGAGATCCGGGCCGGACTGGAGCAGTGGGCCGCGAGGGTGGAGGACACCCGACGGCGGGTCCGTGAGGCCGGCCCGGCGGAGAAGGCGAACCGTGTCCGCTACGCGGCCCAGTGCCGCCGCGAGGCGTTCAAGTACCTGGCGACCGCGTGCGCCTCCCTGCGGAGCTGGCCGGGCAGGGAGCAGGTCGGCGACCAGGGTGTGCAGGCCGCCCACCGCATCCTGTTGGCCATGGACGGACCGGAGATCCGCAAGATCCTGCCCCTGGTCGCGGCGGCGGCGGAGAAGCGCCGTATCCCCGGCGGTCTCCTGGCGGAGGCCACCGACGCGCTGTGCGTGGCCGAACGGCGGCCCCAGGTCTACGGCACGGTGGCCGGCCACCCGATCGCCGACGAGGCACGGGTGGACGCGATGCGTGTGCTTCTGGGGTTGCGCCCGCTGGCTCCCCAGCCCCTGTCACTGCGTACGGCAGCGCCCCGGACGCCGCATCCCGATGAGTCACTGCCGCCCGAACTGGCCGTCCTGGAGGGGCTCCTGAGCGACCTGCCGCCGGTCGCCCCGCTTCCGCGCACGGTCCGGCCCACGGTCGCCGCGCATACGGCGTGGGGCTGCGCCTACTGCGGTGGCCCGGCCCCGGCGGACGCCGTCGAACTGGAGATCCGGGGCCGCGTCTGGCGGATCTGCGATCAGTGCGAGCAGTGCTCGGACACGCCGGAAGGCCGTCTGATGGACATGCTGACGGTCAAGGGCGGTGTTCCGGAGGCCGAGGCCCGGGTCGCCTCCCGGTTGGCCCGGCACGAGGGCTGGCGGCTGCCGATGCGCTACCACCAGCCCACCGCCCGCCCCAACCACCGTCCCGGACCCCGCTGGGACCACATCCCGGACAGCGCGGTCACCAAACTGATCACCTTCGCCGAACAGCGGCGCCCCGCCGTCACCCCCGCGGTCATGCCGGCCCAGCGCACGGCGCCGCCGTCACCCCCGCACCCCGGCCTGCTCGTGTCGGTCAGGGCACAGGGCCTGTTGTCGCTCTCCCCCGACCGGAAGCTGACCGCCACGCAGGTGGGCAAGGCACTCCAGATGGCGCCGGGGACGTTCGAAGCCCGCGGACTGGTGGTCAGGAACGTCCGTGAACTCCGGGCGGTCTTCGCCACGCCGCCGCGGTGGCTGGTCGGCCACCACCAGACCCTGGCGGCCCAGCGAGCGGCCAGTCGGGCACGCCACCTGGCGCGAGCGTCCACCACGAAGACCGAGGCGACGGCTGGGGCGACGGCCGGGGCGGCACCCGTCTCCGCCGGAACGGCCCCCTGCGCCGGTCCGCCCCATCCGCACATGCTGATCTCGACCCGGGCGGAGCGGACTCTGGCCAAACCGCCCACCGAGCGGCTGCAGCCCGCCCAGGTCACCAAAGCCCTCCAGATCTCGCACGCCACGGGCGACGCGCAGGACCTGGACGTGCGCACCGTCGGCGAACTCGCCGCCCTTTTCCACGACCCGCCGGACTGGCTCCTGGAACTGCACCGCAGACTCGCGTCCCAGCGAGCGGCGATCCGCGCCCCGCAGGCGGACCCTGACACCGAGACGGACCCTGACACCGAGGCGGGCCCTGACGCCGAGGCCGACCCATCGGCGGACCGGTAGCGCCCGACGGGCCTCGGCCCGAGCCCCGGATCGCCAACCGCGTCCACCAACGTCGAAGGGCCCCACCGCGAACGGTGGGGCCCTTCGACATCGTGCCCGGTGAGGCACTGGCGGAGGATACGAGATTCGAACTCGTGAGGGGTTGCCCCCAACACGCTTTCCAAGCGTGCGCCCTAGGCCTCTAGGCGAATCCTCCGCTCGGAACATTACATGACCGAGGGGAGTGCTCGCGAACTCGTTCCCACCCCCTGACGTCGGGTACTCTGTGCGGAGCCCCTCACGCGGCGCTATCTGACTGAACTCCCCCAGGGCCGGAAGGCAGCAAGGGTAGGTCGGCTCTGGCGGGTGCGTGGGGGGCGCTTGCGTTCCCGTGGGCCGGGATGTCAGTGGGCGCCTATAACCTCGTAGGCGTGTCGTCTCTCGCGCTGTACCGCCGCTATCGCCCGGAGTCGTTCGCCGAGGTCATCGGGCAGGAGCATGTCACCGACCCGCTGCAGCAGGCGCTGCGGAACAACCGGGTCAATCACGCGTACCTGTTCAGCGGTCCGCGCGGCTGCGGCAAGACGACCAGCGCCCGCATCCTCGCGCGCTGTCTGAACTGCGAGAAGGGCCCCACGCCGACCCCGTGCGGGGAGTGCCAGTCCTGCCAGGACCTCGCGCGCAACGGCCCCGGCTCCATCGACGTCATCGAGATCGACGCCGCCTCGCACGGTGGCGTGGACGACGCCCGCGAGCTGCGGGAGAAGGCCTTCTTCGGGCCCGCGAGCAGCCGGTACAAGATCTACATCATCGACGAGGCCCACATGGTCACGTCGGCGGGCTTCAACGCGCTGCTCAAGGTCGTCGAGGAGCCCCCGGAGCATCTGAAGTTCATCTTCGCCACCACCGAGCCCGAGAAGGTCATCGGGACCATCCGCTCGCGGACCCACCACTACCCCTTCCGGCTCGTCCCGCCGGGCACCCTGCGCGACTACCTCGGTGAGGTGTGCCAGAAGGAGGACATCCCCGTCGAGGACGGCGTGCTGCCGCTCGTCGTGCGCGCGGGCGCCGGTTCCGTGCGTGACTCCATGTCCGTCATGGACCAGCTGCTCGCCGGGGCGCGGGAGGAGGGCGTGACGTACACCATGGCCACCTCCCTCCTCGGCTACACCGAGGGCTCGCTCCTCGACTCCGTCGTCGAGTCCTTCGCCACCGGCGACGGCGCCGCCGCCTTCGAGGTCGTCGACCGGATCATCGAGGGCGGCAACGACCCCCGCCGCTTCGTCGCCGACCTGCTGGAGCGGCTGCGGGACCTGGTGATCCTCGCCGCGGTGCCGGACGCCGTGGAGAAGGGGCTCATCGACGCACCCGCCGACGTCCTCGAACGGATGCAGGCCCAGGCCGGCACCTTCGGCGCCGCCGAGCTCAGCCGCGCCGCCGACCTCGTCAACGAGGGCCTGACCGAGATGCGGGGCGCCACCTCGCCCCGACTCCAGCTGGAACTGATCTGCGCGCGCGTGCTCCTGCCCGCCGCGTACGGGGACGAGCGCTCCCTCCTGGCCCGGCTGGACCGGCTGGAGCGCGGGGTCAACTTCTCCGGGGGCGGCGGCGCTCCCGCGATGGGGTACGTCCCCGGGCCCGAGGCGCATGCGCCGGGGCCCGTCCAGGCGGCTCCGGGCGCCGTTCCGCCGGCTGCCGTTCCGCCCGGCGGCGGCGCGGCCGCGGCCCGTGCGGCGGTCCGCGGTACGGGGCCGGGCACGGGCCCAGGGGCTGGGGTGCCGGTGGGGCAGCCCGGTCAGCCGGTCCAGGCGACTCCGGTCGCCGACACTCCTGAGCCGGTCCAGCCGCAACCGGCTCCGCAGGCCTCGCAGACCCCGGAACCCGCCGCCTCCGCTCCCGGCGCCTGGCCCACCGCCTCCCCCGCGGGCGGCGGTCGCCGTCCCGGCGGCTGGCCCACCGCCGCCCCCACCGGCGCCGGAGGCAGGCCCGCGCCCGCCCAGAGCACCCCGCAGCCGGCCCAACCCGCGGCCGCGCAGCCCGCGCCCCTCGCCGCGTCCGCCCCGGCCGGCGGACCCGACCCCCGTGCGCTCTGGCCGAACATCCTGGAGGCGGTGAAGAACCGCCGGCGCTTCACCTGGATCCTGCTCAGCCAGAACGCCCAGGTCGCCGGCTTCGACGGCACCACCCTCCAGATCGGCTTCGTCAACGCCGGAGCCCGGGACAACTTCTCCGGCAGCGGCAGCGAGGACGTGCTGCGGCAGGCGCTCGCCGAGCAGTTCAACATCCAGTGGAAGATCGAGGCGATCATCGACCCCTCGGGCGGCGGCTCGGCCCCCGCCCAGGGCTACGGCGGCAGCGGTGGCACCGGTGGTTACGGCGGCGGCGGTTACGGAGGTGGCGCCCCCGCCGCTCCCGCCCGCCCCGCGGCGCCCGCGCCCGCCTCCTCCGCGCCCCCCGCGCATCCGGCGCCCGCCCCGGCGGCGGCCGCCCCGGCCGCCGCACCCCACCGCCCCGCCCCGGAGCCCCCGGCACCCGTCGCCCCCGAGGACGACATCCCCGAGGACGACGACCCGGACCTGAACGAATCGGCCCTCTCCGGCCACGACCTGATCGTCCGGGAACTGGGCGCCACGGTCGTCGAGGAGTTCACCAACGAGTGAGCGATCCCTCCGAACCCCCTGGCGCTCGGGGGCTCTCTCCGACCGGACTGTGCGAAACCACAACCCCCGCCCCCGCCCCGCTTCGGCGGCCCGCACAATCCCGTCACCCCCGCTCCGGATAGGGTGACCCCCGTGAAGGTCCTCGTCATCGGCAGCGGCGCCCGCGAACACGCCCTGTGCCGCTCCCTGTCCCTCGACCCCGACGTCACCGCGCTGCACTGCGCCCCCGGCAACGCAGGTATCGCCGAGGTCGCCGAGCTGCACCCGGTCGACGCCCTGGACGGCGCCGCCGTGGCCGCCCTGGCGACCGATCTCGGTGCCGAACTGGTCGTGGTCGGCCCGGAGGCGCCCCTGGTCGCCGGTGTCGCCGACGCCGTGCGCGAGGCGGGCATCCCGGCCTTCGGCCCCTCCGGTGAGGCCGCGCGGATCGAGGGCTCCAAGGCCTTCGCCAAGGACGTGATGGCGGGTGCCGAGGTCCCCACGGCACGCTCGTACGTCTGCACGACGCCGGAGGAGGTCGACGAGGCCCTCGACGCCTTCGGCGCCCCCTACGTCGTCAAGGACGACGGCCTCGCCGCCGGCAAGGGCGTCGTCGTGACCGACGACCTGGAGGCCGCCCGGGCCCACGCCAACGCCTGCGAGCGGGTCGTCATCGAGGAGTTCCTCGACGGCCCCGAGGTCTCCCTCTTCGCCATCACCGACGGCGAGACGGTCCTCCCCCTCCAGCCGGCCCAGGACTTCAAGCGCGCCCTCGACGGCGACGAGGGCCCGAACACCGGTGGCATGGGCGCCTACTCCCCGCTGCCCTGGGCCGACCCCAAGCTGGTGGAGGAGGTCCTGGAGACCGTCCTGCAGCCCACCGTCGACGAGATGCGCCGCCGCGGCACGCCCTTCTCGGGACTGCTCTACGCGGGACTGGCCATCACCTCCCGCGGTGTGCGCGTGATCGAGTTCAACGCCCGCTTCGGCGACCCCGAGACCCAGGTCGTGCTGGCCCGTCTCAGGACCCCGCTCGCCGGTGTCCTGCTCGCCGCGGCCAAGGGCGACCTCGCCGACCTGGAGCCGCTGCGCTGGAGCGCCGACGCCGCCGTCACCGTGGTCGTCGCCTCGCACAACTACCCCGGCACCCCGCGCACCGGCGACCCGATCACCGGTCTCGCCGAGGTCGCTGCCGAGGACGCCCCGCACGCGTACGTCCTGCACGCCGGCACCCGGACGGACGGCGACGCCGTGGTCAGCGCCGGCGGCCGCGTCCTGTCGGTCACCGCGACCGGCGGGGACCTGGCCCAGGCCCGCGAGCGCGCCTACCGCGCGGTCGCCCGCATCGGCCTCGACGGCTCCCAGCACCGCACGGACATCGCGGCGAAGGCCGCGGCCGAGTAGCCGAGCCGCCAACCGGCGGTCTCAGGCGGACGCGGTGCGTCCGATGAACCCCGCAGGCCCCGGATCCGTCTCAGGATCCGGGGCCTGATGCTTGCTTTCCGTCATCCACCTCTCCCCACAGCCATTCCATCGAGTGACCGATCCCCCATCCGGCTGACGGGGGCGTGAGCCCCAACTATGGTGCGGCGCAAGTGGTCCGGCACTTGGCCCACCGGCATTGCGATGTCGGCGCCGGGTGCCACAGTGGGGGAGTGACCAACACCAGGACAGGTGGGACAGGCAGCGCAGCCGTGACGGCACGCGCATCGGGGAGGGGGTGAGGTCGGGCGTGACCGGTATCGGTATGGAGGAGGGCGCGCGGTCCCGTGCGCTGGGCGTACTGCGGATCCGTGGCCGGGCGCTGGCCGTGGCCCTGTTGCCCGCCGCGCTCGCCGTGGTGCTGCTGGCCGGCGGTTCCACCGGCCACCTCGTGGGCTCCGGCTGGGACGTCGCCCGCTGGGTGGTGGGCTGTGTCGCCGTGCTGGTGCTGCTGGCCGCCGCCGGGGTCGCCCTGGTCGTAGCCAGGGCCCGGCCCGCGCTCAGTCCGACGGTCTCGATCGCCGAGGACTCGGCCCCCGATCTGTACCGGATGGTGCGTGACCTGGCCGACCGGCTCGACGTGCCCGCCCCCTCCGCGATAGCGCTCACCCCGGACTGCGACAGCTGGCTGGAGGACCGGACCCACCCGGCCCACGCCCCGCCCCCGCCGGGCGAGGGCGACGAACTCACCGGCGGGCGACGCGGTGCGCACCGCCGGGCCACCGCGGCCCCGGTCCTGGTCATCGGCTCCCCGTTCCTGTGGTGGATGCGGGTCGGCGAACTCCGGGCGGTGCTCGCCCCCGTGGTGGCCGGCACGGGCCCCTCCGCGCACCCCGACATAGCCGCGGCCCGCCGTTTCGTACGGGGACTGGACGCGGCGGTGGCGGTCGCCGCCGCCCCGAACCGGGGTCCGCTCTCCCGGTTCCTGCTGGCCGGGGTCGGCCGGGTCTCCCGCCTGCTGCTGCGCGGTTGCCGGGAGCACGCGGCACAGATGGAGCGCGGGGTGGCCGCGGCGGCGGCCGAGCGCGCACAGGCTGTGGACTACGGGCTGCGCATCGTCGCCCAGGAGCAGGTGGGCCTGGCGTACGCCGGGTGGGACCGGCTGCTGACACGGGTCGCGCTCCCGGCCTGGCGGATGGGCCGCTGGCCGTCCCGGCTGGACGCCGGCGTGGTCGCGGCGCTGACGGAGCTGTCCCGGCGCGACCGCCTGGCCGAGGGTTTCGCCTCCCGCCTGGGCGAACGCCCCGCCTGCGACCTGCTGGAGGAGCCGGGCACGGTGGACGCGGCGGCCTCGCTGCTGGCCGCCCGCCTCTTCCACGGCGGCCCGGCCGAATCGGGCCCCGACTGGTCCCCGGTGGACTGGCAGGAGTACCCGGAGGAGGTCGTGGACCGCAAATGGCGCACCGACGCGGCCCGCCTCCACCGCGTCCTCGACACCCTGGGCGTCCGCCCCGCGGCCCCTCGGACCGACGGCCCGACCCTGGCCCGCGTCCTGGACCACCTGACGGCACCGGACACCACCGAGCCGACGGCGCAACCCACGCCCCGAGCACCGGAGGTCAGCCCGGACCACGACCCGGACCGCGCCCTCGACGACCGCGCCCCCGACCCCGACCGCGACCCCGACGAGCCCGAGAACGAGCGCTCCGCCGCCCTCGCCGCCGTCCTCACCGCCGAACTCGCCCGCGAGGAGGCCGCCGCCCCGGCCGTCCCCACCGCCCCGGCCGCCCAGGACACCCCCCTCTGGGACGACGGCGCCCTCCCCCTCTTCCCCCTCCAGCCCCCGCGCTCCGCCCGGGAACTGCTCACCGACCACGTCACCGCGATGGTCTGCTGCGCCGCCATGGACACCGCGGGAGCCACCCCCGGCCTGGACTGGCTCGACGGCCCCACCCTCCTGGTCAACGGGGAGCGCGCCGCCGACCTCACCCCCCGGGTGCACAGCCTCGTCGAGGACGGCGACCCCGCTCCACTGAGGGCATGGCTGGTCGAATCCGGCATACGCCCGGAGAAGCCCGTACGACTCGTCTGACGCACCGGACACCCGGCCGAACCGCTGTACCGGAAGCGCTAATTCCACTTTCGGCGAATTCGCAACGAGTAGTGACAGCATGCGTGCGCAATGTGATGTGCTGGGACCGATAGCGCACATGGCATGAGCCCGCGACATACGACCGTCACGACCGCACGACAGGGCGCGGCCCCCGCCACCGCACGGGCCGATGCCCGGCAGCACCACGGGGGCGAGGAGGAGGGGAGCGACCATGGGACCGGAGCGGATCCGCCGCTGGGAGTCGGGAGCACTCGCGCACGGCGTCACGGACCCCTTCGGCCAGGGCCCCGTCCCCTGGCTGCGCGGCACGGAGAGCTACTTCGGCGACAGCGGCCAGATGATCCCCTGGTACGTCGACACCGCGGACGCCGCCCCGGACGCCGCCACCCGCCCGGGCGGGCCCCGCGTACCCGGTCCGCGCAGAAGCGGCCGCTCCTCCGAGGGCCCCCGCTCGGCCGACGACGTCAACCGTCAGATCAAGGGCTTCGTCTCCACCGGCTCCGTGACCCCCGGCCAGGCCGTCGACTTCCACATCACCGTCGACCCGCCGCAGGAGTTCAGCGTCGACGTCTACCGGATCGGCCACTACGGCGGCGACGGCGCCGCGAAGATCACCACCAGCCCGCGCCTGTCCGGCATCGTCCAGCCCCCGCCGCTCACCGCGGACCGCACGGTCTCCTGCCACCACTGGTGGCTCTCCTGGCGGCTGCAGATCCCCTCGTCCTGGAGCATCGGCGCGTACGTGGCCGTGCTGACCACCGTCGACGGATACCGCTCCCACATCCCCTTCACCGTCCGCGACAACCACCCCGCGGACCTGCTGCTGCTCCTGCCGGACATCACCTGGCAGGCGTACAACCTCTACCCGGAGGACGGCCGCATCGGCGCCAGCCTCTACCACGCCTGGGACGACGAGGGCCGGCTGCTCGGCGAGGCGGACGCCGCGACCACCGTCTCCTTCGACCGCCCCTACGCGGGCGCCGGCCTCCCCCTGCACGTGGGCCACGCCTACGATTTCATCCGCTTCGCCGAGCGCTACGGCTACGACCTCGCCTACGCGGACGCCCGCGACCTGCACGCCGGACACATCGACCCCACCCGCTACCGCGGCCTGGTCTTCCCCGGCCACGACGAGTACTGGTCGCCGCACATGCGCCGCACCACGGAGCTGGCCCGGGAGCACGGCACCTCGCTGGTCTTCCTCTCCGCCAACACCATGTACTGGCAGGTCGAGTTGGGTCCGTCCCCGTCCGGCGTCCCCGACCGTCTGCTGACCTGCCGCAAGCGCAGGGGCCCGGGCAGGCCGGTGCTGTGGCGGGAGATCGACCGCCCCGAGCAGCAGCTGATCGGCATCCAGTACGCGGGCCGGGTGCCCGAGCCCCACCCCCTGATCGTCCGCAACGCCGACCACTGGCTGTGGGACGCCACCGGCGCCCAGGACGGCGACGAACTCCCCGGCATGGTCGCCGGTGAGGCCGACCGCTACTTCCCGCGCACCGCCCTGCCCGAGCACGACGAGCGGATCCTGCTGGCGCACTCCCCCTACGCCGACGGCGACGGGGCCGCCCGCCACCAGGAGACGTCCCTCTACCGCGCCCCCTCCGGCGCCCTGGTCTTCGCGTCCGGCACCTTCGCCTGGTCCCCGGCCCTGGACCGCCCCGGTCATGTCGACACCCGCGTCCAGCGCGCCACCGCCAACCTCCTGGACCGCATCTGCAAGCGTGACTGAGTCCCCCGAGGGCCCCAAGTCCGAGGTCAGCCGCCCGTACGGGACAATCGACTCGTTGGACAGAACCACGGGGAGGAACCGTGTCCGGATTCGTAGAAAAGCCCGAGCCGCTCCAGGTTCCCGGCCTGACGCACCTGCACACCGGCAAGGTGCGGGACCTCTACCGCAATGAGGCGGGCGACCTCGTGATGGTCGCCAGTGACCGTCTGTCGGCGTACGACTGGGTGCTGCCGACCGAGATCCCCGACAAGGGGCGGGTGCTCACCCGGCTCTCGCTGTGGTGGTTCGAGCAGCTCGCCGACCTGGCCCCCAACCATGTGCTGAGCACCGAGCTGCCGCCCGGCGCCCCCGCCGACTGGGCGGGCCGCACCCTGATCTGCAAGTCGCTGCGGATGGTCCCGGTGGAGTGCGTGGCCCGCGGCTACCTCACCGGCTCGGGCCTGGCCGAGTACCAGGAGTCCCGCACGGTCTGCGGACTCGCCCTGCCCGAGGGCCTGGTGGACGGCAGCGAGCTGCCCGCCCCGATCTTCACCCCGGCGACCAAGGCCGCCGTCGGCGAGCACGACGAGAACGTCTCCTACGAGGAGGTCGCCCGGCAGGTCGGCGAAGCCGTCGCCGCCGAGCTGCGGCAGGCCACCCTCGACGTCTACTCCCGGGCCCGGGACATCGCCAGGGAGCGCGGGATCGTCCTGGCGGACACCAAGTTCGAGTTCGGCTTCGACGGCGACACCCTCGTCCTCGCCGACGAGGTCCTCACCCCGGACTCCTCCCGCTTCTGGCCGGCCGACCAGTGGCAGCCGGGCCGCGCGCAGCCCTCGTACGACAAGCAGTACGTCCGCGACTGGCTGACCTCGCCGGAGTCCGGCTGGGACCGCAGGAGCGAGCAGCCCCCGCCGGCCCTCCCGCAGCAGGTGGTGGACGCCACCCGCGCCAAGTACGTGGACGCGTACGAACTCCTGACCGGCACGAGCTGGTCCTAGAACGAAGAAGCCCCCCGGTCGAGGACCGGGGGGCTCATTCAGAGCGAACGACGAGGTTCGAACTCGCGACCTCAACCTTGGCAAGGTTGCGCTCTACCAACTGAGCTACGTTCGCATGCGCCGTGGCGCGAGAACCACTATACCCAACCCCGCTCGCGGGCGAGACGCACCGCGGCGTGCCGGTTCTCCGCCCCGAGTTTGGAGACGGCCGAGGAGAGATAGTTCCGCACGGTCCCCTGCGACAGGGCGGCCCGCTCCGCGATCTCCGCGACCGGCGCCCCGTCCGCGGCCAGTTCCAGCACCTCGGCCTCCCGGGCGGTCAGCGGGGAGTCCCCGGCGGAGATCGCGTCGGCGGCCAACTCCGGGTCCACGTAGCGGTTTCCGGCCCGGACCGTACGGATGATCTCCGCGAGCCGCTGGGCGCTGACCGTCTTCGGGACGAACCCGCGCACACCCGCCGCAAGCGCCCGCTTCAGATGCCCCGGGCGGCCGTGACTGGTCACGATCATGACCTGACAGGACGGCAGTTCCGTCCGCAGCGATGTGGCGACCTTCACACCGTCGGCGCCGGGCATCTGCAGATCCAGTACGGCCACGTCGGGTTCGTGGGCCCGCGCCATGGCCAGCGCCTCCGGCCCGGTCGCCGCCTCGGCGACGACGACCAGATCGTCCTCCAGGGAGAGCAGCGCGGCCAGCGCGCCCCGGATCAGATGCTCGTCGTCGGCGAGCAGTACCCGTACCCGCTCGCTCACGCCACCACCGCCGTCAACGGCACCTCGGCCACCAACCGGAACACCCCTCCCTCGACCGGCCCCGCCTCCAGCGTGCCGTCCACCGCCAGCAGCCGCTCCCGCAGCCCGGCCAGACCCGAACCCTCCTGCCGCGCGGCGCCGGCCGGCAGCCGTGCCGCCCGTACGGCGCGGACGGGACCGGCGTCGTCCCGCGGGCGCGCACCGGCGCGGCTCTCCTCGTCCACCCCGTCGTCCTCCACCCCGTCGTGCACTCCGTTGTTCTCCACCACCAGCACCACCCGTCCCTCCCGCACCCGCAACGACACCGAGCAGCGCTCGGCGTCGCCGTGCCGCAGGACGTTGGTGGTTGCCTCCCGGACCACCCAGCCGAGCGCCGACTGCACCTCGGCGGGCAGACCTTCGACCGGGCCGCTCACCTCGCAGTCGATCCCGGCGGCCGTCAGGACCCCCTTGGCACCGGCGAGTTCGACCCCGAGGTCGGTCTCGCGGTAGCCGCGTACGACCTCGCGCACCTCGCGCTGGGACTCCTGCGCGATGCGCTGCACCTCGATCATCTGCTCCACGGCCTCGGGCCGCTCGCGCCGGGCGAGCTGGACGGCCAGCTCGCTCTTGAGCGCGATGACGGCCAGGTTCCGGCCCATCACGTCGTGCAGGTCCCGCCCGAACCGCAGCCGTTCCTCGGCGACGGCGAGCCGGGCGCGGGTCTCGCGCGCCTCGTCGAGTTCGTAGACGGCGTTCAGCAGCCAGACGGAGAAGGCGGAGGTGAAGGCGAGGAAGCCGCCGCCGATCAGGACCACGAGACCGGTGGCCAGCGAGGCCATCGCGGGCAGCCCCAGCGGCCAGGTGACGACCGCTGCGCCCGCGGCGAATCCGCCCACGACGGCGAGCATCCGCTTGTGCTCCCGCACGCCGAGCGCCAGCGTGCCCGCCCCGAAGGCGGTCACACCGCCGAAGACGGTGCCCGCCGCGGTCTCGACGTCCTTGCCGCCGGGCCCGTGCTCGACGAGCGCGAGCGCGGCCACGGCGAGCACCGCGGTGGCCGCGGCGAGCGTCCACAGCAGCCGCACCGGCTGCTCCCGCCTGCCGCGCGTCCAGTCCAGTGCCCGCGAGGCGGTGACCGTGGCGATCCCCGCGTGGCAGGCCACGGCGGCCAGCAGCCAGACGCCGATCACCACGCCGGCCTGGGAGAACGCGGCCAGCCCGATGAAGAGCAGCTCGGACACCCCGAAGAAGTGGAACGACCAGCGCGTGTACGTCTCGACCTTCGCCGGTGTGCTCTTGCCCCGCCACCATCCCCCGGACACGCGCGACTCCCCGTTCTTCCCGTTGCTCAGCGCCGCGGTTCCCAGCGGAACCACCGCCGTACAGCAAACACGGCCAGGGCGGTCCAGGCCAGTGCGATCAGCGCCGGTCCGGCCGTCTCGGACACCGCGAGCTCCCCGGTCCAGCCGCCGCGGATCAGCGTGATCACCGGGGTGAGCGGCAGCAGTTCGCACACCGACGCCACGTTGTCGGGCAGCATCTCCAGCGGGAAGGTCATGCCGGAGCCGAGCATCGAGACCAGCAGCAGCGGCAGCGTGGTCACCTGGGCGCTCTCGGTGGTGCGGGTGAACGCCGAGGTGAGGGCGGCGAGCGCGGCGCACAGCACCACACCCACGAGCACGGCCAGGACGGCGAGATGGGGTGCGCGGGGTGCGGGGATGTCGAGGACGACCGTGCAGCCCACCACCAGCAGCAGCGACTGGGCGAGGCCGGTGGCGACGGCGGGCAGGCCGGATCCGACGAGGATCTCGCCGTCCCGCAGCTCACCGGTGCGCAGCCGCTTCAGCACGAGTTCCTCGCGCCGGGCGGTGAACACGCCCACCAGCGCGCCGTACACGGCGAAGAGCAGGGAGAAGCCGACGGCGGCGGGCAGGACGACGGTGCCGGCGGTCAGGCCGTACTCGTCGAGGTCCATGTCCTTGGTCGCGGACCACACGCTGAGCGGGAGGACCAGGGGGACGAACAGGGCGGCGAAGAGGGTGCCGCGGGTCCGGCCGAGCAGGGTCAGTTCGGCGCGGGCCAGCGCCTTCAGCCGGCCGGCCGGGGTGGTGGTGACGGTGCCGCTCATGCCGCGTACTCCTTCGTCTTGTGCGCGGACGCCTCCCGCGCGATGCCCAGGAACGCCTCCTCCAGCGAGGCCGACCGCACGTCCAGCCGCCGCAGTTCGACCCCGGCCCCGCGGGCCCAGGTCAGCAGTTCGGTGGCGGCCCGCTGGAGCTCGTGCGTGCGCAGCCGTACGACCCGGCCCTCGATCTCGTGTCCGGTGACGCCGAGTTCGTCCAGTGGGGGCAGGTCGCCCAGGAAGTAGTTCTCGGGCAGTTCGAAGGAGATCCGGGACGGCTGGGCCGCGGTCACCTCGGCCGGGGTGCCGGAGGCGGCGATGAGGCCCTCGTGCAGGATGGCGAGGCGGTCGGCGAGGTCCTCGGCCTCCTCCAGGTAGTGCGTGGTCAGCAGCACGGTGGTACCGGCGTCGCGCAGTTCCCGCACCAGCGCCCAGGTGTCCCGCCTGCCCTCGGCGTCGAGCCCGGTCGTCGGCTCGTCGAGGAAGAGCACCTCGGGGTCGCCGAGCAGCGCGAGCGCCAGGTCCAGCCGCCGCCGCTCACCGCCGGACAGCTGCTTGACCCGCACCCGGCTCTTCGAGCCGAGCCCGACCCGCTCCAGCACCTCGCCCTCGGGGCGGGCCCCGCTCACACAGCCCGCCCACATCCGCGCGGTCTCCGCGACCGTCAGCTCGGAGGGGAAACCGCCCTCCTGGAGCATCACGCCGGTGCGCGGCCGGACGGCGTCCCGCTCGGCGAACGGGTCGTGCCCGAGCACCCGGACGCTGCCGGAAGCCGGCCGGGCCAGGCCCTCCAGCAGTTCGACGGTGGAGGTCTTGCCCGCGCCGTTGGTGCCGAGCAGCGCGAAGACCTCGCCGCGGGCCACCGAGAAGCCGATGCCGCGCACCGCCTCGAACCCGCCCCCGTACACACGCCGCAGGTCGGTGACCTCAATCACGTGTTCGTGTTCGTTCCTGTCCATGCCCTCAGCCTCCCGGTTCTCCGGGCGGTGGGGCAGTGCGGGCTGTCATCGAAGGACATGACAAATGTCAGAAGCACGTCCGTGAACGGCCGGGAAACGAACCTGTGGGGAACACGAAAAGACCCCGGTCCGATGGACCGGGGTCTGATTCCCGAGCGGACGACGAGGCTCGAACTCGCGACCTCAACCTTGGCAAGGTTGCGCTCTACCAACTGAGCTACGTCCGCATTGCCTCCGACCAGCTCTCACTGATCGGTGCGAGCACCAGCCTACCTGATCCAAAAGGACCCTCGGTACGGCGGTGCAGAGCGGGTGACAGGAATTGCACACTGCGCCTTCCCCCTGGAAGGGGGATGTTCTACTACTGAACTACACCCGCATGTACTCCGTGAGCTGGGTTTTTCCTTCCCTGCCCTCGGCGTGCTCCAGACTCTAGCTGATCGGGAGGGGTGCAGCGCAAGTCGGTTGTCCTCGGGGCCCGCTGACGCACCCTGGGGACGGGCGTGCCAGGGGGCCGTCACTGCGCCGCGGCGAACGCCTCGTAGACCTTCTTGGGGATCCGGCCGCGGGCGGGCACGTCCATCTTGTTGGCTTGGGCCCAGGCCCGTACGGCCGCCGGGTCGGGGGCGACCTCGGTCTGCCGGTAGGCCTTGCCGGAGCGCGACCGCTTGCGGCCGGCCTCCACGTACGGCTCGAGCGCCTTACGCAGTTTCTCGGCATTCGTTTGGTTCAGGTCGATCTCGTACGACTTGCCGTCGAGTCCGAAGGCGATCGTTTCCGCCGCTTCCGAGCCGTCGATGTCGTCAGAGAGTGTGACCACGACCTTCTGCGCCACGAATATCGGTCCCTTCGGATGGCACCTCATACAGCTCAACTGCGATGACGTGCCGAGTATCGGCTATTGCCAATTCATTTGTACAGTGCCCGGCATTGCAATGTGAAGCCCGACTAAATCTCCCCGCGTGTCAGAAGGCAATACGTATCCCGAACTGATCGGGGATCTTTCCCGGAACTTTTCCCGAACGTCCCCCTCCGATACCGGATCGTGACTGCCGTCACGTAGTTTCCTACAACTCTACTCGCGTAGAAATTTTGTACGGGTAGTCTGAAGGAACCTGCTCAGCACCACACACCGGGAGTGCCAGTGGCACGCGTCGTAGTCGACGTCATGCTCAAGCCGGAGATCCTCGACCCCCAGGGCCAGGCGGTGCAGCGCGCACTGCCGCGACTGGGTTTCGAAGGCATCTCGGACGTACGTCAGGGAAAGCGATTCGAACTGGAAGTTGACGGACCGGTCGACGAGGCCGTGCTCGCCCGCATCCATGATCTTGCGGAATCCTTCCTCGCCAACACCGTGATCGAGGACTTCACCGTCAAGGTGGAGGAAGTCGCGGAGGCCGCGAAGTGACCGCTCGTATTGGCGTCGTCACTTTCCCGGGGAGTCTCGACGACCGGGACACCCAGCGCGCGATCCGCCTCGCGGGTGCCGAACCGGTCGCCCTCTGGCACAAGGACAAGGACCTCCACCAGGTCGACGCCGTGGTGCTGCCCGGTGGTTTCTCCTACGGCGACTATCTGCGCGCCGGAGCCATCTCCCGCTTCTCGCCGGTGATGGAGACCGTCATCGAGCAGGCGAAGGCCGGTCTGCCGGTCCTCGGCATCTGCAACGGCTTCCAGGTCCTCACCGAGGCCCACCTGCTGCCCGGCGGCATGCTCGGCAACGACCACCTGCACTTCATCTGCCGCGACCAGAAGCTGCGGGTGGAGAACGCGGACACGGCCTGGACCAGCGACTACGAGGCGGGCCAGGAGATCCACATCCCGCTGAAGAACATGGACGGCCGCTACGTCGCCGACCAGTACACGCTGGACAAGCTGGAGGCCGAGGGCCGCGTGGCCTTCCGCTACGTCGACTTCAACCCCAACGGCTCCCTCAACGACATCGCCGGCATCACCAACGAGGCCGGCAACGTCGTGGGCCTGATGCCGCACCCGGAGCACGCCGTGGAGCCGCTCATCGGCACCGGCCGCACCGACGGCCTCCCCTTCTTCACCTCGATCCTCAAGAAGCTGGTCAACGCATGAGCCGGACGCCTCTGGACACGGTCGAGCACGCGGCCGCGACCCCCGACGTCGAGCTGCCCTGGGCCGAACTCGGTCTGAAGAAGGACGAGTACGAGCGCGTGGTCGAGATCCTCGGCCGCCGGCCCACCGGTGCCGAGCTCGCCATGTACTCCGTCATGTGGTCCGAGCACTGCTCCTACAAGTCGTCGAAGGTGCACCTGCGCCAGTTCGGCGAGAAGGCCCCGCAGTCCGACGCCCTGCTCGTCGGCATCGGCGAGAACGCCGGTGTCGTCGACGTCGGCCAGGGCTACGCGGTCACCTTCAAGGTCGAGTCGCACAACCACCCCTCCTACGTCGAGCCCTACCAGGGCGCGGCCACGGGCGTCGGCGGCATCGTGCGCGACATCATCGCGATGGGCGCCCGCCCGGTCGCGGTGGTGGACCCGCTGCGCTTCGGCGCGGCCGACCACCCCGACACCAAGCGCGTCCTGCCGGGCGTCGTCGCCGGCATCGGCGGCTACGGCAACTGCCTGGGCCTGCCCAACATCGGCGGCGAGGTCGTCTTCGACTCCTGCTACCAGGGCAACCCGCTGGTCAACGCCGGTGCCATCGGCGTCATGCGGCACGAGGACATCCACCTCGCCAAGGCGTCCGGCGCCGGCAACAAGGTCATCCTCTACGGGGCCCGGACCGGCGGCGACGGCATCGGCGGCGCCTCCATCCTCGCCTCCGAGACCTTCGACGACGCCAAGCCCTCCAAGCGCCCCGCGGTGCAGGTCGGCGACCCCTTCCAGGAGAAGCTCCTCATCGAGTGCACCCTGGAGGCGTTCGCCGAGAAGCTCGTCGTCGGCATCCAGGACCTCGGTGCGGCGGGCCTGTCCTGCGCCACCTCGGAGCTGGCCTCCAACGGCTCGGGCGGCATGCGCGTCACCCTCGACGACGTCCCGCTGCGCGACTCCACGCTCTCGCCCGAGGAAATCCTCATGAGCGAGTCGCAGGAACGCATGTGCGCGGTCGTGGAGCCGGAGAAGGTCGACCGCTTCCTCGAGATCTGCGAGAAGTGGGACGTCATCGCCACCGTCATCGGTGAGGTGACCGACGGCGACCGGCTGGAGATCTTCTGGCACGGCGGCAAGATCGTCGACGTCGACCCGCGCACGGTCGCGCACGACGGCCCGGTCTACGAGCGCCCCTACGCCCGCCCGTCCTGGCAGGACGAGCTCCAGGCGGACGACGCGAACAAGCTGCCGCGGCCCACGACCGCCGAGGAGCTGCGCGCGCAGGTCCTGAAGCTGGTCGGCTCGCCCAACCAGGCGTCCAAGAAGTGGATCACCTCGCAGTACGACCACTTCGTGCAGGGCAACACCGTCCTCGCCCAGCCCGAGGACTCCGGCATGATCCGGATCGACGAGGAGAGCGGCCTCGGCGTCGCCATCGCGACGGACGGCAACGGCCGGTACGCCAAGCTCGACCCGTACCACGGCGCCCAGCTCGCGCTCGCCGAGGCGTACCGCAACGTCGCCACCACCGGCGCGAAGCCGCTGGCCGTCTCCGACTGCCTGAACTTCGGCTCGCCCGAGGACCCGGCGGTGATGTGGCAGTTCGCGGAGGCCATCCGCGGTCTGGCCGACGCCTGCCAGCAGCTCGGCACCCCGGTCACCGGCGGCAACGTCTCCCTGTACAACCAGACTGGCGAGGTCGCCATCCACCCGACCCCGGTCGTGGCCGTCCTCGGCGTCATCGACGACGTGGCCCGCCGCACCCCGGTCGCCTTCCAGGAGGAGGGCCAGCTCCTCTACCTGCTCGGTGACACCCGCGAGGAGTTCGGCGGTTCGGCCTGGTCCCAGGTCGTCCACGACCACCTCGGCGGACTGCCGCCCAAGGTCGACCTGGAGCGCGAGCGGCTGCTGGCCGAGATCCTGATCTCCGCCTCCCGCGACGGCATGATCGACTCCGCGCACGACCTCTCCGACGGCGGTCTGGTCCAGGCGGTCGTCGAGTCGGCGCTGCTCGGCGGCAAGGGTGCCCGCCTGGTCGTCCCGGACGGCCTGGACGCGTTCACCTTCCTCTTCTCGGAGTCGGCGGGCCGCGCGGTCGTCGCCGTGCCCCGCTCGGAGGAGGTCCGCTTCAACGACATGTGCGGCGCGCGCGGCCTCCCGGTCACCCGCATCGGCGTGGTCGACGGCGACGAGGTCGACGTCCAGGGCGAGTTCTCCCTCCCCCTGGCGGAACTCCGCGAGACCCACGAGGCGACGATCCCGGCACTGCTGGCGTAGTCGGAGCCCGCGAAGCCCCCGCCCGGTCCGCCGGGCGGGGGCTTCGGCATGTCCAGGGGTGGGGCGGGTGCACGGGCTCCGGCATGTTCACGGGCTTGGGCGGGTTCACCGGAAAGAGTGCTTGCACGGAATTACGTAGTTCCGTAATCTCGAAGCATGGACCTGGAGGAGCGCGTCACCGAACTCGAACGCCGCCTGGCAGCACTCGAAACGGCGGGCCGGACCACCCCGCGCGTCGGCGACGGCGACTTCTGGGCCCTGGAGGGGCTGCAGGAGCGGATGTCCGGGGCGGGGGCCGCGGACGGCGGCGTCCTGTACACGGGAGCGGTGCGACTGCCGACCGGGGAGGAGCTCAGCTGGCAGCACACCGCGTTGTCCGAGGACCTGCTGGACGACGAGTGGTCGGAAACCGTCGACGTCTTCGCCGCTCTCGCCCATCCGGTGCGGCTGCGGCTGCTCAGAGAGGTGCTCGGCGGTCGGCGCACCGTGGCCGAACTGACCGCGCTGGAGGAGATCGGCACGACCGGCCAGATCTACCACCATCTGCCCCAACTGACCGCCGGGGGCTGGCTGCGCACCACCGGCAGAGGCCGCTACGAGGTGCCGCCGGGAAGGGTCGTACCGCTGCTGGTGATGCTGGCGGCGGCCCGGCCCTGAGACACGGGGGACGACAGACACCGGGGACGACAGACGTCGGGACAACCGTCGTCGGGGACAACAGATATCGAGGACTACGGATCTACAGGGGGAACCATGTCCGCACGCAAGCTCGCCATGATCGGCTTCCGGTCTCTGCTGGTCGTCTTCTTCGGCCTGGTGGCCGCCGACGCCTGGCTGGACCTCGGCCACCCGCGCTGGTGGAACTACCTGCCGCTGGCCCTGGCGTTCGTCCTCGCCGTCGCGGCCAACCGGCCCGGGCGGACCCCCGAGGGGCAGCCCGGGCACCCCGAGCCGCTGGAGGTCGAGCCGCCCGTCACCGGCCGCTGGTCGGCACTGAACAGCCCGGCGAACCGCACCCCGAGCCATGGCACGCACGCCTACGGCCAGACCTACGCCATAGACCTCGTGGCCGAGCCCGAGCCCGGTGCCCGCCCCGGATTCCGCGCCCTGTGGCCCCCGGCCCGGCGGAACACCGACTTCCCGGCCTTCGGCGCCCCCTTGCACGCGGTGGCCGACGGCACGGTGGTCCACGCCGAGGACCGGCAGCGCGACCACCGCGGCCGGACCTCCCTGCCGGGGCTGCTGTATCTGATGCTCGTCGAGAGCACGGTGCGCGAGATGGCCGGCGCCCGGCGGATCGTCGGCAACCACCTCGTCCTCGACCTCGGCGACGGCACCCACGCCCTCTACGCCCATCTGCACCGCGGCTCCCTCGCCGTCGCGGAGGGCGACCGGGTGCGCGCCGGGCAGGTGCTGGCCCGGTGCGGGAACTCGGGCAACTCCACCGAGCCGCATGTGCACTTCCAGCTGATGGACGGCCCCGACCCGGACACCGCCCGCGGCCTGCCCTTCCGCTGGCGGAACATAGGTGTCCCCGGCAACGGGGAGGTGGTCGAAGTGCCCGCGCCGGCCGCACGGCCTGCCTAGGCTTGATCGCATGCCTCCTGCCAAGAAGCGCGCCCGTACTTACGACCCCGTCAAGATCCGTGCCGCCGTCTTCGGACAGCTCGGGCATGTCCAGGACGCCGTGCGCGGGCTCTCCGCCGAGCAGCTCGCGCTGCCCACCCGGCTCGGGGCGTGGACGGTGCGGGAGCTGGTCGCGCACATCGGGATGGCGGTGACGGCCATCGGGCGGGCGCTCGATCTGCCGGAGCCGGCCAAGCCGGACGCCGTGCTGCTGGACTGGCCGTTCGCCACCGCCGTGAACTCCGCCGCGATCGACGAGTTCACCAGGGGAGTGGTCCACGACCACCCGGACCTCGACGCCTACCTCGCCGACGTCGCCGACACCCTGGAGGAACAGCTCGACACCCACCCGGGCACGAGGCTGCTGCGGACCAACGCCGGGGCCCTGCCGCTCGCCGACTACCTCGTCACCCGCGTCGTGGAGCTCGTCGTCCACACCGACGACCTGAACGCCGCGGTACCGGGCCTGGACGTGCCCCAGGACCGGCAGGCCCTCGCCGCCTGCACCCGCCTCCTCGCCGACGCGCTCGCCGTGAAGGCGCCCGGCGGCTCGACCGAGGTGAGGATCCCGCCGTACGCCGTCGTGCAGTGCGTCGAAGGTCTCCGGCACACCCGGGGCACCCCGCCCAACGTCGTCGAGACCGATCCGCTCACCTGGATCAGGCTGGCGACCGGCCGGCTGGAGTGGAAGCGGGCCCTGGAGGAGGCCGAGGTCCGGGCGAGCGGGGAGCGCGCCGACCTCGGCGGTCTGCTGCCCCTGATGAGCTGATCGGCCGGCACGGCACAACGGAGCGGTAACGACACCGAACCCAACACCCGCCTCGTGCGTCGAAGGGACATGAAGCGGACGACACATGCCAAGTACACCGCCGCGGCCCTGACCGGCATGGCCCTGCTGGCCGCCTGCGGCACGGAGTCCGGCAGCGACAGCGGCGCGGTCGGCGACGGAGGGAAGACGAAGAAGGACGCCGCCATCGCGGACACCCGCTGGGTGCCGCAGCGGGTCACCGTGGACGGCAGGGAGTACGCGCTGCCGACGGATGTGAAGGAGTTCCGCGTCGACGAGGCGCACATCGTGTTCAAGCCCGGCACCACCGAGCCCGGCATGGGCGGCGGCCGGTCCGGCGGCACCGTGGGCTGCAACGGCTTCGGCGCCGACGTCACCGTCGACGGCGACACGGTACGGATCACCGACCTCGGCTCGACCGCGATGGGCTGCCCCGGCCCGGTCCAGAAGTTCGAGGAGCGGTTCCTGAGCGTGTTCACCGGCACTCTCGAGGCGGACGTCCAGGGGCGCGACGGAACCAGGACCCTGACCCTGACCAGGGGTGACGGCGACTCGATCACCCTGAAGGAGGGACCCGTGAAGAACGAACCCGAGCCCGCGCTGACGGGCACCGAGTGGACCGTCGACACCCTGACCCAGGGCAAGACGGCCGAGTCCCTCCCCAAGGGTGTCGAGGTCCACTTCACCCTCGCCGAGGACGGCACGGTGAGCGGCAGCCTCGGGTGCAACAAGTTCCGCGGCGAGGCCACGGTGAAGGACGGCGTCATCGACTTCGGACGTCTGTCCACCACCCGCATGCTGTGCGAGGGCCCGGCGATGAAGACCGAGCGGGCGATGATCGACATCCTGTCCGGCAAGGTGTCCTACCAGCAGAAAGACCGGACCCTGACGCTCACCAACCCCCCTGGGCAGGGCTTGATCGCCAAGGCGGGGGCCGCGGAGAAGTAAGAAAGCCCACTCCCAGCGAATTCGGACCAGTGGTCGATCTCGCCTACACTCGGAGCCGTGCCACGTGGTGACGGTCGACTCAATCACGATCTGCTTCCCGGCGAGAAGGGCCCCCAGGACGCTTGTGGCGTCTTCGGTGTCTGGGCTCCGGGCGAAGAGGTCGCAAAGCTCACGTACTTCGGGCTCTACGCCCTCCAGCATCGGGGCCAGGAATCCGCGGGAATCGCGGTCAGCAACGGCTCCCAGATCCTCGTCTTCAAGGACATGGGACTGGTCTCCCAGGTCTTCGACGAGACCTCTCTCGGATCGCTCCAAGGTCATATCGCGGTCGGACACGCCCGCTACTCGACCACCGGCGCCTCCGTCTGGGAGAACGCCCAGCCGACGTTCCGTGCCACCGCGCACGGCTCGATCGCGCTCGGCCACAACGGCAACCTCGTCAACACCGCCCAGCTCGCCGAGATGGTCGCCGACCTGCCCAAGCAGGAGGGCCGCACCCCGCGTGTGGCGGCGACCAACGACACCGACCTGCTGACCGCGCTCCTCGCGGCCCAGGCGGACGACGACGGCAAGCCGCTGACCATCGAGGAAGCCGCCCATCAGATCCTCCCGCAGGTCAAGGGCGCCTTCTCGCTCGTCTTCATGGACGAGCACACCCTGTACGCCGCCCGCGACCCGCAGGGCATCCGCCCGCTGGTCCTCGGCCGCCTGGAGCGCGGCTGGGTCGTCGCCTCGGAGTCCGCCGCCCTGGACATCTGCGGCGCCAGCTACGTCCGCGAGATCGAGCCCGGCGAGTTCATCGCGATCGACGAGAACGGCCTGCGCACCTCGCGATTCGCGGAAGCGAAGCCCAAGGGCTGTGTCTTCGAGTACGTCTACCTCGCCCGCCCGGACACCGACATCGCCGGCCGCAACGTGTACCTCTCCCGTGTGGAGATGGGCCGCAAGCTCGCGAAGGAAGCCCCGGTCGAGGCCGACCTGGTCATAGCGACTCCGGAATCCGGCACCCCCGCCGCCATCGGCTACGCGGAGGCGTCCGGCATTCCGTTCGGCGCCGGCCTGGTGAAGAACGCGTACGTCGGCCGTACGTTCATCCAGCCCTCGCAGACGATCCGGCAGCTCGGTATCCGCCTGAAGCTGAACCCGCTGAAGGAAGTCATCAAGGGCAAGCGCCTGGTCGTCGTCGACGACTCCATCGTGCGCGGCAACACCCAGCGCGCCCTGGTCCGCATGCTCCGTGAGGCCGGCGCCGCCGAGGTCCACATCCGGATCTCCTCCCCGCCCGTGAAGTGGCCCTGCTTCTTCGGCATCGACTTCGCCACCCGCGCGGAGCTCATCGCCAACGGCATGACCATCGACGAGATCGGCACCTCCCTCGGCGCCGACTCCCTGGCGTACATCTCCATCGACGGCATGATCGAGGCCACCGCCATCGACAAGCCGAACCTCTGCCGCGCCTGCTTCGACGGCGAGTACCCGATGGAGCTCCCGGACCCCGAGCTGCTCGGCAAGCAGCTCCTGGAGACCGAGCTGGCCGCCGGGCCGGCCGCCACGGCCGCCGCGGACGCGATCCGCCGCCCGTAAAGCCCCCGTAGTACGACACGAAGGTTCTCAAGGTCATGTCTTCAGCTGAGTCTGATCAGCGCGCTCCGCACGCGGGCACCGGTGCCAGCTACGCAGCCGCGGGCGTCGACATCGAGGCGGGCGACCGCGCGGTGGAGCTGATGAAGGAGTGGGTGAAGAAGACCCAGCGCCCCGAGGTCCTCGGCGGCCTCGGCGGTTTCGCCGGTCTCTTCGACGCCTCCGCCCTCAAGCGCTTCGAGCGCCCGCTGCTCGCCTCCGCCACCGACGGCGTCGGCACCAAGGTCGACGTCGCCCGTCAGATGGGCGTCTACGACACCATCGGCCACGACCTCGTGGCGATGGTCATGGACGACATCGTGGTGTGCGGCGCCGAGCCGCTGTTCATGACGGACTACATCTGCGTCGGCAAGGTCCACCCCGAGCGGGTCGCCGCGATCGTGAAGGGCATCGCCGAGGGCTGTGTCCTGGCCGGCTGCGCCCTCGTGGGCGGTGAGACGGCCGAGCACCCCGGCCTGCTGGGCGAGGACGACTTCGACGTCGCCGGCGCCGGTACGGGCGTGGTCGAGGCGGACCGCCTGCTCGGCCCGGATCGCATCCGTACGGGTGACTCGGTGATCGCCATGGCGGCCTCCGGTCTTCACTCGAACGGGTACTCGCTGGTCCGGCATGTCCTGCTGAACCAGGCCGGCCTGGCCCTGGACGCGCGGATCGAGGAGTTCGGCCGCACCCTCGGCGAGGAGCTGCTGGAACCCACCAAGATCTACTCGCTGGACTGCCTGGCGCTGACCCGGACCACCGATGTGCACGCGTTCTCGCACATCACCGGCGGCGGCCTCGCCGCCAACCTGGCCCGGGTGATCCCCGACGGGCTGCACGCCGTCGTGGACCGCTCCACCTGGACCCCGGCCCCCGTGTTCGACCTCGTCGGCCGGACGGGCCAGGTCGAGCGCCTGGAGCTGGAGAAGACCCTGAACATGGGCGTCGGCATGATCGCGATCGTGCCGCAGGAGTCCACGGACGCCGCCCTCGCGACCCTGGCCGACCGCGGGGTCGAGTCCTGGGTCGCCGGTGAGATCACGGACCGCGGTGAGCACACCACGGGCGCGGAGCTGGTGGGCGACTACGCCGGCTGACGCCCGGAAGGCGGACGCTGAAAGGCAGACGCTCGAAGGGCAGCGCAAAACCCGGTCCGGCGGCGGTGACCGCCTCGGACCGGGTCGAGCACAGCAGAGTCGTCAAGCGCCTCGGCGCTGCGACGCGGGACCGGACTCGTCGTCCTCATCGTCCTCGTCGTCGTTGTATAGATCCGCGTACTGCGCGTACGGGTCGTCCTCGTCCTCGTCGTCGTCCTCGAACGGCTCGCCGTTCGGCGGCTGATGCGAAGTCGAAGCGCCCAGCTCGTTGGCCAGACGCGACAGGTCAGTCCCGCCGCTGTTGTACTTCAGCTGGCGGGCGACCTTTGTCTGCTTGGCCTTGGCCCGGCCGCGCCCCATGGCTCGACCCCCTCGGTGACGGGGCTCGACGGCCCCAGAGTCTTGACACGCGTTCATGATCCGGAACGGACTCTCCGCAGAGAGACCGGCCCGTAGGGCTTCCACGGTACCTGAGCCCACGCGCATACGGTACGTCGCCCGCAGCACGTGCCTGAGCCCACAACCCTCGAGTCGCCCCGTACCCGCTGGTCAACCGCGATTTTAACTACTTCTGGGCGGGCGACCCGCCGACGGACGTGAGAGTTCTCTCTAAGTGCCCGTCGGCGGGTACCGGACAAATGTCCGGACGGCTCGGATCAGCCCGCCCGGCGGGCCGCGGCGGCCTCGTGCATCCGCTGCTCGGCGATCCGGTCCGCGGCGGCGGCCGGCGGAATCCCGTCCGCCTTCGCACGTGCGAATATGGCGAGCGTGGTCTCGTAGATGCCCGCCGCCTTCGCCTTGCACCGCTCGAAGTCGAAGCCGTGCAGTTCGTCGGCGACCTGGATGACACCGCCCGCGTTCACCACGTAGTCCGGGGCGTAGAGGATCCCGCGGTCGGCGAGGTCCTTCTCCACGCCCGGGTGGGCGAGCTGGTTGTTGGCCGCGCCGCAGACGACCCTGGCGGTCAGCACCGGGACGGAGTCGTCACTGAGGGCGCCGCCGAGTGCGCAGGGGGCGTAGACGTCCAGCCCCTCGATCCGGATCAGGGCCTCGGTGTCGGCCACCGCGGTGACGCCCTCGTGCCGCTCGGTGATCCGGCGGACGGCGTCCTCGCGGACGTCGGTCACGAAGACCTCGGCGCCCTCGGCGACCAGGTGCTCGACCAGGTGGTGACCGACCTTGCCGACCCCGGCGATGCCGACCCTGCGGCCGCGCAGCGAGGGGTCGCCCCACAGGTGCTGGGCGGACGCCCGCATGCCCTGGTAGACGCCGTAGGCGGTGAGCACCGAGGAGTCGCCGGCGCCGCCGTTCTCGGGGGAGCGGCCGGTCGTCCACGGGCACTCGCGGGCCACGACGTCCATGTCGGCGACGTAGGTGCCGACGTCGCAGGCGGTGACGTAGCGCCCGCCGAGGGAGGCCACGAAACGGCCGTAGGCGAGGAGCAGCTCCTCGGTCTTGTCCCGCTCCGGGTCACCGATGATCACGGCCTTGCCGCCGCCGTGGTCGAGACCGGCCATGGCGTTCTTGTACGACATCCCGCGCGCGAGGTTCAGGGCGTCGGCGACGGCCTCCTCCTCGGTCGCGTAGGGGTAGAAGCGCGTACCGCCGAGGGCCGGGCCCAGCGCGGTGCTGTGGATGGCGATGACGGCCTTGAGGCCGGTGGCGCGGTCCTGACAGAGCACGACCTGCTCGTGTCCGCCCTGCTCCGAGTGGAAGAGGGTGTGCAGGACGCCGTCGGTTACGTCGGTCACTGTGGTGACTCCTGGGTAAGTAGCGGCGATCGGGAGCAGCTCCCTGGGGTGGCGGGAACTGTGAGCAAGAGATTAGAGCCTGGGGCGCCCCGCCACCTCGACGTGCTCAGGATCACCTACTCCCGGAGCACCCCCGTGCGACGATTTGCATAGTTTTCCCGCGTCTTTGTGAGCGGGTTTCTCAGTTTTTCCCGGCGGACGGCGGGGGATGGAGCAGGCGTGCCCAAGGTGTCCTCGCTGATCGTCCCGTACGCGGTCTACTTGCGCGTCTACGAGCCGCTGGCCGCCTTCCCCGAACCCGAGCGCAGCCACTGGGCGCGATACGCCCGGCTCGCCGAGCGGCCCTCGTACCAGGACGAACTGCGGCGCGCCCTGGCCGACTTGCTGCCCACCCCACCGGTCCCGGTGCCCGTGCACGAGAGCCTGGACGCGTTCGTGCTGGAGGCCGACGGCGTGGTCTGCGTCTGCCCGTGGCGGACCCGGCTGCGCGGCTGGCAGGCGCTGGAGGACCTCGGCGAGGAGCTGTCGCCCGCGGTGCTGGACGCGGTGCTCCCGGCGCTGCTGCGCATGCAGGCCGCCCAGGACTACGAGCGCTGGCTGGGGCGCAACCCCGACGCCCGGCCCTGGATCCGCACCGCGACCTGGCAGGTGCCGCTGCACTGGTTCGTCCTCGTCTCCGACGAGGAGCGGCGCTACGACGAGGGCACCGGCGAGGTCCCGCCGATGCTGCGGTACCGGACGCCGATGGTGCAGGCGCGCCGCCGGGTGGCCCGGGCCCTGCGGACCCTGAAGGACACCGTCGGCGAAGGCCCCCTGGTGGAGGGCCTGGTGGACGTGGGGCGCTGGCTGGAGGAGTTCCATCCGCGCTCCCTGGTCGAACTCGACTACGGCGGCCTGGTGCACGTACTGCCGGCCGGTGCGCTGGAGGACGACCACTCCGCCGCCGACGTGGCCGAGGGCATCGCGGCGCTGCGCTCCGGGGACGGGGCGGCCGCGGGGGTGGCGTACGGGCGGCTGGTGGAGCGGTGGCGGTCGGTGCGCGCACGCCGGTCGGCCAACTGACCGTGAGCCAGGTCACGAACCGGTGTTTGACCGGAAGCCCGTTTTGGGGTTTGGTCCTCCTTCTGGTGCACCCGGGGTTCTTGAAGTTCCGTCAACATCGGACGTAGAACCCGATCCGGGCTTTCGCCGCAAGGTGTGTCAAGCGTGATGGACCGCACTTACGCGGCTCTTGCGTCCCTTCCCCACCCTCATGCCAAAATAGGACAAGGAGTCCGGGGAGGACTCTGCTCGCATTGCACGCTTTGGGGGGTCTGATGACTCCTGATCGCCCTGTGACTGATCGTCACAGTGGCGTGACTGTCCGCTATGGCATGGTCCATCGGCTTCCGTCGCTGATGAACACCTGGAGGGGCAATTCCATCGGTTTGGCCGACGCGGCTGGACAGATGGTGTAGTTGTAGTGCCGAGGACAAGCCGTTCGTCCTATAACCGACTCGACTCGCGTCCGCCATTTCGGGCAACGCGGGTCAAGGTGCAGAATTTAGAGGAAAGAACCGAGAAGGTTCGGTTCTCCCGAGGAGGCCGCTCATGACCGCTCGCACCCCTGATGCCGAGCCGCTGCTGACCCCGGCTGAGGTCGCCACCATGTTCCGCGTCGACCCCAAGACGGTCACGCGGTGGGCGAAGGCCGGAAAGCTCACATCCATCCGTACGCTCGGCGGGCATCGCCGCTATCGCGAGGCCGAGGTCCGCGCTCTGCTCGCGGGCATCCCGCAGCAGCGCAGCGAGGCCTGAACAACTTCATAACCGGACAATTCGGCGGGTCCCCCAACGCGCCGAGGCGTCCGAACCCATAGCTCCAAGCGACGAGGGCCCTGCCCCAACAGGGCTCACGCCCAGGGCTTCAGGCAACTGACAGGGTGCGTCGTAGATCGCGCTGGACTCCGCCGGGTCCAGCGCGATCTTTTTTGTGCGCGGACGCGGGCTTGCCGGACGGTCTGTGTGTGGCCTTGTCGGAGCCTGGGGAGGGGTGTCGGATCTCCTGTGCGTCCGGCCCCCGGGGTAGTGCAATTGCACATATTAAATTGACCAGTTGTAGGACAGGTGTAAGTACCGCGGTTTCCAAAAGTCATGCGGTGACACCCGTCACATGCCGGGGAGCTTGTTGCCTCTGGCGTATGTGCGCTAGTGGAGCCGTGCCTTCCAGCACGCCCTGGCGGCAGGGGCGTTGGGGATCGGGGGCCGCCCCGCGAGTCACGCGGGGGACGGGGTCTCGTCCTCGACGGGGAGTGCGGACGGCGGGGGCGGGGCGGCTGCCGTGGCCGTCACGGGCGCCGGCGGTTCGTCCGGCTCGACGGGGCCGGCCGACGGCCGGCCCGCGGCCGGCGCCGAGTCCATCGCGAGCCGCAGCAGCTGATGGCAGATCGGACAGTGCCGGGTGAGATGCCGGTAGGAGGAAGCGGCCGACAGGTGCGCGCGGAGCAACGCCCGCGTCTCGTGCCTAGCCGAAGCCGCCATACGCCACCTCCAGGGGCCTACGGAGATTGGGCCCTGGTTTCTGGGTACCGAGCGAATGTGACGCCGTCAAGACGGCGCGAGGCGCCTCGCCGGGCCTCGACGCACCCTGTCACGCCCCTGTCGGATCCCTGTCGCCCCCAGGAGGCGCCCCACGCGCCCCGAGCGCCCCACGGCACCCTTCCGTGCCAGCCGGTACGCGGGCACACGCAGAAGGACCCGGGTCATATGACCCGGGTCCTTCATTCATGCGGTCCTGACGGGATTTGAACCCGCGGCCTCCACCTTGACAGGGTGGCGAGCACTCCAAACTGCTCCACAGGACCAGGTTTCGCGGCGCTCATTCCTGCGTTGCGCTGCGAGATGAGACTGTACAGGACCCCGGGTGTCCTGGTCGAACTCACCGTCCGTACAGCCTCCGTCACGGTGCCAGCGCGTCGATCGCCTTCACGATCCGCTTGTCCGAGACGGGGTACGCCGTGCCCAGCGCGTGCGCGAAATAGCTCACCCGCAGCTCCTCGATCATCCAGCGGACGTCCAGGACCTGCCGCGGCACCGGACGCCCCTGCGGCATCTGCTCCAGCAGCCACGCGTACTCGTCCTGCATCTCGTGGACCTTCTCCATACGCGTCGTGTCGCGCTGCACGTTCGCCGGCATCTGCTGGAGCCGCCGGTCCACCGCCACCAGGTACCGCATCAGGTCCGGCAGCCGGGCCACCCCCGCCGCCGTCACGAACCCCGGCTTCACCAGCGCGTCGAGCTGCTTGCGGACATCCGTCAGATTCGCCAGCAGCACCGCGCTGCGCACGCCCTTCAGACGCCGCTCGCACGCCTGCCACGCCGACAGCACCTGCTGCACCTGCCCGACCGTACGCACCGTCGTGTCGACGATCTCCGCCCGCACCCGGTCATACAGCTTCCGGTACGACTCCTCGTCCCACGCCGGTCCGCCGAAGTCCCCGATCAGCTTGTCCGCCGCCGCCATGGCGCAGTCGTCGAAGAGCGCCTGCACCGAACCGTGCGGGTTCGCCGACAGCGCCAGCTTCTGCGCGTTGGAGAGGCGATCGCTCGCGAACTTCCCCGGATTCACCGGGATGTTCCGCAGCACCAGACGGCGCGTGCCCCGCCACATCGCCTGCGCCTGCTCCGCCTCGGAGTCGAACAGCCGCACCGACACGGTGTCGCCGTCGTCCACCAGCGCCGGGTACGCCTTCACCGGCTGGCCGGCCCGGCGCGTCTCGAAGACCCGCGTCAGCGTCCCGATCGACCAGTCGGTCAGACCCTTGCGCTCCAGCGACTCGCCGCCCTCCCGGGACGCCGTCGCCGCGGCCGCCTGCGACAGCGCCTCGCGCGCCCGCGGCTTGAGCCTCAGCCGCAGCGCCTCCAGGTCCTTGGCCTCCGCCAGCTTGCGCCGCCGCTCGTCCACGATCCGGAACGTGATCCGCAGATGCTCCGGCACCCGCGCCCAGTCGAAGTCCTCCGCCTCGAACGGCACCCCGACCATGCGCTTCAGCTCACGCGCCATCGTCACCGTCAACGGCTCCTGCAACGGCACCGCGCGCTCCAGGAACGCCTTCGCGAAGTTCGGGGCCGGGACGTAGTGCCGGCGCACCGGCTTCGGCAGCGAACGGATCAGCTCCGTCACGACCTCCTCCCGCAGCCCCGGGATCTGCCAGTCGAAGCCCTCGTCGGTGACCTGGTTCAGCACCTGCAACGGAATGTGGACCGTCACGCCGTCCGCGTCCGCACCCGGCTCGAACTGGTACGTCACCCGGAACTTCAGCGGACCCTGCCGCCACGAGTCCGGGTAGTCGGCCTTGGTGACCGCCTCCGCCGACTCGCGGATCAGCATCGCCCGTTCGAAGTCCAGGAAGTCCGGCTGCTCGTGCCGCTTGTGCTTCCACCACGAGTCGAAATGCGCCCCCGACACCACATGTTCGGGCACCCGCTGCTCGTAGAAGTCGAACAGCGTGTCGTCGTCCACCACGATGTCCCGGCGCCGCGCCCGGTGCTCCAACTCCTCGACCTCGCTGAGGAGTCGGCGGTTGTCGGCGAAGAACTTGTGATGCGTACGCCAGTCGCCCTCGACCAGCGCGTTGCGGATGAACAGCTCGCGGCTGACCTCGGGGTCGATTCGCCCGTAGTTCACCTTCCGCTGCGCGACGATCGGCACCCCGTACAGCGTGACCTTCTCGAAGGCCATCACCGCCGCCTGGTCCTTCTCCCAGTGCGGTTCGCTGTACGTCCGCTTCAGCAGGTGCTCCGCCAGCGGCTCGACCCACTCCGGCTCGATCTTCGCGTTGACCCGCGCCCACAGCCGCGAGGTCTCCACCAGCTCCGCCGACATCACGAACCGCGGCGGCTTGCGGAACAGCGCCGAACCCGGGAAGACCGCGAACTTCGCGTTGCGGGCGCCCAGGTACTCGTTCTTGGCGCCGTCCTTCACGTCCTTCATCCCGATGTGGGACAACAGGCCTGCCAGCAAGGACACATGGACCCGGTCGCCCGGGGCGTCCTCCTCGTTCAGCTCGATCCCCATCTGCTTCGCGACCGTGCGCAACTGCAGATAGATGTCCTGCCACTCACGGATCCGCAGGAAGTTCAGGTACTCCTGCTTGCACATCCGCCGGAAGGAACTGGAACCGCGCTCCTTCTGCTGCTCCCGCACGTACCGCCACAGGTTCAGGTACGCCAGGAAGTCACTGGTCTCGTCCTTGAAGCGGGCGTGCTGCTGATCGGCCTGCGCCTGCTTGTCCGCGGGACGCTCGCGCGGGTCCTGGATCGACAGCGCGGCCGCTATCACCATGACCTCGCGGACACAGCCGTTGCGGTCCGCCTCCAGCACCATCCGCGCCAGCCTCGGGTCCACCGGCAACTGGGCCAGCTTGCGGCCCGTCTCGGTCAGCCGCTTGCGGACGTCCTTCTGCGCCGGGTCCAGCGCGCCCAGCTCCTGGAGCAACTGCACACCGTCGCGGATGTTGCGATGGTCCGGCGGGTCGATGAACGGGAACTTCTCGATGTCCCCGAGCCCGGCCGCCGTCATCTGCAGGATGACCGAGGCCAGGTTGGTCCGCAGGATCTCCGCGTCCGTGAACTCCGGACGCCCCTCGAAGTCGTCCTCGGCGTACAGCCGGACGCAGATGCCGTCGCTCGTCCGCCCGCACCGGCCCTTGCGCTGGTTCGCGCTGGCCTGCGAGATCGGCTCGATCGGCAGCCGCTGCACCTTGGTGCGATGGCTGTAGCGGCTGATCCGCGCGAAACCCGGATCGATGACGTACTTGATGCCCGGCACCGTCAGCGAGGTCTCGGCGACGTTCGTCGCCAGAACGATCCTGCGGCCGGTGTGCGGCTGGAACACCCGGTGCTGCTCGGCGTGCGAGAGCCGCGCGTACAGCGGCAGGACCTCCGTGAACCGGTACTTCTTCCGCTCCAGGGCGTCCGCGGTGTCCCGGATCTCCCGCTCGCCCGAGAGGAAGACGAGGATGTCGCCCTTCCCCTCGCCCATCAGCTCCTCGACGGCGTCCGTGATCGCGGTGATCTGGTCCCGGTCCGAGTCCGCCGAGTCCTCCTCCAGCAGCGGCCGGTACCGCACCTCCACCGGATACGTCCGCCCGCTCACCTCGATGATCGGCGCGTCCCCGAAGTGCCGGGAGAACCGCTCGGGATCGATCGTCGCCGAGGTGATGACGACCTTCAGGTCCGGCCGCTTGGGCAGCAACTGCGCCAGGTACCCGAGCAGGAAGTCGATGTTCAGGGACCGCTCGTGCGCCTCGTCGATGATGATCGTGTCGTAGGCGCGCAGCTCGCGGTCGGTCTGGATCTCGGCCAGCAGGATGCCGTCCGTCATCAGCTTGATGAACGTGGCGTCCTGGTTGACCTGGTCGGTGAAGCGGACCTTCCAGCCCACGGCCTGCCCGAGCGGGGTGTCCATCTCCTCGGCCACCCGCTCGGCCACCGTGCGCGCCGCGATCCGGCGCGGCTGGGTGTGCCCGATCATGCCGCGCACCCCACGGCCCAGCTCCAGGCAGATCTTGGGGATCTGGGTCGTCTTGCCGGACCCGGTCTCACCGGCGACGATGACCACCTGGTGATCACGGATGGCGGCCGCGATGTCGTCCTTCTTCTGGCTGACCGGCAGCTGCTCGGGGTACCGGACGGCCGGAACCCGGGCACGCCGCACCCCCATCCGCTCCTCGGCCCGGACGACCTCCGCCTCGATGTCGACGAGGACGGCGGCCCGGGCCTCCGGCTTACGGATCTTGCGCGCGCCCTCGAGCCGCCGACCGAGCCGGTGCGCGTCACGCAGCGACAGCTCGGTCAGACGGGGGGCGAGGGCGCCGAGGGCGGGGGCAGGGTGCGTAGACATACGCGATCCAGGATCTCATCCCGGCCAAATTCCTGGCGAACGCTTTTGCCGGGCCCGGCGCCCGAGCCGCCCTGACGAACAACAAGGCCCCGATCCGGAGATCGGGGCCTTCGTTGTGGCTGGGGCCGGGGTCGAACCGGCGACCTATCGCTTTTCAGGCGATCGCTCGTACCAACTGAGCTACCCAGCCACGAGGCTTCCGGGGAAACCTCAGCGGTCCTGACGGGATTTGAACCCGCGGCCTCCACCTTGACAGGGTGGCGAGCACTCCAAACTGCTCCACAGGACCTTGCTGTGCGTACGACAGTGTCGCACACCGTACTGCGTGCCCCCAACGGGATTCGAACCCGTGCTACCGCCTTGAAAGGGCGGCGTCCTAGGCCGCTAGACGATGAGGGCTATCGGCCCGCCTGCGCGCTTTCCAGCGCGTCGGGGACGTGAGAAGCATATGGGATGGCGGGAGGGATCGCCAAAACGGTTTACGGGGACGGGGACGAGGGCGGTGACGGGGACGGCGTGGGGGCGGGCGTCGGGGGCGGGGTGACGCCCGGGTGGTTCTCCTCCGGCAGGTGGCGGCTGACCTCCGCCGTGGTCAGGCCGAGGCCGCCGAGTTCGATCTCGTCCCAGGCCTGGAGGCGCCGGGTGTCCCGGTCGAAGTAGAGGATCGAGGTCTCGATGGGGTCGGGGTACTTGCCCTCGATCGCACGCAGGCCGCTGCCGCCGGTGGAGCCCTCGACGCGCAGCCGGGTGCCGCGCTCCAGGACCTCCGTCTCGTCGTGGTGGATGTGGCCGGCCAGGACCAGGGGGACCTCGCCGTCCACGCCGCGGGCCGCCTCGGGTTCGTGGGCGATCGCCACGTCGGCCGGGGTGCCGGCGGCCTGCTGGTCGCGCAGGGCGGTGGCGAGCCGGGCGCCGGCCAGTTCCTGGGAGGCGCCGGCGCCGGGCCGGGCGGTGCGGTCGGGGGTGAACTGGGGGTCGCCGATGCCCGCGAAGCGCAGTCCGGCGACGGTCCTGGCGCGGCCGTCGTCGAGGACGTGGACGTTGTCCAGCTTCTCCAGGTAGCGCTGGGTGGTCATGGAGTCGTGGTTGCCGCGGACCCAGACGTAGGGGGCGCCGAGGTCCTCGATGGGGTCGAGGAAGCCGTTCTCGGCGGCGCTGCCGTGGTCCATGGTGTCGCCGGAGTCGACGATGACGTCGACCCGGTACTGCTCGACGAGCGAGGCGATGATCTTCCAGCTGGCGGGGTTGAGGTGGATGTCGGATACGTGCAGGACGCGGATGGTGGTGGGGTCGGGCCGGTAGGCGGGGAGGGTGGAGGTGGCGTCGTAGAGCTTGGTGACGTTGGTGACCAGCCGGGCCAGTTCCTTCTGGTAGACGTCGAACTCGGTGACGATGCTGCGGGCGTCGCCGACCAGTGAGGGCGCGGAGGAGAGCAGGCCGGAGAACTTGGGTTCGAGGACGGAGTCCGGGTTCCAGGTGGCGGCCGCGGTGGCTCCGGAGGCGGCGAGCAGGGTGAGCGCGAGGCCGCCGGCGCCGAGGGCGCGGCGGGGGCGGCGGTAGACGGCGAGCCCCAGTGCGGTGGCGCCGGTGACGACGGCGACGCAGGAGCGCAGGGCGAGTTCGCGGGTGCCGCGGGCGATGTCCTGGGCGACCTCGTCCTGGAGGCCGGAAAGGCGTTCGGGGTGGTCGACGAGGGCCTGGGAGCGCTCGGGGTCCAGCTGGTCGACGTTGACGTCGAGGCGGACGGGCGCGGTGTGGCTGTCGAGCCGGAGCGCGCCCAGCGGGGAGACGTTGATCTTGGTGCCGCCGGTGAACGAGGGGCGCAGGGTCATGGTGGTGTTCATGGGGCCGACGGAGACGGGGACGTTGCCGACGGTCAGCAGGCCGAGCCAGGCGCCGAGCAGGACGACACCGACGAGCCCGAGGGCCCGTGCCCAGGGGCGCGGCCGCGGCGCGAGTCCGGCGGGGCCGGGCGTCCGGCGCGGGGTGTGGGGGGTCCGTCGTATCCGGTGGGTGAGGGTGCGCAGTGCGGCGGGGACGGGGACCATTGGTCGCGTATGCCCAAGTGCGGGGGGCGATATGCCGGGGCGACGGGGGTCTCGTGCGGGTGGTCCGTGTCGCAGAATGGCGGTGTGCTGGAGATGACGCGCGAGGAGTTCGAGGAACTGGTCGCCGAGGCGTTGGACCGGATCCCGCCGGAGTTGACGCGGTTGATGGACAACGTGGCGGTGTTCGTGGAGGACGAGCCGCCCGCGGACGATCCGGAGCTGCTGGGGCTGTACGAGGGGACGCCGTTGACGGACCGCGGTGAGTGGTACGCGGGGGTGCTGCCGGACCGGATCACGATCTACCGGGGTCCGACCCTGCGGATGTGCGAGTCCCGGGACGACGTGGTGGCGGAGACCGAGGTGACGGTGGTGCACGAGATCGCGCACCACTTCGGGATCGACGACGACCGGCTGCACGCGCTGGGGTACGGCTGAGGGCCGGGCGAGGTGGGGCGCGTGTCCTCTTGTGGGCGGCGGGAGTTGGTGAGGTTGACTCCTGTGCCTTCATCGGAGGTGGCTGCCCGTGCGCCCCTTGCGTGTTCCTGTCCGTCTGGCCGTCACGGCGGTGGCCGTCGCCGCCGCCGCGGGTTGTATGAGCGTGGGTGACGGCGGTTCCGACGGGGACGTGAAGCCCTCGCGTTCGGCGGGGCACCGCGGTGCCGAGGAGCCGGGCGGGGGCCGCGCGGTGTCCGGCGGTGGTCCCGGGTACGGGTACGGGGCCGCGGACGGTGAGCGGGGCAAGGACGGGAAGGCCGAGAAGGGCAAGGGCAAGGGCAGGAAGTCCGCGTCCCCCTCGGCGTCCGCGTCCGAGGGGCCCGGCGGGGACGCCTCGGCGCCGGGCCGGCCCGGGGAGTCGGAGCAGCCGGGCGGGCCGGGGGAGCCGACGAAGGCGCCGCCCACGCCGACTCCGGCGGAGCCCACGCCCACGCCGACCCCGGTGGAGCCGACGGTCACTCCCGAGCCGACGGTGGCGGAGCCGTCCTCGTCGGCCCACGGGGAGGCGGGGCCGCAGCTGGGGCCGCTGGAGCCGGCTCCCGAGGCGGGCGCGCCGGCCTAGCCGGCCGGGGGTGTGACCTACGTCTAGTCGGCTTGGTTTGCCTTGGGGGGTGGGGGGTGCGTATGGTGGTAGATCGTTTGATCCCATTTGCCCGGCGCCGATGCAGAGCGCGCCGTGTGGCGCGTACTCTCCCTTGCCGTGGCGGACCGCATAGAGGCGGTCGTGTAGCGAAACACGGAGTTGACGGGCGCGTGCCGACGAGACTCCGGAAGGTTTCGCATACGCATGTCCATTTCCAGTTCTGATCAGGTCGTCCTGCCCGAGAACACCTCCTCCGAGAACGCCGAGGAGTCGGCCGTTCCCGAGATCACCTTCGCGGACCTCGGTCTGCCGGAGGCCGTGGTGCGCAAGCTGGCGCAGAACGGCGTGACCACCCCCTTCCCGATCCAGGCCGCGACCATCCCGGACGCGCTGGCGGGCAAGGACATCCTGGGCCGCGGTCGTACCGGCTCGGGCAAGACCCTGTCGTTCGGCCTGCCGACGCTCGCGCGTCTGTCCGGCGGACGCACCGAGAAGCACCGTCCGCGCGCCGTGATCCTCACCCCGACCCGTGAGCTCGCGATGCAGGTCGCGGACGCCCTCCAGCCCTACGGCGACCAGCTCGGCCTGAAGATGAAGGTCGTCTGCGGCGGTACGTCGATGGGCAACCAGATCTACGCCCTGGAGCGCGGCGTGGACGTGCTGGTGGCCACTCCGGGCCGGCTGCGCGACATCATCAACCGCGGCGCCTGCTCCCTGCAGGACGTCCAGGTCGCCGTTCTCGACGAGGCCGACCAGATGTCCGACCTGGGCTTCCTGCCCGAGGTCACCGAGCTGCTGGACCAGGTTCCGGCGGGCGGTCAGCGGATGCTGTTCTCCGCGACGATGGAGAACGAGATCAAGACCCTCGTCGACCGGTACCTCAAGGACCCGGTCCTGCACGAGGTCGACGCGGCCCAGGGTGCGGTCACGACGATGTCGCACCACATCCTGATCGTGAAGCCCAAGGACAAGGCGCCGGTCACGGCGGCCATCGCCTCCCGCAAGGGCCGGACGATCATCTTCGTCCGTACCCAGCTGGGCGCGGACCGGGTCGCCGAGCAGCTGCGCGACGCGGGTGTGAAGTCGGACGCGCTGCACGGCGGTATGACGCAGGGCGCGCGGACGCGGACGCTGGCGGACTTCAAGGACGGTTACGTCAACGTCCTGGTCGCCACCGACGTGGCCGCCCGCGGTATCCACGTGGACGGCATCGACCTGGTGCTGAACGTGGACCCGGCCGGCGACCACAAGGACTACCTGCACCGCGCGGGCCGCACGGCGCGTGCGGGCCGTACCGGCACCGTGGTGTCGCTGTCCCTGCCGCACCAGCGCCGGCAGATCTTCCGGCTGATGGAGGACGCGGGCGTCGACGCCGGGCGTCACATCATCCAGGGCGGTGCCGCGTTCGACCCGGAGGTCGCCGAGATCACCGGTGCCCGGTCGATGACCGAGGTGCAGGCGGAGTCCGCGGGCAACGCGGCGCAGCAGGCCGAGCGTGAGGTCGCGCACCTGGCGAAGCAGCTGGAGCGTGCGCAGCGTCGTGCGACGGAGCTGCGCGAGGAGTCGGACCGCCTGGTGGCCCGCGTGGCGCGTGAGCGCGGCGAGGACCCGGAGGCGGCGGTGGCCGAGGCGCAGGCGGCGGTGGCCGCGGCCGAGGTCGCGGTCCCGGAGCAGCCGGACGCGCAGGACGCCGAGCGGGGCGAGGCCCCGTCGACGTACGAGCGTCGTGAGCGTCGGGACGACCGTCGTGACGGCGACCGCGGTGGGCGTTCCTTCGAGCGTCGTGACAACGACCGTGGTGGCTTCCGCCGGGACAACGACCGTGGTGGCCGTTCCTTCGAGCGTCGTGACAACGAGGGTCGTTCCTTCGAGCGTCGTGACGGTGGCGACCGTGGTGGCTTCCGCCGCGACAACGACCGCGGTGGGCGTTCCTTCGAGCGTCGTGAGGGTGGCGACCGTGGTGGCTTCCGTCGCGACAACGACCGTGGCGGCCGCTCCTTCGAGCGTCGCGACAACGAGGGCCGTTCCTTCGAGCGCCGGGACAACGACCGCGGTGGGTTCCGCCGGGACAACGAGGGTCGTTCCTTCGAGCGTCGTGACGGTGGCGACCGTGGCGGCTTCCGCCGCGACAACGACCGTGGTGGCCGCTCCTTCGAGCGCCGTGACGAGCGCGGCGGG
Organism: Streptomyces sp. NPDC000983; assembly: GCF_040299205.1. Lineage (NCBI taxonomy): Bacteria > Bacillati > Actinomycetota > Actinomycetes > Kitasatosporales > Streptomycetaceae > Streptomyces > Streptomyces sp. NPDC000983. Next base: position 26,963 of record NZ_JBEPBM010000002.1, on the reverse strand, counting down.
CACCGCGGCAGCGACCGCCCCTTCAACCGCGACCGCCAGGGTGACCGCCCCGGTTTCCGCACCGGTGGTCACGAGCGTCCGTACGGCCGTCGTGACGACCACCGCGGTGGCGGCTCCTTCCAGCGCCGCGAGGACAAGCCGCGCTGGAAGCGCAACGGCTGACCGGGTCTGAACCCCGTCTGAGAGTGGCCCGCACGGTTTCGGTCGTGCGGGCCTTCTTTTTTGGCCATGCGTGACGCATGTCACTCCCCCGGGTGGGGAATCGCTGGGGACATGACAGATGACGGCAGAACGAGCGGGCCGTCGGAGGGATCCCTCTCCGACGAGGAACGGCTGGCCCAGCTCGGCTACACGCAGGTTCTCGCCCGCCGCATGTCGGCGTTCTCCAACTACGCGGTCTCCTTCACGATCATCTCGGTGCTCTCCGGGTGTCTGACGCTGTATCTGTTCGGCATGAACACCGGCGGCCCGGCGGTGATCACCTGGGGCTGGGTCGCGGTCGGCCTGATGACCCTGTTCGTGGGCCTCGCGATGGCCGAGATCTGCTCGGCCTACCCGACCTCCGCCGGCCTGTACTTCTGGGCCCACCGACTGGCCCCGCCCCGGACCGCGGCGGCCTGGGCCTGGTTCACGGGCTGGTTCAACGTGCTGGGCCAGGTCGCGGTGACCGCCGGCATCGACTTCGGCGCCGCGTCCTTCCTGGGCGCCTACCTGAACCTCCAGTTCGGCTTCGAGGTGACACCCGGCCGCACGATCCTGCTCTTCGCCGGGATCCTGGTCCTGCACGGGCTGCTGAACACCTTCGGCGTGCGGATCGTGGCGCTGCTCAACAGCGTCAGCGTCTGGTGGCACGTCATCGGCGTCGCGGTCATCGTCGGCGCCCTGACCTTCGTACCGGACGAGCACCAGTCGGCGTCCTTCGTCTTCGGCGAGTTCGTGAACAACACCGGCTGGGGCAGCGGCCTGTACGTCGTCCTGCTGGGCCTGCTGATGGCCCAGTACACCTTCACCGGCTACGACGCCTCCGCCCACATGACGGAGGAGACCCACGACGCCTCGACGGCGGGCCCCAAGGGCATCGTGCGGTCCATCTGGACGTCGTGGATCGCGGGCTTCGTCCTTCTGCTCGGCTTCACCTTCGCCATCCAGTCCTACGACGGCGCCCTCGCCTCCCCGACCGGCGCGCCGCCCGCGCAGATCCTGCTCGACGCGCTCGGCGCGACGGCGGGCAAGCTGCTGCTCCTGGTCGTGATCGGGGCGCAGCTGTTCTGCGGGATGGCCTCCGTGACGGCCAACAGCCGCATGATCTACGCCTTCTCGCGCGACGGCGCACTGCCCTTCTCGCACGTCTGGCACACGGTCAGCCCACGCACCCGGACACCCGTGGCGGCGGTGTGGCTGGCCGCGCTCGGGGCACTGGTGCTGGGGCTGCCGTACCTGATCAACGTGACCGCGTACGCGGCGGTGACCTCGATCGCGGTGATCGGCCTCTACATCGCGTACGTCATCCCGACGCTGCTGCGACTGCGCAAGGGCGAGGACTTCGAACGGGGTCCCTGGCACCTGGGGCGCTGGTCCCGGGCGATCGGCGTGGTGGCGGTGGCGTGGGTCGGGGTGATCACGGTCCTGTTCATGCTGCCGCAGGTCTCCCCGGTGACCGCCGAGACCTTCAACTACGCCCCGGTCGCCGTCCTGGTCGTGCTCGGCTTCGCCGCCACCTGGTGGCGGGTCTCGGCCCGGCACTGGTTCCTCAACCCCGAGCACGAGCGCACCCGGGCCCGTGAGGCGGCCCGCGCGGGTGCGCCCGAACCGGTCGATCCGTAACCCTTCGCCCACCGGACACGGCCGTGTCCCCGATACCCGATCGGAGACTCGGCCGCGTCCGGCTATGCTCGTGGAGGCAACATCGCCTGGGCCCTTAGCTCAATTGGCAGAGCAGTGGACTTTTAATCCATTGGTTGTGGGTTCGAGTCCCACAGGGCCTACCGACGACGTGGCGCCCGTTCCGGCTTCGGCCGGGGCGGGCGCCGCGGTGTTTTCCGGGGGCGGGCCGGTTCACAGGGACGGGATCGCCTCGGTCAGGGCCGTTATCGCCGCTGCCAGGGGGGCTATCGGTTCGGCGAAGGCCGTCAGGCGGGTCAGGGCTCGGTGGACCACTCCGGGCTCGGGGGCCGGGTCGGTCAGTTCCTCGCGCAGGCGGCGCAGCTCGGCGCGGGGGGCGGTCTGGTCGGGGAGGGCGGCGCGGTGTTCGTCCAGGAGGCGTTCGACCAGGGTCAGCCGGTCGTCGATCAGGGTGCGCTGGTCGGCGGTGAGGGACTGGAAGGAGACGTGGCCCGCCACGGCCCGGGCGCCGGGGCCCACGGCCTGGTTGGCGACCTGGCTCTGGCCGCCGAACTGCTGCACGCCGAAGTTGACGCCCTCGGGGGGCTGCTGGGACATCCGGTTCTCCCTGTCGCGGTTACTTCGGTGCGGGCGCCGGTTCGGTGGTGGCCCGGGCGCCCGGGCCGACGGCCTGGTTGCCCACGACGCTGACCCCGCCGGTCTGCAGGACGCCGTGGTTGAGGATGGTCTGCGTCTGGGTGCGGAAGTCGGAGGTGTCGACGCCGTGTTCGTCCAGGAAGTCCCGTACGGCGGCCAGGGCGTGCCGGTCGAGGGCGGCGAACGTCCGCTCGGCGTCCACGCGTTGGAAGTGATCGAGGTACTCGTCGCCCATGGCGTGCTCGCGGATGCTGAGGCGGGCCCCGCGGTCGAAGGCGGGGTCGGTTCCCGCCGCCGCGTACTCGCGGCGCAGCCGTCGGAGGCGCCCCCACTCGCGCAGGGCGTCGCCGAGCACGGCCCGGGGCGCCCCGAACAGGGCGCTGTCGCTGCGCCGCAGCGCCGACAGCAGCAGGCCGGTGCGGTGCGCGGGGGTGAGGGCGGCGGGCAGCAGGTCGACGTCGCGCGGGCCGGGTCGCAGCGGGGTGAGGACGTGGCGGTCGCAGTGCAGGTGGAGGGTCCGGCCGACCACGGCGACGTGCAGCAGCTGGCTGGGTACCACCGCGCCGCCCCACAGCGGCAGATGGGCGGCCAGACAGTGCCGTGGGGTGCCCTGCGGGTCGAGGGCGATGTCGCGTACGGCGGTGTCGGAGAGCCGGGTGGCGGGGGCCCGCACCGGGTCGGGCAGCAGCCGTCGGTCGTCGGCGATCCGGGCGCCGCTGACGAAGACCCGGTCCTCCAGTTCCAGTGCCGCCAGGCTCGGTCCGGCGTCCGCGGGCGGCTGCTCGGCGGCGTGCCGCAGGGCGGCCTCGTGCAGCCGGGAGCGCAGCCGCCGTACGACGTCCCAGGTGTCGAAGGCGGTGAGCGGGGCGCCCGGCCGGGCCGGCAGCAGCGGCAGGGACACGGCCCACTGGGCCTGGCGTACACCCTGGCCGACGAAGGGGGAGAAGCCGCTGTAGACGGTGACGTTGCCGGTCTGCGCCTCGGCCACGGCCCGTACCCCGGCGGCCGCCCACGCCTCGCCGGCGTCGGGGGCGGTGCGGGCGTCGAAGGTCTCGCGGCGCAGGCCCTCGCGCAGCCGCCGGTCGACCTCCAGCTCCTCCCGCGTCATGATCCAAAACGCCCAGGCGCCCCCGCCGACCACCGCCAGCAGCGACGGGACGCCTCCCGCGTACGAGCCGGCCAGCCAGCTCCACGGGCCGGACAGCGGCAGCGTGGAGAGGAACACGCAGAACAGCACGCCGGCGAGCAGCACCCCGGCGCCCGTGCCGGCCAGCCGGCGCAGGGCCGCCGCCGTGTCCACCGGTTCCCGTCCGCGTACCGCGCGCCGCGGGGCCCGGGAGGCGGCGGCCAGCGCCTTGAGGGCGAGGTGGCCGAAGACCAGCCACAGGGGTCCGAAGGCGCCGGTCAGGAGGTACACGGCGGCGAGTTCGCGGTCGCGCTCCAGGTGTAATCGGCGGGCCGCCAGGCTGTGCCGTACGACGGGCACGAGGTCGACGCCGGGGGAGGGGGCGACGGCGCCGAGTTCGTCGCGCAGGACCTCCTCGACGACGCGGCGGCTGAACTCGGGGTCGGTGTAGGCCGCGGCGCACAGGTGGCGGGTGGTGTCGTCGGCGTCGGTGGAGCCGACGGCACCGCCGGGGACCTCGGGCGAGGGGAGTGCCATGGTGCTCCTCCGTTCGCGGATGCGGGACCTGGCCGCGCGGGTGCGGGTACCGCCGTACGCGGCTCCCAGGGCCACGCCCAGGAGCACGCCGAAGACCAGGCCGTCGACGAGGAACCGGATGATCACCTCGTCGGGCCGGCCGCCGAAGAAGGTCAGGGCCTCCTCGCCCTCGGCCTTCAGGACGGCCCAGGAGGCCACCGCGGCGACGAGGGAGATGACGATGCCCGCCCCGAGTGCGGCCAACTGCCGCAGGCCCGGGGTGGCCGGGGTGCCGGTCAGCACCCGGGGTACGAGCACGATGCCGGCGAGGGTGACGAGCAGGGCGGTGTTGCCGGCGAGGTAGAGGGGTTCGGCCAGCCCCTCCGAGCCGGGGGACAGGGCCCAGGAGGGGACGAACAGCGCGCGGTGCACGAAGCGCGGCAGCGGTGTCTCGGGGTCGAGCCTCAGCAGCGGTTCGCGCAGCCAGGGGCTGCCCAGCAGCACAAGGCCCGCGCACAGCAGCGCGGTTCTCCGTCCCGTACGCACGAATCGCCCCATGGCAACCCCCAGTCACGGCCCGCTCGCAGCACTCTACGTAGTCGAACGGCTGCACACCAGGGGTCTGCGGGGCGGTGCGGGCGGCCGGTCAGCCCGCCGTGCGCTCCGCCAACTCGGCCAGCGGCAGGGTGTGTTGGGTCTGGAGGACCTTGGCGCGCAGATAGCGGACGTTGTGGGCGGTGGTGAAGACGCCGGTGGGGACGCGGTCACGGACGGCGATGCCGAGCGCGCGCAACTGGTCTGATTTGTCGGGGTTGTTGGAGAGCAGGTCCAGTTCGCCGATGCCGAGCGCGCGGAGCATCTGCGCGGCCGCCGTGTAGTCGCGGGCGTCCTCGGGCAGGCCGAGGGCCGCGTTCGCCGCGTAGGTGTCGAGGCCCTGGTCCTGGAGGGCGTACGCGTCGAGCTTGTTGTAGAGGCCGATGCCGCGGCCCTCCTGGCGGAGGTAGAGCAGGACGCCGCCGCGCTCGGCGATGCGCTCGACCGCCTCGCGGAGCTGGGGGCCGCAGTCGCAGCGGGCGGAGCCGAAGACGTCGCCGGTCAGGCACTCGGAGTGCAGCCGGACCAGGGGGGCGGGGCCGGGGTCGCCGAGGACGACGGCCAGGTGCTCCTGGTCGTCGGCGAGGCCGTGGAAGGTGACCACGTCGGCCTCGACCTCGTAGCCGTCGCCGAAGCGCAGCGGTATCCGGACGCGGGAGCGCACGGTCGCGGCGGGGGCGTGAAGGTCCGGAGTCGTGGCGGGGGCGTGAAGGTCCGGAGCCGTGGCGGGGGCGTGAAGGTCGGCAGTCGCGGCGGGAGCGTGAGGGTTCGAGGCCGCGGCGGGGACGCGGGGCTGCGGAGTGGCGGCGGGGTGGTCGGACATGCGGGTCTCCGGTCGTCCTGGGCTCTCTGCTTCGGATGGCTGCCTCGACGGCCGCCTCGATTGCTGCTTCAGATTTGAAGCAGATCCTCGGAATCGGACCCTAACCCATGCTTGAACTTTGAAGCAACTGATCGGCGGCGGGGTTCAGCCGTCCTCGCCGGACGCGCACGGCGAGGACCGGCGCAGCCACGGCACCTCGGCCGGCTCCCCGCCCTGGAGCGCCCGGGCGACCCCGCCGAAGATCTCCTCCAGCTGGCCCACCTGCTCCGGCGTGAGGTGGTCGAAGAGGGCGGCCCGGACCGTGGCCACATGACCGGGAGCCGTCCGCTCCAGCACCGTCATGCCCTCCTCCGTCAGTGCGGCGACACTGCCCCGCTTGTCCCACCGGCACTCCTCGCGCCGCACCAGACCGTCCTTCTCCAGCCGGCTCACGGCGTACGTCAGCCGGCTCCGGGTGATCTTCAGCCGTTCCGCGAGGTCGGTCATCCGCAGCCGCCGCTCCGGGGACTCGGAGAGGTTGGCGAGGATGGAGTAGTACATGTGCGGCATGCCGGCGTCATGCTGGAGCTGCCGGTCCAGGGCGTCCTCCAGCAGGAGGGTGGCACCCAGGTACGCGCGCCAGGCGCGCTGCTCCTCGGGAGTGAGCCAGCGGGTCGTCATGGACCCAGTGTAGGTTTGCTTAAAACTTGAACCAAGTCCGCCGGTCCCGATGGAGCACCGATGCCCCTGCCCTACGTCCTGCTGTCGGCCGCCGTCTCCCTCGACGGCTACCTGGACGACACCGGCCCCGAGCGGCTGCTGCTCTCCAGCCCCGCCGACTTCGACCGGGTCGACGAGGTACGGGCCTCGGTCGACGCGATCCTCATCGGCGCCGGCACCCTCCGCGCCGACAACCCGCGCCTGCTGGTGAACTCCCCCGAGCGGCGCGCGGCCCGCACCGCGGCGGGTCGGCCCGAGTACCCCCTGAAGGTCATGGTCAGCGGCAGCGGTGACGTGGACCCGGCCGCCAGGTTCTGGCACACCGGGGGCGCCAAGGCCCTCTACACCACGGACAAGGGCGCCGAGCGGGCCCGCGCCCTCGGGCTCGCCGCCGACGTGGTCCCCCTCGGCCCCGGCCTCGACTGGCTCCCGCTCCTGGCGGACCTCTACGAGCGGGGCGTACGGCGGCTGATGGTCGAGGGCGGCGGCCGCGTCCACACCCAGCTCCTCCAGGAGGGCCTGGCCGACGAACTCCAGCTGGTCCTCGCCCCCCTCTTCGTCGGCGACCCGGACGCGCCCCGCCTCTTCGGCCCCGGCGCCTACCAGCCCGGACGGCTGCGCCTGGTGGAGTCCCGCCGTATCGAGGACGTGGTCCTCATGCGCTACGAGCCCACCGCCCCCGGCGCCGGCGCGCACGCCACCACCGCCGACCACCACTGGCTGCGGCTCGCCTGCGAACTGGCCGAACTGTGCCCGCCGTCCCGGACGGCGTTCAGCGTCGGGGCGGTCGTGGTCGCCGCCGACGGCACCGAACTCGCCCGCGGCCACTCCCGGGAGGGCGACGACCCGGTCGTCCACGCGGAGGAGGCGGCCCTCGCCAAGATCGACCCCGCCGACCCCCGGCTGCCCTCCGCGACCGTCTACAGCAGCCTGGAACCCTGCGCCCGCCGGGCCTCCCGCCCCGCGCCCTGCTCCCGGCTGATCCTGGAGGCGGGCGTGCGCCGGGTGGTGACCGCCTGGCGGGAACCGGACACCTTCGTGGCGGGCGCCGACGGCAGCGGACTGCTCGCGGCGGCCGGGGCGCGGGTGCTGGTCCTGCCCGAGTACGCGGACCGCGCCCAGGCCCCCAACCGCCACCTGACCGACCCGGCGACGGGCGCACACCCGTGACGTGAACAAACGCGTGTGCTTCGGGCCCCGCGGATGACGTACACTGGTTTCACCGACGCGGGGTGGAGCAGCTCGGTAGCTCGCTGGGCTCATAACCCAGAGGTCGCAGGTTCAAATCCTGTCCCCGCTACTGAAGGCCGAGGGCCGGAACCCGAAAGGGTTCCGGCCCTCGGTGCGTTCCCCCGCGCCGATGGCTCACCCCCGCCAGGTCACCGCCACCCCCTTCTTCGCCGCCGCGCCCCCGGCCGTCATGCTCAACTCCGTCGTCCGCCGCGGCGACCTGCGCCTCGCCGGACAGCGGCGGATCGCCGAGGTGGACCGCCGCGCCGTGCTGCCCCGGCCGCCGGAACGGATCGGCGGCCTCGACATCGCCTTCCACGACCCCGAGCGGCAGTTGACCGGATGGTCCTTCGCCGATTCCGGCGCTGTCGTGCGGACCCTGGCCGAGGAGGCGCGCCGGCGCTGCGGGGGCGGAATGACGGACGACACGGCCCTGCTGGCCGTCCGTAGACCCGGCATGTCACCGGGGGTGATCGGATGACAGCCCTCCGCATAACAACTGACATACCGTCAGGAAAACTCGCGAGTAGAAGGTGTGGCCAACTCGCCCGATTTGAAACCTCCATGACCGTAAAGTCCCGGCCGAAAAGCTTAATGATCAAGAGGAACAGCTTGGAATCCGAGCCTCACGTCTATTAACGTTCGATAACGCAGCGCGGTCGTCCCAGCCGTCACAAGAGTCGGCTCCGTGCGCACGCGCCGAATCCCGCAAGGGAACCGGGGAACCACCAACTTGGGGTGAATCGCTCGTATCCCGCCGAACATCGACGGCGGATATACGCGCGTAGGAGACCTTCCTGCTCCGAACCCGTCAGCTAACCCGGTAGGCGAGAAGGAAGGAAAGGAGCACGCCCACGTGGCGTCAAACCCGCCTGCCCCGTTCGTGCCGAGCCAGCGTGGCGACGAGACCTTCGTATACGGCAGCTACCGCACCGACGAGGGCCCGTGGGAGGAGTGGAACCCCACCGCCGAGACCGTTCGCCCGGTACGCGGCAAGCACCGCGTGGCCAAGCAGCGCGGCGGCGGGCTCGCCCGCAGCTCCACCGTCCTCGGTGTCGGAGTCATCGCGGCCGTCGGCGCGGGCGGCATGGCCAGCGCCCAGTCCGGCAAGCCCCCGGTCGCCATCACCATCCCCGACCTGCCGCTGATCTCCGACGACTCCGCGGGCGACGAGGCCCCCGAGACGGCCGCCTCCCCGCTCAGCACCGTCGGCATGACCGCCGTGGACACCGAGCAGGGCGCCGCCGACGCGGGCGAGGCCCTGCGCGCCCGGATCATGGCCCAGGCCGAGCAGCAGCAGGACCAGGTCGACACCAAGGCCGCCGAGGCCGCCGCCGCTGCCGCCGAGAAGGCCGCCACGGCAGCCGCCGAGAAGGCGGAGAAGGAAGCCGAGGCCAAGGCCGCCGCCGCCAAGGAGAAGGCCGAGGAAGAGGCCCGCCAGAAGGCCGAGGAGGAGCGACTGGCCCAGCTGGCCAAGGAGTACACCCTCCCGACCTCCTCCTTCACCCTCACCTCGACCTACGGCCAGGCCGGCTCCATGTGGTCCTCCGGCTACCACACCGGCCTCGACTTCGCCGCTCCCACGGGCACGCTGCTCAAGGCGGTCCACACCGGCACCATCACCTCCGCCGGCTGGGACGGCTCCTACGGCTACAAGACCGTGCTCACCCTGGAGGACGGCACCGAGATCTGGTACGCCCACCAGTCCTCGATCAGCGTCAGCGTGGGCCAGCAGGTCAACACCGGCGACGTGATCGGCCGGGTCGGCGCGACCGGCAACGTCACCGGCGCCCACCTCCACATGGAGGTCCACCCCGAGGGCTCCTCCTCCGGCATCGACCCGCTCGCGTGGCTGCGCAGCAAGGGCCTCAACATCTGATCCAGCCCCGGTGACCCCGGCGGTCCTGATGACGACCCCCCGACATCAGGGCTGCCGGTTCCTGCTGCCCTGATCCCGGTTACGTCCGGTACGGGTTGTACGCGGGGTACGGCCCCGCGGGATGCGCCGGGTACCCCGGCCAGGGCTGCTGCCCCGGCGGCGACACCGGCTGGGACGGATACCCGTACATCCCGTACACCGCCCACGGCGCCGCCACGACCGGCACCCGCGGAGCCGTGGCGCGGGCCGCGTGGTCGAGGGCCGGCCGGGCCACCTCACGGCGCAGCCACAGCTCCCGCAGCAGCTCCGCCTCCCGTACGACGAAGTCGGCCCCCGCGCGGCCCCGCCGCCCCCGGTGCCGCAGGAACGCCAGCGAGGTCGCGTACGCCTCGTACCGCGCCACCTCCCGCGCCGCCCGCCGGCCGCCGCCCCGCCGGGCGTGCGCGCGGGCCAGCCTGCGGGCCCGCATCGAGCCCAGCGCGAACGGCTCGCCCGGCGCGAGCCAGCCGGCCACGGCGTAGGCGGGCAGCTCCTCGCGCACGGTGCGCAGTTCGCGCTGGCGGGTCCAGATCACCAGCCAGGTCAGCAGCCCGAACGCGGGCACCATGATCGCCGCGTACACCGCGAAGAAGCCGTACGGGCCGAACACCGTCGAGCCGTTCCACATCGCGTGCAGGCCCATCGCGAGCAGCAGCCCGCACGGCGGCAGCAGGATCCGCCGCCAGCGCTGCCGGGGGGCGGACAGCGCGGCGACGCCGAAGCCGATGCCGGTGAGCACGGTGAACAGGGGGTGCGCGAAGGGGGACATGACGATGCGCACGAAGAAGGTGGCGGCCGTGACGGAGGCGATGCCGCTGTCGCCGGTGAGCTGGTCGGTGCCGAAGGCGGTGCCGAGGTAGAGGATGTTCTCGGTGAACGCGAAGCCGGTCGCGGTGACCCCGGCTATCACCACCCCGTCGACCAGTCCGGTGAAGTCGCGCCGCCGGAACAGGAAGACGAGCAGGACGGCCGCGGCCTTCGCCGACTCCTCCACGACCGGCGCTATGACCGTCGCCCCGAGGGTGTCCGCGCTGGACGGGTCCGCGGTGGCCGTCGCTATCCACCGCGTGGCGAAGCTGTTGGCGATGATCGCTATCAGCGCCGCGGCACAGGCGCCCCAGGCGAAGGAGAACACCAGATTCCGCCAGGGGCCCGGCTCGACCCGGTCCAGCCAGCGGAAGGCGGCTATCAGCAGCGGCACGGGCAGCACGGCGAGCCCCAGCCCGACCAGGAAACCCTGGGTGCCGGTCTGTTCGCGCACCAGGGCGAGGATGACCAGCCCGGAGAGGGCGAGCAGGGTGCTCAGCGCGCCGTACCGCACCCAGGCGCGCTGCCACCAGTGCGCGGGCCGCGGCGAGCCGCCGGCGGGACCCACGGGTCCGGTGGGGTGCGTCGGGTACGGAGGACGGGTGGCCACGGCATCGACCCTAACGAGGCAGGGGCGCCGCCCGCACGGGGGGCGGGGGCGGGCTCAGGCGCCGGCGGGGGTTTCGTCTCGGTGCGCTGCGGGCTCGACGTGCTGCTGTACGCGCTGCTCGACGTGCTGCTCCACACGCTGCTGTACGCGGCTGAAGAGGAGGTCGTTCACGACATGTCCCTTGTCCAGTCCCTGGCCCTCGAAACGGGTCAGCGGCCGGAACTGCGGACGCGGCGCGAAACCGCCGTCGGCCTGCGTGTTCTCGAAGTCCGGATGCGCGCTCAGCACGTCGAGCATCTGCTCGGCGTACGGCTCCCAGTCGGTGGCGCAGTGCAGCAGCGCGCCGGGCCCGAGCCGGGTCGCGGCGAGGCTGAGGAACTCCGGCTGGATCAGCCGCCGCTTGTGGTGGCGCTTCTTGGGCCAGGGGTCCGGGAAGTAGACGCGGAGCCCGGCGAGGGAGTCCGGGGCGAGCATCTCGCGCAGCAGGATGATGGCGTCGCCGTTGCCGACCCGGATGTTGGACAGACCGTGGTGGTCGGCGAGGTTGAGCAGGTTGCCCTGGCCGGGGGTGTGCACGTCCACGGCGAGCACGTTGGTGCCGGGGTCGGCCGCGGCCATCTGCGCGGTGGCCTCCCCCATCCCGAAGCCGATCTCCAGGACGACCGGGCCGTCGTTGCCGAACAGCTCGGCCAGGTCGATCACCCGCTGCCCGTCGATGTCCAGCCCCCACTGGGGCCACAGCCGCTGCAGCGCGTCCGCCTGGCCCGCGGTCACCCGGCTCCGGCGGGGCTGGAAGCTCCTGATCCGGCGGTCGAAGTGGGAGCCGGCCGGATCGGCCTTGGGCCCGTCGGGGAACCGCGGCTCGCCCTTGGCCCGGGTGTGCCGGACGGACACACCGGGCTCGTGGCCGGGGGCGGACTGGGGGGCTCGGGGGGTGTGCAGGGATTCAGACACAGTGCGGTCGATTTTACGGGAGGCGGAGGTCACGGCGGCCCGGGCGACGGAGGTCACCGCGGCCGGGGCGACGGAGGTCACCGCGGCCGGGGCGCCCACCGCCCGCCTCCGGTCACGTCACGCACGCCGGTCTCCCGTCACCCCTCGGCCAGCACCGCCAGTGCCCTGCGGGCCACCTCCCTGCCGATCGGCAGGGACGCCGTGGCGGCGGGCGAGGGCGCGTTCAGCACATGCACGGCGTGGGCGCCCTCCCGGATCAGGAAGTCGTCCACCAGCGTCCCGTCCCGCAGCACGGCCTGGGCCCTGACCCCGGATGCCGCGGGCACCAGATCCTCCTCGGTGACCGCCGGCAGCAGCCGCCGCACGGCCGCGGTGAACGCCCCCTTCGACAGCGACCGGCGCAGCTCCCCCGCGCCGTACCGCCAGTGCCGCCGGGCCATCGCCCAGGCCCCCGGCCAGCCCAGCGTCAGCGCCAGGTCCTGCGGCCGTACGACCCCCCAGCCGTACCCCTCGCGGGCCAGCGCCGGCACCGCGTTGGGGCCCACATGGACGCCGCCGTCGACACCCCGGGTGAGGTGCACGCCGAGGAACGGGAACGTCGGGTCCGGCACCGGGTACACCAGGCCCCGCACCAGCTCCGGCCGGGCCAGCGTGTAGTACTCGCCCCGGAACGGCACGATCCGCATCCCCGGGTCGTCGCCGGTCAGCCGGGCGACCGTGTCGCACTGGAGCCCGGCGCAGTTCACCAGCGCCCGCGCCCGTACGACCTGCCCGTCCGCCGTCCGGACGGCCACTCCGAGCCCGGGCCGCCGGTCGATCCGGACGACCTCGGCGCCGTAGCGGATCTCCGCGCCCGAGGCGTCGGCCAGCCGCCGGGCCACTTTGACGTAGTCGCAGATCCCGGTGGTCCCGACGTGTATGGCCGCGAGCCCCCGCACCTCCGGCTCGTACTCGGCGATCTGCGCGGCGCCCAGCTCCCGCACCGCGATCCCGTTCTCCCGGCCGCGCTGCACCAGCGCGTGCAGCCGGGGCAGCTCGGACCGCTCGGTGGCGACGATCAGCTTGCCGGTGACCTCGTGGTCGATGTCGTACTCGGCGCAGAACTTGACCATCTCCGCGGCACCGCGCACCGCGTACCGCGCCTTCAGCGAGCCGGGGCGGTAGTAGATCCCGCTGTGGATCACCCCGCTGTTGCGCCCCGTCTGGTGCCGGGCCGGGCCCCGCTCCTTCTCCAGCACCGTCACCCGGGTGCCCGGCGCGGCCCGGGTGATCGCGTACGCGGTGGACAGTCCGACGATCCCGCCACCGATCACGAGCACGTCACAGTCGTGAGCGACCGCCCGCACGAGCACCACCTCCGCCTCCGATAGTGCACTGCGCCACTGACAATGCCCTCAAACCCCGGAGGCACACCCGGTCGGACCGGCTTTCTCCCGCTCCGGCGGCTCAGGCGGGCGTCATCAGCAGTGGCCGGGCCCGCTCCCGCAGCTCCACCACCCGCGGCTCGTCCCCGTACGGCTCCAGGCGGTGCAGCAGATCCTTCACGTACTCGGTGGTGCGCGCCGAGGAGATCCGGCCCGCCACCTCCACCGCCCGCACGCCCTGCTCGCAGGCCGCGTCGAGGTTGCCCGACTCCAGCTCGGCCACCGCCGAGACCACCAGCCTGAGCCCGTGCGAGCGCACGAACTCCTCCGTCGGCTTCGACAGCGCCTGCTCGGTGAAGCGGCGCACCTGGCGCGGCGCCTTCAGATCGCGGTAGCACTCGGCGGCGTCGGCGCAGAAGCGGTCGTAGGAGTAGAAGCCGAGCCAGGACGGGTCCTGGTCGCCCTCCCGGGAGCGCTCCAGCCACCCCTCCGCCGCCTTCAGCGCGGCGCCCGCAGCCTGCGCGTCCCCGGCGCGCGCGTGCGCGCGTGCCTCGACGAGCCGGAAGAAGCTCATGGTGCGCGCGGTGGCCAGCCCCCGGTTGCGCTCCAGCGCGGCCTGCGCGAGGTCGACGCCCTCGTCGCCGAACCCCCGGTAGGTCGCCTGCAACGACATCGACGCCAGCACATAGCCGCCCAGGGGCACGTCCGCCGCGGCCCGGGCCAGCCGCAGGGCCTGGATGTAGTACCGCTGGGCGGCCTCCTGCTGCCCGGTGTCGAAGGCCATCCACCCGGCCAGCCGGGTCAGTTCGGCGCTCGCCCCGAACAGGGCGCGGCCCACGTCGTCGGAGTACGAGCCGAGCAGCAGCGGCGCCGCCTCCACCCGCAGGCACTCGGGCACCATGGACGAACGCCAGTCCCCGCCGCCGTACTTGGAGTCCCAGCGCCGGGCGTCCTCGGCGGCCTCCCGCAGCTTCTGCACATCGCTGTGGCCGACCTTGGCCGGTGCGCCGGCCCCCTCGGCGGGGTTCACCTCGCGCGCCACCGAACTGTCGGCCGGGGTTATCAGCCACCGTGAGGCGGGCGTGGCGTAGGCGCTGACCGCGAACGACCCGGCCAGAGACTGCCAGATGCCGCCCGAGCCGGCCCGCCGGCCCGCGAGGTCGAGCCGGTACAGCTCGGTCGCCGAGCGCACCGCCTGTCCGACGTCCCGGGGGAAGGCGAGGCCCACCTCCGGCGCGGGATCCGCGTCCGCCAGACCGATCTCGTGGAGCGGCACCGGGCGGCCGAGCTTCTGGCCGATGGCGGCGGCGATGAGGTGCGGGGCCGCGCCCTGCGGCACCATCCCCTTCGACACCCAGCGCGCCACCGACGTCTTGTCGTAGCGAAGTGTCAACCCGCGTTGAGCGCCAAGGTCGTTGACGCGACGCGCGAGTCCTGCGTTGCTGATTCCCGCGAGGGCGAGAACGGCGCCGAGCTTTTCGTTCGGCCCGCGTTGCTCCCTGGACATGCGCCACCCCTCGACACAGACGGCTGCCGCGCTGGCATAACCACGCGGCATTCGTAAACCCAGCGTAGTTCGCCGCATCCCAAGCGTTAAGGGGCATTCTTCCGGATGGCGGGATTGTGGTCCGTACTGAAGTGCGGTTCAGGTACGGACGGTTGCGACGTGCTCCCGCTGTGTGGCTGTGCGCCTGCGCGTGCGCTCTTCTCCGGCCATGGGGGGAGCGGTTCCATGGGTCGTGCGTGGGTCGGCCCGCTGTACTGGATCCAGTGGGCTGGGGGACACCGCCGCCTCCATCCCCGCGGGCGGCGGAACGGTCCGGGGGGCGCGTCCCGCCTCCCGGACTGCGCACCCGTCGAGCGGTGCGCAGCGCATGTACGGAGCGTGTCCACGCCTGTCTCCGTTACGCCGATTTGGCCGAAAACCATCCCCGCCTTTTGTGGGTGATTACCGCCCCCACCACGGCAGTTGAGGGCGCGAAAGGCGTTCTCGGGGAGTGAACCGGGGGCGCATTCGAGTCGCCGCGGCCGTTCGTTCTCCTTGGCCCGCACGGGTGTTGACGCCCCGGTGGGGCGCGCGCGGCAGCGCATTTCGCAGATCTCAGGCGGTGTCACCGCACCTCTGACGCGCGTCCTTCATGGCAGCATGGGGATCCGGTTCGTGCGGTGCACTGGTAGTCCACAGCCTGTGGAGGCGTCCATGCGGTGGTTGGTGGGATGGAGCAGCGCCGCCGCGGGAGCCGCCGTGATCGGCTCCGCGGGGGCCACCGGGCCCGACGGCGAGACCGTCCACCCCGTGGGGTCCCAACTCCTGTGGGGAGATCCCGATCCGCTCTGGGCGGTCGGGGACTGGCGCCCCGACGAGGTGCGCGTGGTGCAGGCCGACGCCCGGACCCGGATCGCCGTCCTCGGTATCTGCGGGGCGAGCGACGAACAGCTGCGGGTCGGTCTCTTCGCCGCGCGGGGCGGCGCGCTGCGCCATCTGACGGCCTGGCCCGGCAGCTACACGGCCGTCGTCCAGGTCGGCCGCCGGATCATGGTCTGCGGCGACCTGGCGGGCGCCCGGCCGGTGTTCCACACCCCCTGGGCCGGCGGCACCGCCTACGCCACCGCCGCGCTGCCGCTCGCCGACCTCATCGAGGCGAACCTCGACTTCGGCCACCTGGCCGCCCTGCTCGCCGCCCCGGACGTCCCCGCGGCCCTGGACGACTCCACCCCCTACGACGGCGTCCGGCGCGTCCCGCCGGGCCACGCGCTGATCCTGCGCGCCGGGGCGCGGGAGATCGCCGGCTACGAGCCGGTCGCCTCGCTCGCGGTCGCGGCGCCCCCGGCCGACCCGGACAGCGCGGTGGACGCCGTGCGCGACGCCCTGGTGGAGGCGGTACGGGTCCGGCTCTCCGCACCCCGCCATGTGCCCGGCACCGGCATCGACCCCGGGCCCGTCCCCGGCATGGGCCCCGCCGAACGGCGGGCCGCGCGCGGCACACCGGTGCCCGGGATCGGCGCGGACCTCTCCGGGGGCCCCGCGTCCGCCACCCTCGCCCTGCTCGCCGCCGGCCTGCCGGGCATGCCGGGCACGGTGCTGGGCCACGGCACCGGCGCGGGCGAGCGGCTGCTGGCGGTCACCTTCAACGACCTCGCCACGGGCGGCCGGGAGGCCGAGCTGGAGCGGGCGGGCGCCCTCGCGGCCAACCCGCGCCTGCACCATGTGGTGGTGACCGGCGGCGAGGAGACTCTCCCCTACGCCGACCTCGACGGCCCGCTCACCGACGAACCCGGCCCGTCCCTGGTGACGGCGGCCCGGCACCGGGCGCGGCTCGCGGCGGGCAGCGCCGACCACTTCACCGGCCACGGCGCCCGCCAGGTCCTCGACGCCCACCCGGCCCGGCTGACCGACCTGCTGATGGACCGCAAGCGCCGGCACCTGGTGCGGCCGGTCGCCGCGCTCGCCAAGGCCGACGGCTCGGTGATGGTCCCCGCGCGCGTTTACGGCGCCGCCCGCAAGCTGGCCCGCACGCCCTACCGCACCGGTCTGGAGGTGCTCGCCGAGCGCCTGCTCCACCGGCGGTTCGACGAACCCGGAGGTGCCGTGGGGGCGTCGCTGGCGGCGCTCACCTGGGCGAGACCCGGCCCGGCGGCACGCTGGCTCACCGGGGAGGCACTGGCTGAAGTATCGGTTCGCCTTCAAGGTGCGACGAGCCGCTCCGGGGTCGGCCCCGGGCAGCGGCCCGGCGACTACCGCGCGCGTGCCTCCCTCGCCCGGCACGCGGCGGACCTGCGCGTGCTGGAGCAGGCCGCCGAGATCCGCTTCCAGCGGCTGCACGCGCCGTTCCTCGACAACCAGGTCGTCCGCGCCTGCCGCTCCCTGCCCGAGGCGCTGCGCGTGCAGCCCGGCGCGCGCGGCTCGATCCTGCGCACGGTCCTGGAGGGCGCGGGCGTGACCGACCTCCCGGCCGGGTGGGGCGCTCCCTCGCACGCCCCGGCGGCGGTGGCGGCCCGTACGGGGCTGCGGGTCGCGGCGCACGACCTGGCGGACCTCTTCGGCACCCCGCTGCTGGCGCAGGCCGGCCTGGTGGAGGCCCGGGTCGTGCGCAAGGCGCTCCGCTCGGCGGCCGAGGGCGAACCGCTCCCGCTGGACGGCCTGGCGGACCTCGTCTCCCTGGAACTGTGGCTCTCCCGGCTGATGGCCCGCCGCGGCACCTGCTGGACCGGAACCCCGGCCCGCGCCCGTGCGGTGCCCGCCGGGATCACCCCGCAGCGGGGCGCACTGGGCGCGGGAGCGGGCGCCCGGCGCGCATAGGCGCCCGTCGTCCACAGCCTGTGGGCGACGCCCTGCCCCGCAGCACCCCGGGAATCCCACCGCCCGTGTCGACGGACTGCTCCTACGAGCAGCTGAACCGTGACTCCGCCCAGTCCGCGAGCGTCACGTCGTCGAAGTGGCTGTGCGGCTCCACCACCAGCCGGACGGTCCTGCGCCCGGTGAGGTCCACCGCGACCGGCACCGCGGGATCGCCGCCGCGCACCGTCCCGGACCGCCACAGCCGCACCCCGTCGGCGTACACGGAGAAGGTGACCCGGCCCAGCCCCAGCATCATGTCGTCGACGCCGACGACGGCCCGGTAGGAGGTGCACTCCCGGTTGAGGTCGATGGTGACCGAGGACCGGCCGTGCACCGTGACCCCGTGCGCGTACCGGGTCCCGGCGATCGGGACGCCGTGGCGCTGCCACACCCAGCTGCTCTCCCCGAGCCGCATCTCGGGCTCGGTGCCGTCCCCGACCACGTCGTACGACAGCTCGCTCCACTGGAAGTCGGCCGGTGCCGGTGCCGGTGCCGGTGCCGGCGGCGGCGGAGTGGGGGTGGGCGTCGGGGTCGGCGTCGGCGTGGGGGACGGGGTGGGCTTCGGCCCCGGCTTCTGGGCGGGGGGCGGTGCCGGGGCGGGTGTGGGCTTCGGCTTCGGCGTGGGGGTCGGGCTGGGGGTGGGCGTGGGTTTCGGCTCGGCGGCGACCACGGGCGGGGCCGGCCGCGGCTTCTGCTTCGGGGGCCCGGCGGTGGGGGACTCCTCGACCACGGGGGCGTGCGAGGTGACCGGCGGCTTGGCGTCCGGCCTCGCCACCGGATCGCCGTCCCCGACCAGGGCGAGCGCCACCGCCGCGGCGGCCACCGCGACCACGCCGGCGGCGATACCTGCCTTCACCGGTGCCCCGAGCCCCTCGGAGACGGCCGCGCCGCCACCGGCGCCCGAGGAGGAGCCGCCCGCAGCCGCCGCGGCACCGGCGACCCCGGCGGCACCCGCCCCGGTGCCGCCGGCGACGAGCGCGGCCACCTTGGCGTACCCGGCGGCGCCGAACCAGCCGATGACCGCGACCGGCACGACGCCGGGGATGCCGCTGGCGACCTCCTTGATCTGCCCGGCGGCCAGCCGGCACTTGGCGCACTCCTCCAGATGCTTGCGCAGACCGCGCTCGGCTCGGGTGCGCAGACCGCCGCGGGCGTACGCGCCGAGCCGGTCGGCGTGGCGGGCGCACTCCTCGTCCCCGGCGAGGGAGGCGCTGACATGGGCCTGGAGGTAGGCCTGCTTGAGCCCTTCGCGGGCCCGACTGGCCAGCACCCGGGTGCCGTTGGCGTCGAGCCCGAAGAGCGTGGCGACCTCGCTCGGGGACTCGTCCTCGACCTCGGTGTGCCACAGCACCGCCTGCCAGCGCTCCGGCAGCGAGCGGAACGCCTGCATGGCCAGTGACTGCTCGGCCTCGTGCATCGCGCGGACGTCCGCGCCCAGGTCGAGCGTGTCGTCGTCGGAGACCTCCGCGACCCGCACGGCCTGGGAGGCGAACACCGCGAAGTCCTCGACCAGTTCCTCGCGCTTGGCCGACTTCGTCCAGGTCGCCGCGACCCGCCGGACGGAGGTGAGCAGATAGGCGCGTACGGCGTACTCGGGACCCGAACCGCCGCGCACCGCCTGGAGCATGCGGGCGAAGACCTCCGCGGTGAGGTCGTCGGCGGTGTGGGCGTCACGGCAGCAGGTGCGGGCGTACCGGCGGACCGCGTCGGCGTGCCGGCGGTACAGCTCCGCGTAGGCCGAGTCGTCGCCGGAGCGCATCCGGCCGATCAAGTCGGTGTCGGACGGCGGCAGTTCCCGGGGCGGTGGCAGGACGCCGTCCTCGCGCCGGTCGCGCTGCGCGGGCACGCTGCCCTCGACGGGCTCGCCGCCCTGGGCCGGGATCCCCACGGTCACCGGCGGTTCGCCGGCCGCCGGGGGCGTGCCGTGCGCCGGGGGCGTGCCGTGCGCCGGGGGCGTGCCGTGCGCCGGGCCGGGCCGGCCACCCTGGCTCGGTACGTGAGGCGTGGCCGGGCCGCCGTCCTCCGCGTCACCGTCACCGAGTGACCCGTCCCGCCCGTCAACACTCATCGCGGAAAGCCCCCGCCGCCGGCCCAACCAGTCCAGAACACCGGGTCAGAGTGCCATACCGACTTTTGGTCAGCGCCCGACGGCGGCGGCCTTCCACTCGTTGGAGGGGACTTCGTACGGCGCGGTACCGGACCCCACCCGTTCGGAGAGGGCTCAACTGCCTTGGTCTATGAGGAAGTTGAGCCGTTCACCCGATATGTCCCAGGCGGTTCCCGGTGGTGCCCGGGGCGGGAGCGCACACACATCGCCCACGCCCCCGCGTCACCGTTTCGGGTCACCCGGCACCGCGAGCCGTCCCGGTCAGGACGGCCGCGACCGCAGCCCTTCCAGCAGGATGTCCAGCAGCCGCGCCGAGGCCGCCGCCTGGTGAGCCGGGTCGGGCAGTGAGGGTGCCGCCGTCGCGATCACCAGCAGCACGTCCGCCACCGACACGTCGGCCCGCAGCTCACCCGCCTCGCGCGCCCGGTCGACGAGCTGCCCCACGACCTCCAGCAGCGCCGAGGCCCCCGCGTCGTCGTCCCCGCCGACACCGGTCGCACCGGAGCCGCCGGCCGGGGACGAGATCTCCCCGGGCACCAGCCGCAGCTCGCCCGAGCCCGGCTGCGTCCGCTGCTGCGGCACCCGCGCCTCGTCGAACCCGGCGCCGTCCGCCCGCTCCTCCGCGACGCCCACGCGCAGCACCTGCGGCGGCAGCAGCCGCCCGGCACCCGACGCGACCGACGTGCGCAGGAAGCGCGAGAGCGCCGACCACGGCTCGTCCTCCTGCCCGAGCGCCGCCCTGGCCTGCTCGGTGAGCCGGGAGGTCTCCTCCTCGGCTATCCGACGCACCAGGACGTCCTTGCTCGGGAAGCGCCGGTACACCGTCCCGACGCCGACCCGCGCGCGGCGCGCCACGTCCTCCATCGGCGCCCCGTAACCCAGCTCGCCGAAGACCTCGCGCGCGGCACGCAGCACGTGCTCCAGATTGCGCTGTGCGTCCACCCGCAGCGGTGTGGTCCGCGCACTGTCCGCGCGTCCGTGCCCCGCCGCGTTCATCGCCGAACCCATCGCTCCGCCCATCGCCCCGCCGACGGATGCGACGGCGGACGTGGACGACCAATGAGAGTCCTGAACATGCATAAGCGTTCCCCCGGTATTGATGTCTCCCCCCGGAGACTCCCCGCCTTTGACAGCCGGAGCGCGGTGGAACATGCCCGGGCCCCGGGTCCGCCGTCGCGAACCCATTGAGCCCGAGGAGCGCATCCCCCTACACCCCGTCGACACACGAACATAGTTGAGAGGGAGTCAATTCAGAAGGGGCACGTTCCGCACGGAGCGCCCCCCGATCGGCGTACGGGCCGCATACATCCTGATTGCACCCCCTGTGACCCCCCGGCGCACCCCACTTGACCTGCGCGTATTCCCCGCACTCCGGCAATTCGGCCAACCCTGCGGCTGGAAGGCGTCCGGTCACACAAATGGTCGAGGCTGTGGACAAACTCAAGCGCCGGGTGCGTCATGGGATGGTGAAGGAACGTGCGCGCATTCTCGTTGTCGGCGGCGGCTACGTCGGGATGTACACGGCGCTGCGACTCCAGAGAAAGTTGAAACCAGAAATCAAACGGGGAGAAGTCGAGGTCACCGTCGTCACCCAGGACCCGTACATGACCTATCAGCCGTTCCTTCCCGAGGCTGCGGCCGGTTCGATCTCCCCCCGCCATGTGGTGGTGCCGCTGCGCCGCGTCCTGGACCGCTGCCGGATCGTCGTCGGCGAGGTCCGCTCCATCGACCACGCCAAGCGCACCGCGACGCTGACCACCCTCGCCACCGAGGAGGAGGGCGCCGGCGCCGAACAGCTCTCCTACGACGAACTCGTCCTCGCCCCCGGCTCGGTCTCCCGCACCCTCCCGGTCCCCGGACTCGCCGACCACGGCATCGGGTTCAAGACCGTCGAGGAGGCCATCGGACTGCGCAACCACGTCATCGAACAGATGGACATCGCCTCCTCCACCCGCGACCCCGCGATCCGCGACGCCGCCCTCACCTTCGTCTTCGTCGGCGGCGGCTACGCGGGCGTCGAGGCGCTCGCCGAGCTGGAGGACATGGCCCGCTACGCCACGCGCTACTACCGCAACCTCCGCCCCGAGGACATGAAGTGGATCCTCGTCGAGGCGTCGGACCGCATCCTCCCCGAGGTCGGCGAGGACATGGGCCGCTACACCGTCACCGAACTGCGCCGCCGCAACATCGACGTACGCCTGCGCACCCGCCTGGAGTCCTGCGCCGACCGGATGGCGGTGCTCAGCGACGGCGCCCGCTTCCCCACCCGCACGGTCGTGTGGACGGCCGGCGTCAAACCGCACCCCCTGATCGCCGCCACCGACCTCCCGCGCACCGATCGCGGACGGCTGAAGTGCACCGCGGAGCTGACCGTGGAGGGCACCCCGCACGCGTGGGCCGCGGGAGACGCGGCCGCCGTGCCCGACGTCACCGCCGCGCAGCCCGGCACCCACACCGCGCCCAACGCCCAGCACGCCCTGCGCCAGGCCAAGGTCCTCGGCGACAACATCGCGCACTCCCTGCGCGGCGAACCCCTGCGCACGTACGCGCACGCGTACGCCGGCTCGGTGGCCTCGCTCGGCCTCCACAAGGGCGTCGCACAGGTCTACGGCCGCAAGCTGAAGGGCTACCCTGCCTGGTTCATGCACCGCGTCTACCACCTCAGCAGGGTGCCGACCTTCAACCGCAAGGCCCGCGTACTGGCCGAATGGACGCTGTCGGGGCTCTTCAAGCGCGAAATCGTCTCGCTCGGTTCACTCGAACACCCCCGAGCGGAGTTCGAACTCGCGGCCGGTGGAAAGTCTCCTCAGAACACCGACGACGACCCGAAGGGGTCGTCCTGACCGGACCGAGGAACTCCTGCGAGCCGGCGGGCGTCTGACGGATGTCGGCGCCGTCCGCCACACTGCCAGACTGACCCCCGAACCCGGACGGGCAACCACCCGCCGTCCGTCCCTACGAAGCCGTCCCCACAGTGCTGCATCCCCCGGGGAGCCACCCCCCAGACCCCGGCCGGGTCCGGAGCTGGCCGAAGACAACGACACGAGGCAAGGATCCGTGAACTTCACGCGCTGGAGCGCCCGGCTTCCCGGAACGCAGCGCCGCGCCGCAGCCCGGACCGAACACGCGGTCGCCGCGGAGCGACGCGGGGAGGGCGCGGGCGCCGTCCCCGCGGCCAGAGCCGAACAGCTCACCGACGAGGGCCCACCCGTCCCCGCCCTCGACGAACTGCCCGTACGCGAAGTCCTCGACGGCGTACCCGCCCTCGTCGCCCTGGTCCACGGCACCAACCACCGCCTCGCCTACGTCAACGACGCCTACGCCACCGCCTTCGGCGAACGCCCGCTCGGCGAACCGGCCCGCGACGCCCTCCCCGAACTGGGCGCACTGGGCCTGCTCCCGCTCCTCGACCAGGTCCTGCGCAGCGGCAAACCCCGCACGGTCAAGTCCCGCAAGGCCCCCGACGGCCGCTCCTACACCTTCACCTGCACCCCGGTGGCCGAAGGGGACGGCGGCGTCCTCGTCTTCGCCACCGACGTCACCGACCACGCCGAGGCCGCCGAGCGCCTGCGCGCCAGCGAGCGCCGCCAGCGCGAGACGGCGGTGACCCTCCAGAGATCGCTCCTCCCCCAGGAACTCGAACAGCCGGACGACCTGCGCATCGCGGCGACCTACCAGCCCGGCGGCACGGAAGCCGCCGTCGGCGGCGACTGGTACGACGTGATCACCCTGGGCGGCGGCCGTACGGCCCTGGTCATCGGGGACGTCATGGGCCGCGGCGTCCGCGCCGCCGCCGTCATGGGCCAGCTCCGCACCGCCGTGCGCGCGTACGCCCGCCTGGACCTCCCCCCGCACGAGGTGCTGCAACTGCTGGACGTCCTCGCCACCGAGATCGACGCCAACCAGATCGCGACCTGCGTCTACGCCATCCACGACCCCAACGAGGGAAGGCTGGTGTACGCCTCCGCCGGCCATCTGCCCATCCTCGTCCGCGACGAGAGCGGCCGCGTTCTGCGCGCCGACGAACCGACCGGCCCCCCGCTCGGCACCGGCGGCTGGATGCACGCGTCCGGTTCCGTCCCGCTGAGCCCCGGCTCCACGGCCGTCCTCTACACGGACGGCCTGGTCGAACGCCGGGACGAGGACCTCGACGAGGGCATCGCCTCCCTGGAGCGCGCCCTCGCCGGCGCCACGGGAACCCCCCAGGTCGTCTGCGACCGCCTGGTCCGCTCCGCGGGCGTCACCGCGGACCACGACGACGACGTCGCCGTGCTGGTCCTCCAGCACCCCGCCCGCACCGGCCCCGACGGCGACCTCTTCCGCAACGCCGCCCTGGAACTGCTCGGCGGTGTGGAGGCCGCGCCCCGCGCGCGTGCCTTCGCCTCCGGGGTCCTGACCAGCTGGCGCTTCCCCACCGACCTGCACGACCTCGGAGTCCTGGCGGCGAGCGAACTGGTCGCCAACAGCCTCCAGCACGGCACCCCGCCCATGCGCCTGCGCCTGCGCCGCACCGACCGCCGGCTGATCGTCGAGGTCACCGACGGCGACGACCACCTCCCCAGACGCCGCCGGGCCGAACCCGGCGACGAGTCGGGCCGCGGCATCGCCATCGTCGCGACCATCGCCACCTCCTGGGGCTCCCGCAGGACCCCGGGCGGCGGCAAGGCCGTGTGGTGCGAGTTCGTCCTGCCCCGCACCTGACCGGAGCGGGCCGGCGGCCGGCTCAGGCGTGCGCCCGGGCCGGCGCGGCGCCACCCGTGGCGACCACCCGGCTCCGCACCGACGCCGGATCGTCCTGCGCCGCCGTCAGCTCCCGCCCCAGCCGCAGCGCCAGATACGTGATCCCCAGGGAGAACAGCAGGAACGTCACGATGTACGGCGCGTGCAGCGCGGCACCCATGGGACCGCCCACCGCCGGACCCACCGCCAGGGCGAGCTGCTTCACCAGGGCGAACGCCGAGTTGTACTGGCCCGCCATCCCGGCCGGAGCCAGATCGGCCACCAGCGGCGCGACCGTCGGCGACAGCATCGCCTCCCCGAGCCCGAACAACGCGTACGTCGACACGAACGCGGCCGTCGCCATCTCCTGGCTGCCGTGCCCGAGCCCGGCATACCCGGCGGCCACCCACGCCACGGCCCAGATCAGCCCCACGGCCGCGATCACCCGCGACCGGCGCCGCCGCTCGACGAACCTCAGCACCGCGAACTGCGCCACCACGATCATCAAGGTGTTCGCGGCCAGCGCGGTCCCCAGGGCCGAGGTGGAGATCCCGGCGGCCTCCACGCCGTACGCGCTCAGACCCGACTCGAACTGGCCGTAGCAGGCGAAGAACAGCACGAAGCCCAGCACGCACAGCCGGACCATCGCCCGGTTCCCGAGCAGCTGCTTCCAGCCGCCCTTCGCCGACGCGGGCGCGCCCTCGATCCGCGGCGAGTGCGGCATCCGCACCGTCGCCATCACCACGACCAGCAGCAGGAACATCGCCGCCTCGATCGCGAACAGCAGAGTGAAGGAGGAGGCCCGGGAGGTGTCGACGAGATGCCCGCCGATGAGACCGCCGACGCCGAGCCCGAGGTTCTGCAGGAAGAACTGGGTCGCGAACGCCCGCGACCGGGTCTCCGCGGTCGAGCAGTCCACGATCATCGTCGCCAGCGCCGGCTGCATCACGGCCTGCCCCGCCCCCAGAGCCGCCGCCGACAGCAGTACGGCCGTGGCGTTCCCCGCGAGCCCGAGGCTCAGCGCCCCCAGGGCGGCGGTGACCAGGGCGGCGAGCAGCACCGGAAGCGGGCCCCGCCGGACGATGGCCCGCCCGGCGAAGGGCAGCACGATCAGCGCGGCCACGGCGAACACCGCGAGTACGAGACCCGCGGTGACGGCGCCGAGACCGCGCACCTGCGCCACGTAGACGTACAGGTACGGGACGGTGAAACCGAGCCCGAACGTGCTGAGTGCGTTCGCCACGTGGATCCGGCGCATCGCCGCGCCCATCGCCCTGGTCACGTTCACCTCTCTCAAGTCGTTCGATACGGGCCGATGGCCCTGGAGTGGTTAGCTCTGAAGACTTCAAAGCTAAAGTTCGAAGCTAAAGAGTACAGATCGAAGGACTTCAACGCCAACCACCCTCGTGCGATACTCGGCGCATGGGCGACAACTCCGGCCTCAGCGGCGAGCCGACACTCGAAGAGCAGATCGCCGCCTACCAGCGCGAGTTCCAGGACCTCGACCCCCAGGTCGAGAAGGTCGTCTCCGCGCTCTCCCGGCTGAACCGCCGCATGAACGTCGCCTACGGCCGCCAGACCGCCACGCTCGGTATCAGCAGCACCGAGTGGGAGGTCCTCAAGGCACTCGTCCTCTCCGGCGCCCCGTACCGCCTGGGCCCGAGCGACCTCGCCAAGCGCCTCGGCCTGACGCCGGCCGCGATGACCCACCGGATCGACCGCATGGTCACCGAGGGCCTGGTGACCCGGGAGCGCGACGAGTCCAACAGGGTCCGCGTGATCGTGGAGCTGACGACGGAGGGCCGGGAGAAGTGGATGGAGGCCATGCGCCTCGCCTCGGTCTTCGAGGAGGAGCTCCTCCAGGACCTGTCTCCCGAGGAGCGCACGACCCTCGGCGAGGTCCTCACCCGCCTCCTGCGCAGGGTGGAGCACGCCCAGCCGGACGCTGGCGGCCGGCTCACCGACCTGGATTAAAGATCTTGACAGGCGGGGCTTGACGGCCCCCTGGCGGATCTGTAAAGTTCTTCGGGTTGCCGCGGGGCCGTAACGGTTCTTCGGTAGCACCTCCGCCGCTGAAGCGGCACTACAAACCACCAGCACGATCTCCCAGCCGGGATGAATTCGGCGTGCCCGAATTCAATTCGAATGGGGTTCGGCAGCCCGATTAGGAACTGCCGGGAGGATCCGCTAGGGTTTGAAACGTCGGAACGGCCCAACAGCCGCGAGGACAAGCCCGGTTGACTGGGAGTCAGACGCCGAGAGGATCTGATAAAGTCAACACCGCCGGAAGGCCGAAAAGCCGGAAAGCACCGAGGAAATCGGGTCGGAAAGATCTGATAGAGTCGGAAACGCAAGACCGAAGGGAAGCAGCCCGGAGGAAAGCCCGAGAGGGTGAGTACAAAGGAAGCGACCGTTCCTTGAGAACTCAACAGCGTGCCAAAAGTCAACGCCAGATATGTTGATACCCCGTCTCCGGCCATCGGCCGGGGCGAGGTTCCTTTGAAATAACACAGCGAGGACGCTGTGTGCGAGGGGATTATTCCTCCTCTCGCACCGCTCTCGTGGTGTCATCCCGATTACGGGAAAACATTCACGGAGAGTTTGATCCTGGCTCAGGACGAACGCTGGCGGCGTGCTTAACACATGCAAGTCGAACGATGAAGCCCTTCGGGGTGGATT